>JAHDIP010000130.1 GCA_020630735.1 Saprospiraceae bacterium | reverse complement strand
GAAGATAAAATAAGCGAAAATTATTGGCAGCTCTCTAGATTGGCCTTAATTTGATTAATATTTTTAGCGGTTTCGTTGTTTCCCCATGCTCTGTTGATATAATTGACGATATTCGAAATTTCAATTTCATTTAAGTCTTTGAAGCCGATCATTTCTTGGTCGTAGTTTTTTCCATTAACGGTTATCGGACCTTTCATTCCATTCCGAATAATGCAAGCAAGATCGTCTTGATAGATACTCAAATAATCTGCTTTTGCTAAAGGAGGAATTAAACCACGTAAACCTTCGCCATTTTCCATATGACAATTAGCACAATATGCATTGTATAATACTTTGCCTTGGTCGGTAGGCAAATCACATCTTACAGATAGAATAATACTGATGAATAGAGCGAATAAAAAATATAGACAGAAGCTCTCATTTTTCATTTAAAAGAATTTCAATATTATCCATAAATTTATCAACTGATTCAGGATCTGTTCCGTCGCAAAATGCTCTGATGTGTTTGTTTTTATCAACTAAAATTAATCTTCCATCATGATCATAGCCACCAGGTGCATCTGGGTTTTCGACAGCGATATGAAAAAAGGATTCAGCAATATCATAGATGAATTCCTTCTCGCCTGTTACAAAGTGCCATTTTTTTGTATCGACATCTAGTTTTTCAGAAAAGGACTTTAGCTTGGGGACTTTATCGTACTTTGTATCAATAGAAACAGACAAAAAGTTGAGCCGATCTTCTGTTTTAAAACGTTCTTCTATACGTAAGGTTTGTGCCTTTACTTTAGGACAAATAGTAGGGCAGGAGGTAAAGAAGTAATCGACTATATAGGCCTTGTTATCGAAGGTCTTTTCAGTGACGATTATACTATCTTGGTTTATAAATTGGAAACTAGGTATCTTATGGTAGACTGTATCACCATTAACAAACTCTCGTTCACCTAAGATTGGTAGCACTTTTGTTGAGTTTTGGCTATCCATCATAGAACAAGAAAAAAAACTAATTCCTATAAAGAATAATAAGAATAGATTCAAAGAGTTATTCATTCGTTTATATTTAATACAATTCGGTTTTTAACGTTTCGGCAGCACGGATACTTGCTAACATATTTTGACGAACATTATCAATCTTTATTTTCTCACCTTCAAGGTATTGCATAATTTCTTCGTGGCTTCCTTCTTCAGGTCGTTTAAACTCATGCATCCAATCCCACATTTCTTCTTCTGCCACACTTAGTCGATCAAGCACCTTATTGATCTTAGCCTCGTCTTCATTTTCAAATTCACATTTCGAATTGACCAATTTACTTTTTTTACCTTTAAGCTCTTTTGTTAATCCTGTAATATTGGTCATCTTCGGCATTACCTCATCGTGGATAAACATCACTTCGTCGTAGAGTTTGTCTTGAACAGCTTTTACGGCATCATTGACCTCTATATTTGTAACATCTTCTGATTTATAGTTTTTTTTATTATCCCCTTTATCTTTTTTGCAGGCAAAAGTACATAAAAGTGTTGCCATCATTAAACTAAAGAATACAGCCTTATTTCTCATAAATATAATGTATTGTTTAAATTTAAGAAATCATTGATTGAAGCACAAAATTACTACCTTATTATGGATTAATGCAACAGAATCAATAAAAAAACGATTTTAGATTCATTCTAATTTATGCTCATTTGGATTCGAATTAGAAATGAGGCATAAAGAAATTACGATTCTTTAAGCCAAGAATGTTTGAGAATTGGTGTTAACTGCCATCGACTGATATACCTGCGAGTCTTTAGTTTAAAGATCATCATAACTAGCTATTATTAACTTAACGTTGAATATAAAAGGCTAAGTCCTGTTATTGACTTAGCCTTTTTACGATCTGCTTTTTTTTGCGATTGTAATCGTTTCTTTTGAAGCCGTTTGGCTTTAATAGCTTTAGGTATTTTGGTTGCTTTTCGTTCTTTTTGTGGTAACAATGCTTCATGGATAAGTTGATAGAATTTATCTATGACAGCATCTTTATTCCTTTTTTGTGAACGGCTTCTCTGATAACTTAAGCTCAAAATTCCTTTTTGAGAAATACGATTACGTAGTTTTTTTAATAAGTTTTCTTTTTGTGTAGTATCTAATAGAGTACTGGCATTTATATCAAAAAGTAATTCTACTTTGGTAGATACTTTGTTGACATGTTGCCCACCACTTCCACTACTACGAGAGGTCCTAAATTGGAACTCTTTTTCAAGATTTAAGGTATTCATGATTGACATTTTTTATAGAAAACAGGACTTTAACGAATAAAGTTCCAAATTTCTCAAACCAAAGCAAAGTGTTTGTTGTTTGGTAAGTAATGGTTAAAAAATGACTTCCTGATTTCGTTTATGCTCTTTTGCTACTACTCTTCGTTATTTTTTGAAAGGATAGCCTAGCTATCGTTTCAAAAAATGCCTCGATTAGCAACAAAATTTCTACCTGCCTACCGGCAGGCAGGTCTCCAAATCGGGAACTTATTATTCACCCATTACTTAGTAATAAGCTGATGAATATTTGATTTTGTAGAGCACATCAAAGTGTAAAAATCAATATATAATATGTTCTCTTCCTAAAATCAGATTTTAGAAAAATAAATAGTAGTTTTATAGTTCATGGAGGCATTAACTGAAAACAATCGAGAATGAAAGCAAAACGTGTAATTGTATGGTTTCGCCAAGATTTGAGATTGCATGACAATGAAGCAATCACAGATGCTATAAGGTGTGGAGAAGAAATTATTCCTGTATTCGTTTTTGACGAACGAGTATTTAAAGGAAAAACATCTTTCGGTTTTGAAAAAACGGGAAAGTATCGAGCGAAGTTTATTCTTGAAAGTGTAAAAGACCTACAGCAGTCACTTCGAAATGTTGTAGGAGCAGAACTTATCATAAGGGTTGGGAAACCAGAAGAAGAAATATTCCATATCGCTCGTGAAGCAAAAACTAGTTGGGTATTTTGTAACCGAGAACGAACTAAAGAAGAAGTAGATGTTCAAGATGCTTTAGAACGCAACCTTTGGTCTATTGGACAAGAAGTTCGTTTTTCGAGAGGCAAGATGTTGTATTATACACAAGATCTTCCATTTCCAGTTACCCACACACCCGATACATTTACTCATTTTAGAAAAGAGGTAGAAAAGTTTGTGGAGGTTCGAAAACCATTACCTACACCAACCGAAGCTTTTGCTCCTTTAACAATAAATATAGAAGTAGGTACTATGCCTTCTCTAAAAGACTTTGGTCACGAACCCTTTGAAGTAGATCGAAGGGCTTCTTTAGATTTTAAAGGAGGTGAAACAGAAGGTCTTCAACGATTACGTTATTATTTATGGGAGTCGGATAACATAGCAACTTATAAGGATACCCGTAATGAATTGGCCGGTGCTGACTATTCTACGAAGTTCTCGGCTTGGCTAGCACAAGGTTGTCTCTCACCCAAAATGATTTACCATGAGTTGAAAAAGTATGAAGCAGAACGAAGTGCGAATAAATCTACTTATTGGTTGTTTTTTGAATTACTCTGGCGCGACTTCTTCCGTTTAATGGGCAAAAAACATGGTAATAATATTTTCCTGCATACAGGAACAAAAGGTCAAATTGATAGAGAACTCAAAAACGATAAACATTTGTTACAACTTTGGACAGAAGGTCGTACTGGTGTACCTTTTATAGATGCGAATATGCGAGAAATTGCACATTCAGGTTTTATGTCTAACCGTGGTCGACAAAATGTAGCAAGTTTTCTTATCAACGATTTGCATGTCAATTGGCAAATGGGGGCAGAGTATTTTGAGTCAATGCTAATAGATTATGATCCTTGTAGCAATTGGTGTAATTGGAATTATATAGCTGGAGTTGGTTCTGACCCGAGAGAAGATCGCTACTTCAATATCTTGACCCAAGCACGTCGCTACGATCCTAAGGGCGAATACGTCAAACATTGGTTACAAGAACTCAATGAGGTTCCGCTTGATAAAATTCATCGACCAGATACTTTGTCATCTGAAGAACAAGCGGCTAGCCATGTGAAAATTGGTGCGGATTATCCGAAAGCGATGATTAGTACAGAACGTTGGGAGTAAATGTTCTGTGGAAATAAAAGTAAAAGTAAAAATGACAAACGCTATGATTTTCATTTTTACTTTTATTACGTCTAGTAATGTACAATCTGTACCGTATCTAGTTTAGCCCGAAGTTGGATAAAGTTTTGGAGTTTTTGTTCGTCAGATATAATCGTCTTTTTGTATTTCTTTTTACTCCATTTGACAAGTAGCAATGGAATCTCTTTCGTTGCACCATTCTCAAGATTATTCACCTTTGAGTCACCAAAACCAATTTCTTCTAATTGAGGAAAAACAATTTTTGCTTCATTACAAATTTGTTTAAACGGTACAGTTGTTTTGATACTATCTATAGTAGCTAAAAGGTCTTCAATTCTTTTTTCCTTTTCATCTTGTAACTGTTCAGAATTGGATAGTTTTTTAGCCAAATCTCCTTGCACGCCTGTTATTTGATCCTCCAATTTTTTTATATCATCAAAAGGAATTTCTGTATTTTGGAAAGGTTTGATTTCAATTTTTTTATCACTTCCTAGCCAAGTTTGTAATTGTTGGTTGTAATATGGAAGTGAATCCTTGTCGATTGGTGTACCAAGTATTTTTACCAAAAGTTGGTTGCTTGTATCACCTTCTATCAATTTAGATTCGATACAGTTACGGTTGCTATCATTGAAAACATTGCTAACAAAGGTATTCACTTTACGAGTTTCTGATAATTCGGTTGCTACATCGTATAAGATAAAAGCACTAGGAATAGTAATCAAAATCGAGAAAAAAGTTATAAATCTAGTGGTACGAATACGTTCCTTTTCATTTTGATATTCTCGCTTCGGAAAATCGAGGTAGCGTACCAAAAGATAAGTAGTCAATGCAATGAAAAAGGAGTTGAGCAGAAATAGATAAAATGAATTCAGAAAAATATCAAACTTCAAATTTGCGATACCAAAACCAGCTACACACAATGGCGGCATCAAAGCTGTTGCAATCGCTACACCTGGTATGGCATTCGACTTATCCTTTCTTGTAGCAGAAATAATACCTGCCAAACCTCCAAAAATCGCTACCAAGCCATCTAGTAATGTTGGTTTCGTTCGAGCTATAATTTCGTCTGTTGCAACACCCAGTGGTGTAACCATAAAGTAAAAAATACTCGTAACCAGAGCAATAGCAATAGCGACACCAAAATGTTGTAAAGAAGTATATAGTGTATCTCTATCGTTGATACCAACGGCTAAGCCGATCCCTAGAATAGGAGACATCAAGGGTGAAATTAACATGGCACCAATCAATACGGCTGGAGAATTAAGATCTAGTCCCAAAGAAGCAATCATAATGGAACACATCAAGAGCCAAGCATTAGCACCCCGAACACGTCGATTATTTTTGATACTAATAATGGTACCTTCTCGATCCATGCCAACTTTCAAGTCGATCAGTTCACTGAAAAAGTCGCCAAGACTAGAAGACAAATCACCAAAGCTTTGTTTTACTTTAGCTTTAGGTGCATTAGAAGAAGGATTATTTGACTTTACGTCAGCCATTCAAAAAATTTGATTATTGAAGGAGCAAATTTATAGTAATTTCTTGTTTTAGAAAAAAATATGCTTTGAAGATTTAAAACAAATTAAAAAATTATATAATTTGTCCATCTTCCATTACGAGACAACGATCACTCATTTCAGCCAATTCATTGTTGTGTGTAACAATAATGAAGGTTTGTTGGAAGTCATCTCGCAGTTTAAACAATAATTGATGAAGTTCTTTAGAAGTAGTAGAGTCTAGGTTACCACTTGGTTCATCGGCAAAGACTACGGCTGGTTTATTCATCAATGCTCTTGCCACAGCTACCCGTTGTTGTTCACCCCCAGAAAGTTCGGTCGGTTTATGGTCGAGTCGGTGTGATAAACCCAAATAATCTAGCAATTCTTTGGCTCTTTTTTCGGCCTGAATTGTAGATTGTTTCTGGATAAAAGCTGGCATGCAAACGTTTTCGACGGCATTAAATTCGGGCAATAAGTGATGGAATTGAAAAATAAAGCCAATATTATTGTTCCTAAAAGCGGCCAATTCTTTAGGGTTTAGGTCCGAAATGGATTGTTTATTAATCCATAAATTACCTTTGTCACTTTGATCAAGCGTACCTAAAATATGGAGTAAGGTACTCTTTCCAGCACCAGATTTGCCGACAATAGACACTACCTCTCCTTTATTTATTTCAAGATTTACGCCTTTGAGCACTTGTAGATTACCGTAAGACTTATTTATGTTTTTTGCTTTGATCATTTAAATTTCGGTTGAGGTCGCTAAAATAGCCAAGATTTTTTGAATAGTTTGCTAATCTTTAGATTTTATAATTTTTTATTCATTCATTTTGAATACAACGTTTTTTGATCATTAGTGATCAAATTCATTTTCTTTCTTTGAATTAATTGTTTCTTTTAAACGTTTATTTTTAACTTGTGGCCAGTTATATAGGCAGCTATATTTTTTATGTAACGTTTTAGATATAGAGAAATTTGGAAAATAATAAAATAATAATACGTGTTTAAGAAATCTTTAGAAGAAGTAGAATCGTTTATATCTGGTGATAAGATTTTGATTAAAGAAGTATTACATCCAAAAAACGAATCAATAGATATACCTTATAGTATAGCTCAGGGTACGATTGAGGTAGGAAAGTCATCTTTACCTCATATATTAAAAGGAGCAGAGGTATATTATATTTTGAAAGGTGAAGGCGAATTGCATATTGATGAAGAATTTTCTATCGTAAAAGAAGGAGATACTGTATTTGTGCCGCCTTATGCTAAACAACATGTAAAAAATATCGGCGATGAATTGTTGAAGTTTTTGTGCATTGTTTCGCCACCTTGGAGTGCTGACGATGAAGCTATACTATAATTTTATGTGAGCATACGAAAAAATGATGTTGAGTTTATAGCCTTAATTCTGAAAGGTTTTTGGGTGAAAAAAGAAGCATTTCAAAGCAAGTGAGCATGTTCCGGAATGAGATAAAAGATGCTTTTTAAGATTAAATAGTATTAAGTTGCTTAAAGTTTATATTAAAATTGAATTAACATTTATGAGTGTACTAACATAATGGTTAGCTATTTTTGTGTTGGTATAAAACTTTAAACGACTTTTTATGAGGATACTTCAGCTGTGTAAGAAATTTCCGTACCCACTTAAGGATGGCGAAGCAATCGCTATTACTCATTTGAGTAAAGCCCTACGCGAGTTAGGATGTGAACTTACGTTGTTGAGTATGAATACTAAGAAACATTATTTTGATATCAGAACTCTTCCTAAAAGTTTCAATCATTATAAAGCTATTTATTTTTCAGATATTGATAATGAACTAAAAGCAAAAGATGCTTTTCTAAATCTCTTCTCAAGCGACTCTTACCACATAAGTCGATTCGTTTCAACTGATTTTGAACAACAATTAATTTATCTTTTACAAGAAAATGAATATGATGTAGTGCAGCTAGAAACATTATATCTTGCTCCATATATTCCGACAATTCGCAAGTATTCTAAGGCAAAAGTAGCCATGAGGGCGCATAATGTAGAGCACGAAATTTGGCAGCGTATTGCTGAAAATGCCTCCTTTGGACCTCGAAAATGGTACCTAAGTCATCTAACAAAAAAGCTAAAGAATTTTGAATTAGCACAGCTTCAAAATTACGATGTATTGGTGTCAATAACCCAACGTGATTTGGATATTTACAAAAATTTTGGTTACGAAAATACCTCGGTTGTTACGCCTATTGGAATTGATAATAGCGATTATTTAGCCAATGATGCAAGTTATCAAGAAGCGCTATCTATTTCCTTTATTGGCTCCTTAGATTGGATGCCTAACCTAGAAGGGCTCAAATGGTTTTTAGAAAACTCCTGGCCAGCTATAGTCGAAAAATACCCTGATATAAAACTTCATATCGCAGGTAGAAATACACCTGATTGGATGTATAAAATGAATTCGAAAAACTTAAAAGTGTATGGCGAAATTCCTGTAGCAGTAGATTTTATCAATAAGCATTCGATTATGCTTGTCCCCTTATTATCGGGGAGTGGAATGCGTGCAAAAATACTAGAAGGAATGGCTTTAGGAAAAGTGGTCATCAGTACCAAATTAGGGTTGGAAGGCATAGATGCCAAGCATCAAAAAGAGGTATTAGTTGCCGATAGTGCAAGTGATTTTATGGATTGTATCCAATATTGCTACCAACAAAATGGAGAATTACTTCGAATAGGTCAACGAGCGCAAGTATTTGTCGCAAGAGAATATGATAATTTAGAAATTGCCCGCCGTTTATTAGTTACCTACCAAAAAATAAAAGTAAAGGCTATATCGTAGTCTTTTTATGGCTTGTTTTACTAGTTATTTTATACTGAAACAAAAGCAGTTTTTGGATTGCTATACGATTTACGCTATTGAGAATCAAAAGATAGCTACCAATGATGATCCTTAAATCGAAAACGAGTAGTATAATCTCCCCTTGTTGTTCATTGAATTGTGTGATTCAATCCTAATTTATATCTTTACCAAAATTCTATTTATCAATACGCTTTAAGCAATCCATGACAATATTTTTGAAAATACTATTTTGGTTGAGTGTCTATGGATTATTACATTCCTATCTGTTCTATCCGCTTTTTTTAAAACTAATTAGCCACAATAAAAAAGGAAATGATCAGCTCTATCATGAAAGTGAAGATTGGCCTCAAGTATCTGTTCTAATGGCGATGTACAATGAAGAAAAAGTAATTCAGGAGAAAATGGATTGCTTTTTAGCTCTAGATTATCCAAAAGGAAAACTCCATTTTTATATAGGTTCTGATTGTTCATCCGATGGTTCTAATGAAATTGTTCAAGCATTTGCGGAGCAACATTCCAATATACATTTTTTCCCTTTTACGAATCGACAAGGCAAACCAGGAGTCATTAATTCGATAGCTCGAAAAGCCTTTCAGGTGCATCCTCAAAGTGCAGATCATATTTTATTGATCACCGATGCTAATGTAATGCTTAGTCCTTCAATACTAAAGGTGCTCATAAAGCATTACAAAAATGCAGAAATAGCTTTAGTAGATGCCAATATGGTGAGCACAGGAATGAAGTCCGAAGGAATTTCAAAATCTGAGAATACCTACATTAGTAGCGAAGTAATGATAAAGTACCGAGAAGGAAAAGCTTGGGGAACTATGATTGGTCCTTTTGGAGGTTGTTATACGATTCGCTCCAACTACTTTCAGGAAGTTCCTCCTACTTATTTAGTAGATGATTTTTATATAACGATGCGGATGTTTGAGCAAGGAGGTAAGGCCATTAATGATTTGGAGGCGATCTGTTATGAGGCGATTTCACATGATATGTCAGAAGAATATCGCCGAAAAGCACGAATTTCGGCAGGAAACTATCAAAATTTGAACACTTTTAAGCATTTATTATGGCCTCCGCACAAAAAATTGGCTTTTGCCTTTTTATCACACAAAGTATTAAGGTGGATGGGGCCATTTTTTATTACCTTTGCATTTATTAGTTGTGGCATACTGGCATTTGGAGAAAACTATTTATACCGCATACTGTTTTATATTCAACTTATAGTACTATTTCTAATCCCTTTGCTTGATGCTATGCTAAAAAGAGTAAATGTAAATATTTTACCATTTAGGAGTATTAATTATTTCATTAATATGAATATGGCACTTCTTGAGGGTTTTTTTAATTACTTAAAAGGAATAAAAAATAATGTCTGGGAACCACCAAAGCGTAACTAGCGAAATAAAGCTGAACACGATAGAAGAAGCGATTGCAGCAATCAAAGCTGGCGAAATAATTATTGTCGTTGACGATGAGGATAGAGAGAATGAAGGAGACTTTATTTGTGCAGCTGAGTGTATTACTCCTGAAATTATTAATTTCATGGCTACCCATGGTAGAGGGCTTATTTGTACGCCAATTGATGAAAATCGAGCGGATGAACTAAAGCTTAATATGATGGTGGCTGAAAATACAGCCTTGCACGAAACGGCTTTTACTGTTTCTATTGACCTTATTGGTCATGGTTGTTCTACGGGTATCTCTGCCTACGACCGTTCTACTGGTATCAAAGCTTTAGTAGATCCTACTATCAAAGCAAGTGATTATGCCCGACCAGGTCATATTTTTCCGCTTCGAGCCAAAACAGGAGGTGTATTGAGACGTACTGGACATACCGAAGCTGCTATTGATTTAGCAAAGTTAGCTGGTTTTTATCCTGCAGGAGTACTAGTAGAAATTCTGAATGAAGATGGTACAATGGCTCGTTTACCACAGTTGTCAGAAATTTCTAAAAAACATGGACTAAAGTTAATTTCCATAAAAGATTTAGTCGCTTATCGAATGCGTACCGAACGACTGATCAAAAAGATCATGTCTTCAAAAATGACAACTCGTTTTGGTGATTTTGAGGTAATTGCTTTCGAACAGATTACAACTGGCGATATTCATCTTGCATTAAAAAAAGGAGATTGGGGACCAGATGATGAAGTATTGCTAAGAGTGCATTCTTCAACAGAAATAGACGACTTATTAGTCAACCTATTTGATAACGAGAAAATGAATGTGCAAAAGCCTTTAGAACTTATCGCTAATGAAGGTAAAGGTGTATTGGTCTATATGAGGCATGGCGAAAAAGGCGATACTATTATAGAGCGATTAAAGTCTTACCAAAATAAAGAAGAAACAAAGCCCGATTCAAATATGGATCAACGTGATTTTGGCGTTGGTGCCCAAATCATTAGAGAATTAGGCATTTCGAAAATACGATTGATTACAAGTAGTTCTAAACGTCGTATTGGTTTGATGGGCTATGGATTAGAAATCGTAGATAATATCGAATTGTAACATTGAGGTTTGAACGTAAATATAAGGTAGATGATTTGAGTTTAGATGTGGTGCATCAAGTAGTTCGTATGCATCCTTCTTCATTTCGTCAGATTTATCCCGATCGGCAGATTAACAATATCTACTTTGATACGCCATCTTTTACTACCTATAAAGATAATGTTAAGGGAATTGCTGATCGAAAAAAGTACCGTGTACGTTGGTATGCTTATGATCCGTTTTTGATCAAGCAACCACGTTTCGAAATCAAAATAAAGAGTAATCAACTAGGTAAAAAAGAAGTCCATCCATTAGAAGCTTTTCAACTCGATAATTACCTCAGTCTAAACAGAATCGTAAGTCATTTAAGTGGAGCCTTTATACCTTTACAGGCAAGTTTAATGAATGCTTACCACCGCTCTTATTATGGCACAGGAAATGGAAAGTTTAGGATAACAATCGATCATCAATTGCGTTACCATTCTTTGCTAAACGGTGCACGATTCACGAATTACCAAGTTGCTGACCGTGGGGTAGTGGTAGAACTTAAATATGATGCTGAATACGAAGAAGAAGCCAATTTTATTCAACAATACTTACCTTTTCGACAAACCAAAAGCTCTAAATACGTAACAGGAATTACCCTAACCATTTAGAACGAAGGACACATGATAGAATCATCTTCAAAATTACCTAAATAAGTAATTGAAAATTCAAAAGCATTTTGCCCTACCTTATAAGTAGTCAAATCAGGTATATTGATATCATAACTTAGTCCGAAGAAAACTCCACTAAACTCGAAACCAACTAAAGCAACTACTGCATCGAGGTAGAATTGACTATCGTCATTTCTCACAGGTCTAGCCCAAGTACCGATTTGTAAAGCATTTCCACCATAGCCACCAAATGGAATTCTGATATTTGAACCAATGTTCATTTGAAGGTGCGGACCTTGAGTGGCAAACAAAAACCTAGGTAAAAGAGATAAATTATCATTAAGCGGAAAAGAAGCACTAAGTTGTCCAGAAATTTTCATAAACAATTTACTGTCTCCTATATAGTTAGCATCTTCATCCTGATAAAAAGAGAGTTGAGGCTGAAGAAAATGATGTAACGATAAGCCTGCAAAAAACTGAGTTTGTCTTTTAGGTGAATATGAATAATTGATACCTGCAGAAAAATCTGAAAATGAAAAATTGTTTTCTGGTAAATTTTCACCAGTAGGAAAGACATAACCATCTATTCCATTAAATTGATCATGGAAAGTGATATCTTCGTAGTTGATATTTCGTTGAGCCAAACTAGCCTGAATACCAGCACTCAAAAATTGTTTTTTATCCTGATCGAGGCCTTTATGAAAGGCAGCTAACAAAGAGATTTGATTGGTATTAAAATCAAGCCCTCCAACCTTATCAGTGAAAAATTGTAGTCCTATAGCTACAGCATCTTCATATTGTGTTTTTCGATCAAGAGCAAAACGTACATCTACAGCAGCACCAAAAGTAGTATAAGGGTTGTCAAGTACACCCCTCCATTGGTCACGATAAATACCCGATACTCTGTATCTTCCACTGAATGCTCCCGTCAGAGCAGGATTTAGAGTAAGAGGCGAAGCATAAAACTGTGTAAAATGCTTGTCTTGTGCCCAAAGAGAGCAAGTCGTAAGTGCGATAAAAACAATAAGGAAAATCTTCTTCATACCTTCTGATATATTATGGATAAGGTGTATTTGTGAATGTACTGAAACCGAATTAATTTTCGGAATACTAAAGGTTAAAAGCCACTAGAAATCAAACGATAGCTACTAGCGATTATCCTCAAACCGAATGTCGGTAGGCATAGCTTCTATAAATAGAATGCGCAAAGGTAAATAATCTATTTGAAGTTGTACAAAACTGTTTGAAATAAGTCCATACAGTTTTTATAAAAGCCGCTATTTTTCAACGGTAATAGACGATCCTTTAGTATTTATGATTAGATAATTAAAATTGTCTAAAATAGTTGGTTTGTTTAGTATTTTTAGTTTAACTTTAGAGGCAATAACAAAAACCTGATCTTTTTATATAATATATTGTAACTTACTAGTAAATAACTAATACATATTACATTTTGGTTATTCGTGTTGCAAAAAATACAAACAAACATTAGACTTCAAGTCTATTAAGCTATAGCGAGAGAATGACCTAAAATGATGCCATTTATGTCAAAATCGTATTAGTACAAAATTACTATTATGGAATTCGGTGTCTGTCCATTAAGTGTAGTACCTGTAAGAAGTAGCCCTTCTGATCAAAGTGAAATGGTTTCCCAACTATTGTTTGGAGAAACAGTTGAAGTATTGCAAACCAAAAGAACAGGTTGGACGCGTGTTCGTTGTACATGGGATAATTATATCGGTTGGATAGATACCAAACAAGTAAAAGCCATCTCTTCATTAGAATTTCAAGAATATCAGAAAAAATGTGCCTTTAGTCTAGAATTAGTTCAACCTGCTGTTGGACGTGGATTTTACTTGCCTATTACGATCGGTGCAACTTTACCTCATTTTGATGGGCTCAATTTTAGATTAAATGGAAGTAGCTTTACGTTCAGTGGTCAAGCCATTTTTCCGAAAGATATACATCCTTCAGCAGAATTAGTCGTCAAAATTGCTCGAAGATATCTATATGCTCCTTATTTATGGGGAGGCCGCTCTCCTTTAGGAATTGATTGTTCTGGATTTACACAAGTTGTGTTTAAGGTTGCTGCCAATATAAATATTCCACGTGATGCTTCACAACAAGTTGAAGTTGGTACATTAGTAGATTTTGTGGAACAAAGTAGGGTAGGAGATCTTGCTTTTTTTGAGAATAAAAAAGGGAAAATTACACATGTAGGTATTCTTCTAGAGGATGACCAAATAATTCATGCTTCTGGTCAAGTACGAATTGATAAGATAGATCATTTTGGTATTTTTAATGAAGACAAAGGAAAATATACCCACAAATTACGTGTCATAAAACGAGTTTTGCCTGTAGTAGATCTTACAATAACAAAGAACCCTCCTAGTATTACAAATGAGTTAGGTCTGTTTTAAATTGACTAAGTCCAAATATCCCTAAATAGGTCAATATCTAATCTATTCTTTTAGCATTTTTTATTTTTTTTTATAAAATTAAAAACAATGATTTTTATTGTTCTTTAATTTAATTAGCTGATTAATAGCGGTTTATGTCCTAGTTGGTGGTTTATGTTTGTTGATGTAGCTTTAAAAATTAATATTTTTTAAAATAAAATATCTTCTAAGCTGTATCTTTTTTCAACAATCGCATTATGTTATTGTTATATGTGATGTGGAGACAAAATTTTAATATGATAGAATTTAAAAAGTGTTAAATAAAAATGTAAAGATTCTAAATATTCGAATTATTATTTATATTTGCCTCCGCATTAAATTATACTTTAGACTTTCAAAAAGTCTATTTCCCATATTACCCCTTCAATGAATTCAAGTCTGAATACCTAAACACAAAAATGAAATTAAGATAGAACAATACGATTTTATTTGAATTCATTATCAAGCTAATTAAACAAACTGCTAGTTTACCTAGTTTTACTAAAAAAATCTAAAAAAGAAAGTGTTTAACTACACTATTCTTCATAGGATTTCTATGTATGCTTAAAATATTTTGCTCAATAATAGATTAATTTTTTAACCTAACTGATTATTAACTTTTAAACTAAATTTTAAAAATGAGATTAATTCAACTCGTATGCTGCTTATTTTTATTCTTAAGCATGAATACAATTCTTAGCGCTCAACAAAGAAATTGTAGTTCAATGGATCATCTACACGCTCAACAACAAGTTGATCCTAAGGTAGACTCGAAAATGGAAGCAATCGAAAAACATACCCAACGTTACATCGCAAATCCTCAGGATCGTGCTGTAAATGGAGTTGTTACTATTCCTGTTGTATTTCACGTAGTTTATCGTACATCTACTGAAAACATCAGTGACGCTCAAATTCAAACACAATTAGATGTTTTAAATGAAGATTTTAGAAGAACGAATTCTGATGCAGATGGTACTTGGTCTCAAGCTGCTGATACCGAAATCGAATTCTGTTTAGCTACAGTAGATCCTAATGGTAATGCAACTTCTGGTATTACTCGTACTTCTACTAACGTAAATGGTTTTGGTACAAATGATTCTGTGAAGTCTGCTTCTTCTGGTGGTGTAAATGCATGGAATACTTCTGAATACCTAAATGTTTGGGTTTGTAACATCGGTGGTGGTATCTTGGGATATGCTCAATTTCCAGGTGGAAACGCTTCTACTGATGGTGTTGTAAACGGTTACCAATATACTGGTACTATCGGTACAGCTACTGCACCTTTCAACTTAGGTCGTACACTTACTCACGAAGTTGGTCACTGGTTAAACCTTCGCCACATTTGGGGTGATGGTAACTGTAATGCAGATGATTTTGTATCTGATACACCTACATCTGATGGAGCTAACTACGGTTGTGCTACAGGTCACGTTTCTTGTAATACTACAGATATGGTTCAAAACTACATGGACTACTCTGATGATGGTTGTATGAACTTGTTTACAGAAGGTCAAAAAACTAGAATGCGTGCTTTATTTGATACAGGTGGTGCAAGAGCATCTATCTTAAACTCTGGCGGCTGCGGCGGCGGAGGTGGTGGCGGTGGCGCTACTTGTAGTGATGGTATCCAAAACCAAGGTGAAACTGGTGTAGATTGTGGTGGTCCTTGTGCTGCTTGTCCTACAAACTGTACAGATAATGAAGTAACTGTAACTATTACTTTAGATAACTATCCTGAAGAAACTGCTTGGTCTATTACTAATGCTAGTGGTGCAACTGTAGCTTCTGGTGGTACTTATGCTGGTCAAGCTGATGGTTCAACTGTATCTGTTGATTTATGTTTAGCTGATGGTTGTTATGATTTCACAATCACTGATGCTTATGGTGACGGTATTTGCTGTAGCTACGGAAATGGTTCTTATACTGTTTCAGGTGGTGGTTCTACTTATGCTTCTGGTGGATCTTTTGCTTCTTCAGAAACAACTAACTTCTGCTTAGGTGGAGGTGGAGGACCTGACCCAACTTGTAATGACGGTATCCAAAATCAAGGTGAAACTGGTGTAGATTGTGGTGGTCCTTGTGCTGCTTGTCCTACTTGTGATGACGGTATCCAAAACCAAGGTGAAACTGGTGTTGACTGTGGTGGTCCTTGTGCTGCTTGTCCTACTTGTGATGATGGTATCCAAAATGGAGATGAAACTGGTGTTGACTGTGGTGGATCTTGCCCTAACACTTGTGGTGGCGGTGGAGCTTGCTCTTACGTTACAATTAGCTCAAATGATTTTGAATCTGGATTAGGAATTTGGAATGATGGTGGTTCTGACTGTCGTAGATCAGCTAATGATGCTGCTTATGCAAACTCTGGTTCTTACTGTGTACGTTTGAGAGATAACTCTGGTACTGCATCTTCATTATATTCTGATGCTCTTAACTTGTCTAATTACGAAGAAGTTACTATTGAGTACTCTTTATATGCTGTAAGTATGGAAAATAACGAAGATTATTTTGTTGAAATGAATACTGGTAGTGGTTGGTTTACGCTTGCTAATTATGCAGCAGGTGTTAACTTTGAAAACAATACAAGATATTCAGATGCAATTGTTGTTAATGGTCCTTTCCCTGCATCATCTACACTTCGTTTCCGTTGTGATGCTTCTGCTAATGCGGATAGAGTATATTTTGATGATATAGTAATTTCTGGTTGTGCTTCTTCTTCTAGAGATAATGGTACAAACATCGCAGTAGTAGAATCTACTTCTACACTTGCTATCAATAATGTATTCCCTAATCCAACTTCTAATATTCTAAATGTTGATTTCACTTTAGCTACAGATAGCAAAGTAACAATCAGTGTATTTGATATTATGGGTCGTGAAGTAATGAGTACTTCAAGTACTAGTGTTGCTGGTCAAAACATCGTTCAATTAGATGTTGCTCAATTACAAGCTGGTAATCACATTGTAAGAATTCAAAATGGAACAGATCAAATTGTTAAGAAATTTGTTAAGTTCTAAGATATAGTTTTAAAGTTATTACTGAATGACTTTTAACTTATAACAACAGTATTGATGATTCGGCTCTTCTGAGCTGAATCATCAATTTTTTACATACTATGCAAAAAATATATTCTCTTTTCT
>JAHDIP010000129.1 GCA_020630735.1 Saprospiraceae bacterium | reverse complement strand
CCATCGTCACGTCCTCACCTGTAATCCCTATGGGGATTAGATTGCGGGCGTTTCTTGATTGAATCAAAAATACTTCCTTTTTATTTCATAAAACTATTTTGACTTAAACTCTAATCTAAATAATACAAAACATGAAAGCTATACTTACTTTTCTAACAATACTTCTTAGCACGGTTACGATCTTTTCACAAGATGAAAATCTTAAAAAGATACCTTTTATTTCTTATTGGTCTATTGGCGATTCTTATGATTTTAAAATTACCAAAATCAAACAAGATTGGCGAGAAGGTCAACTCACCAAAAATGATTCTTCTTCCTATATTGCCAACTTCGAAGTACTTGACTCTACAGCAACTTCATATAAAATAAAATGGAGTCACGAATCTAACCTAATGGGCAACTACAATCTTTCTGATGAGTATACAGAACAACTCTCAAAGTATAAAAACTTTGATATCATTTATACGACTTCGGAGGTAGGTGAATTTTTAGGTATCGAAAATTGGAAAGAGATATCAGAAATGATGCAAGGGCTTTTTACTGATCTATCTGCTTTAATGGTTGATGACTCAAAAATTGATCAGCAAAAGTTTAATGATGCCATGAAACCTTTGCTTAGTATATACTCATCAAAAGAAGGTATAGAAGGACTTCTTTACAAGGAACTACATTATTTTCATTTTCCGTTTGGCGTCGAATACATAGAGGATGAAACATTCGAATACGAAGATGCCTTACCTAGTTTACTTGGCGGAAAGCCAATTAGAGGAGATGTAAAATTGTATATAAAAAGTGTAGACTATGAAGAATATTTTTGTGAATTGATTCAAGAGATGACATTAAATCCTGATGACACTAAGAAGCTTATTAGCAAACTGTTCAAACAAATGAAACTTAGTGATAAAGAATTAAAGAAAGCGATGAAGACTGCTGTCTTTGAAATCAAGGACTATAATAGCTATCAATATTATTATTACCCTGGAGTACCCTATTTCATTGAAACAAATCGAACAACAGTTATGGATATGGGTAAAGAAAAAGGAAAACGCATTGAGCTAAATAGAATTGAGTTAATTTTTGAAGAAGAAGAATAAACCTTAGAAACCAATCTTTATAAAATTTAGTGATTTTGTTTTAAACCTCATAAATAGTGAACAACAAGTTAGAAAACATTATAACTAAAAAGCACCTTTTGATCGTCGGTGGAACAGAAATGGAAAGGCGAAAAATGATTTCTAAATTGATTGAAAAAACAAATTTTGAAACCTTTCGATTTCCAAGAGGAATGAAATCATTTGAGGAGTATATTGATTTTGTAAGAAAAGAAAAATTGTATACTCCTTGGTATGAAACAAAAGGGAAACATGGCATCAATCAAGTCTATGATTTTCACTTTGATTGGATTCATGACAATCATTGTCTTGTTGTCATCGAAGATATTCATATGATGGAAGAACCTTGGAATTTAAACATTATAAGTCTTTACATCAATGAAGTAGAAAATCATAAAAAGGGTGAAAAATTTATTCATTTAGTTATTTCACAAGATGAAGAATATGATCTAATCGAAAAGCTTTCTGAAGAAATCTATCTAAGCGAAAATGAGAATAGAACGAAAAGACAAATCGTGGAAGGTAGCCTTAAAGTTATTGAATTATAAAAATGAAACCTATTATATCTTCTGTAAAACAAAACGGCTTACCTCTATCTATCGAGGTAAGCCGTTTTTATTTCTTGCTAGAAACTAGCTGTATTATTGTTTCTTCAAACGTTTCTTTTCGATCTTGATTGATGTAGGACCAGAGATAATCTTTACCTCTGTACGACGATTAAAACGGTGTTCGTCATCTTCACATGTCACACCATTTGTACAACGGTTTAAGATCACAGACTCACCATATCCAACTGCTTTAATTCGTTCAGTAGCAACTGATCTAGATACCAACCAGTTTTTAGCAGATTGAGCACGACGTTGAGATAAATTTTGGTTATAAGCATCTTTACCACGTGAATCGGTATGAGACGACAACTCAATTACCATATCGGGGTATTTATTCATTAGCTCTAGTACCAAACTTAAATCTCTTTCTGATTCGATTAAGATTTTATCATCATCATAATCGTAATAAATATTGTTCAGACGAATAGGTTCGTTTGTTGTATACGTTTCGTATTCAGGCTCTTTCGGCGGAGGAGGTGGTGGCGGAGGTGGTGGAATAAATTTCAAGTCAAGTTTCTTAGTCATAGATTCTGACTTCGTTATTCCAACTGTGTTAAACTCTAACCTTGCATCTTCGTATCCTTCTTTAGAAGCTATTAAGACATAAGCCATTTCAGATTTCAATCCAAAATTAGCAGTATTTGCTTCACCTGTTGCTTTTTCATTGGTATCACCTTCTGTATTATCTTTCATTTCGACTAACTGAATAATAACATCATTCAATTGCTTACCGCCACTAAAGGTTAATGCATTGACATCAAGTACCAGTTTTTCAAGATCAACTGTATAAATATCATTACAGCAAGTTTTACTTTTTACAGAACGTCCACCTGGTCGGTTGGATACTAAGAAACCACTATAGCCTTCTTTATCTACAGAAAAATATAAATCATCAACACTAGTGTTGTAACCTTTACCTAAGTTAGCAGGTGAACTCCAACCAGAACCATCCCATACGGTACTAAAGATATCGAAACCGCCCATACCAGGATGACCAGTAGAACTAAAATATAAAGTACCATCTCTATAAAAAGGCGTTTCATCGTTACCAGCAGTATTGATCGTACTACCCAAATTGATCGGATCGCCAAAAGCTGCTTCACCTTTACGAGTAGCGTAGTAGATGTCATTGCCACCGTAGCCACCGTCCATATCAGAAACAAAGAATAATACTTCCTTTCCGTATAGTTCTCCAAGTGTAGGTTGTTTAGCAATATATTCGCCATTGACTCCTGCTAAAACTTTAGCACCAGACCAATCGTTACCAGATTTGGAACTTACATAAATTTTGCTTTCTTCAATTTCATTTCCATTTAAACGCATTCTTGAAAAATACATACGTTCACCATCAGCAGAAACTGCCAAATTTCCAGTATGAAAACCAGGTCGATTAATTTCATCGCCTAATTCTTTTGCCTTTGTCCAGCCATCTCCTTGACGAGAAGCAGTAAACGCTTTTGAGTGGTAATCTTTTTCTTTACCATCCATTACAAGAATTTCGTCTCGGCGCATTGCCGTAAAATACATTTGATCTCCACCTACAATAACAGGTGAATATTCAGAATATTTAGAATTCAAATTTTTACCACCATTTTCAATCGTTAAAGCTTCTGGATCTGGTAAATCTTTTACCATTTCGGCACCAGTCATTTCAACTTTTGCTTGAGCAACTAACTCTGTATTAGCAGACTCATTGATAAATTGTTGAAATTGTGGAATAGCTTCATCATACTTGCCATTCATTTTGAGCATACGCGCGTAGTAAAAACGTGCATCTGGAAACTTATTTTTTTTATCCTTATCCACTACACGTTTAAACCATTTTTCAGCTTTATTATAATCTCTAAGCTGATAATGCATATTAGCTATGGTGTTAGCTATTTCTCTATCTTTTACTTCATCATAGTATTTGTCATACCATTCTAAAGCATTGTAGTAATCATTTTTTGCTAGGCTTTCTTCCGCCAAACTTAGCATTTTACCTGGCGTGGAGGTCGTAATAGGCTGTGCAAAAACCGTAGCCAAGCCTACAAATGTGAATAGTAAAAAAGCAAATATACTTCTCATAATTATCATTGTTGCTTTTGATTAGGGTTTTGAGGATTATAGTTCTGGACAAATAATTACTGGATCAACTTTAGGTGACTTGAATATCTTAGCAATATAAGAAACTGCTACTTCAAATGCTCCAACACTATTGGTTGCTCCTGTCAATTGAGAAACATTGATATCATAAGCAGCTCCTACTTTAAAGTCTTTGTAATCAAGACCCAATAATAATTTAGCTGCATCTCTTAAACGATAACCTGTTCCAAAGCGTAAGGTCACTCCTTTTGCTTTGTTGAAATGATAACCACCCCATGCTTGGATATTGACCTCTTGCCCAGGCGAAGTTGTTTGATACAAAAATGCTGGAGCAAATAACCATTTCTTATTAAGATCAACATTAAATTCTCCATGTAGTACACCCAATACAGGCAACTTAGCTTTTATTCCAGAACTTTTTAAACCATACTCTGGATTAGTAAGGTGTGTTAATGCAAAACCAAGTTTCATTCTGGTTTTCTTATTTAATAAAGCATTTAATAAAACACCTGCACCGATATCTAAATAATTGACATCAGCATTGATACCACCCAAATCTAAGCTACTGTTTTGGTTGATGGTATTATTTTGAATGTCAATTTCATCTTCGAAAATAAGTCCTTCGGTTTTCACACGACGTTGGCCATAGCCCGCTTGAAGTCCAATAGAAAAAGTACTTTTAGCCTTTCGACCTAAACCAAAGTGATAGGCAAGCGAACCTAAAAAGGCTGAGCTACTCAACTCTCCGGCTCCTGCTTTATCATTATAAACCATTCCACCTGCTCCTATCCAATCATTTTTTCTGAACCCCATAATAACTGGAGCATCAAGATAAACGGATGGTGTTTCATATGGATTATTCAAAAAACTTCTCCATTGATCTCTATAAATACCACCTAAGCGAAATGTACCAGAGAATGCTCCAGTTTCTGCGGGGTTAATATTTAAGGGAGTATATGTGAAAAGTGTAAAATGCTGGCTGTCTTGTGCAAAGCTCAAGCTTGCAAAAGATAGAAAAGCCAAACAGAGTAAGTGTCTAAATACACGCATAGGCTAAGTTTTTTTCTGTATCAAATATTAATTTGGTGTATCAATGAAACCGAAATATAGGGTTTTTTATTAAAAATATTGCTAAACTATCGCAAGTTAGTTTTTAATAGTAAAATGACCAATGTATTTTTAGCTTAAAACTACTAATATGCGACAAAACGAACCTTTGTTGATGCAGAAGACATATTAAAGTCCTTAAGAATTGACCAATTTGATGATTTTTTCCGCTTCGATATCCTTCATACATCTAAAATGACCTTTGGGGCACTGCTCAAAACCAATCTTTGAACAGGGACGGCAGTCCAAATCAACAACTTCGATATTGCTATTTGTTTGTACTCCTTTTTTGAAATAAGGATACATTCCGAAAGCAGGAATTGTATTTCCCCATATGGTAATGATCTTTTTTTGGAAGGCAGCAGCTATATGCATCAAGCCTGTATCGTGTGTAATAACCTTTTCGGCTTGTCGGACTAGAGAGGCTGATTGGTGCAAGCTAAGTTGTCCGCAAGTATTCAATACATGTTTGCCTGCTTTTGTAGCAATATCTTCTCCGACTGTTGCTTCTTCTGGACCTCCAATTAGCAATATAGTTTGCCTAATACCTCGGCAGATAGTTATGATTTTTTCTTGTGTTAGGCGTTTGGTAGGATAGGTTGCTCCTATTACAAAAGCGATATAAGGTGTTTTTGGACGTTCATACTTTTTTTGAAAAAACTGATTTAAATCTATTTCCTGATCTTTAGGAATATAATAATCTAACCCTGCCTCATCATTTTGAATGCCTAATGGTTTGGCAGCTGCCAAATAGCGATCAACGATATGAATATCGGGTAAGCGATTGATTTTAAAATTGACCATCAGCCATTTCGCTATATTGAGTTTGTCAAAACTTGATGATTTAGCAGTTAAAGCAAAACGGACTTGGGCAGACCGTATATTTTTGTGTAGGTCAATGATATAGTCATATTTTTCAGCTTTCAACTTAGTTATTACTTCTTGCACCTTTTTTTCGATACTAATGACTTTATCGATATATGGATTGGGCAGTAGTATATTTTTGTAACTTTTTTTGGTGAGGTAATGTACTTCTGCTTGGAGTTGTAATTTAAGACAGCGAACCACAGGCGTCGTGAGCACGATATCACCGATGGAGCTAAAACGAATGATTAAGATTTTGAGTGCTTTTTTTTCCAAGGAAGTTTTGGAACAAAGATAATAGAGTTTATCCAGAACACGAACCATCTAAATTAATTGATGAATTCTTAACGGTATTTGAAAGTTGTAAAGTCAAATTTAAGCAAAGAAAGCAGTAAAAAGAAATCCCGAATTTTCTATTGGAAAGTTCGGGATTTCTTTTGAAAGATCTTTCAAAAGGATTTATTCAGATGCTCCTCTTTTTCCTCTCTTGCCTCTTTTTCCCTCCTTATTTCCTTTACGCTTATCTCTGATTTTCATAAGACGTTTTTCTATTTTCGTCATTTGCTCTGGCGATAAAAATGTCGCTAAGTTATCTCTGTGTTCAGTAGATAAAGCTTTAACTTGTTCTTTTCTGTCAGCCTCTTCTAAGCCAGACTTTCTTATAGTTCTTAATGTTTCTCCAAACTCCAATTGTGCAGGAATAAATTGATCTCTTTGAACATCCGTCATTTCTAATTTATCAGCGATTCGGTTCAAACGTTCCATTCTTTTTTCTAATTTTTCCTCATCAGTCCTATTCGATTTGTCTGCACGGCTTAAATCTTGTGCAGCTAAGTTTAAGGTTAAACAAAAAGCGAAAAAAGATAGGACAACAAATTTCAATGCATTCTTTTTCATAATAGTGAATTTTAATTTTTTTAATTAGGTTTTGTTAAATATGCTCCTTTGACGCTTTTGCGTTTCGTCGGTTTAATTTGATTTTCGTTTTTAAGATTTCAATAACTTTTGATAAAGAAATAAGGCTGTTTTTAAGTTTTTGTAAACATTTATTTAGCATCTACTGGTATTCGGTTATCGGATCATCATCGATTACTACTGTTTGATTTTTAATAGCTTTAAACATTGGCAATTCAATAGACTTAGTAATGGTCAAATAATAACTTCCCGATTTGTGGTTGGCCCTGTGGGGATTTCAGGTGAGGATGAATACAATGCAGTTGTGAAACAACCAAATATCCTGTGGATTTTTGATGGAATGAACCACCTTGTGGGTGGGTATGCCCCCAAGAGAGATAAAAAGACGCTTTTTGTGTCATACAAAATTCTTTAGAATAAAGTCTAATAATCCACCTTGGTTTCAATATACTATAAAAAAAGAAAGAGCGTATATTGACAATACGCTCTTTCTAGCTTTTTCGAAAGCATTATTATTTATAAAATTATTTCAACTTCATAATTTTGCTAGCCGTAACGCCATTACCAATTTGAGTTTTGACAATATAGCTTCCTACAGTTAAGGTTGCAAGAGGTAATACTTCTTTATTCATCCCCTGCCCTGCTAAACGACTTTGAGTATATACCTCTTTACCCAAGAGATCATAAACAGTTATTGTCAATTGTTCTTGTTGATCTAACTCAACTTCAAGTGTTAAGTTTTCATCAAATGGATTTGGGTAGATTTTGATATCATCATTTTGTACTAATTCTGTATTCGATACTTCTAAGTCACGTTGACCAATACCAAACCAAACACCCCACTTTCCACCTTGAAACCAAACTTGTGCTTGACCATTTGCAGAAATTTTGTTAGCACCTAATGGAATAACGGCAACAGCGTCAATATCATTTCCATTATTATCTTGAGCAATGGTATTGAAAACCATACGATCATCTGCAACCGAATAATTCGGATAACTAAGCGTGTTATTTTCTAAAATATCACCCACATTATTTGTTTCGATATTAGCTGCTCTCAGATAAACTTTATTATTTAACTGATCGATATAATCATAAGAAACGATATATGGAGAATTTTTAGCAAAAGTTGGATTACCAATACTAATACCTTCAGGGATTCCTGTGAATAATTTGGATACATCACCTTCATCAAAATTACTTGAATTATTATCCCATACTTTGGCAAAACTAACATCCCAATATTCTAAGCTACCGCCGCTATTATCATTGATACGATTAGCAGCATCATACATAACATACTGACCCGAAAAGTCCCACTCCAAAACATCGGCGTATAAGACATCCCCTGTACTAATTCCACCAGATGGAGAATTAGGATCTGCTGTTGTTGGATTATATAAATCAAAAGAAGTTTCTGTTTGAGTATCAAAATCAAATACCCATATTCTATTTTCTAAATCTTCGGTAACATAAGCGATTTTAGAGCCATCTTTTGAGATCGCAATATTTCGCCAGATTGATTGTGGTTCTGTTTCAATGTTGAATTCATCGACGACATTAACACCAGTATCTGTCCATTCTAAGATAATCGCTCTCATATTTTTGGTTGCATCAATAAACACCAATGCAGTACCATCGTCGGTAATACTTGGGCGACTAATATGATTGGTTGTAGAAATTTGTTCGAAATTAAAATCCCCACTTGTTTCTGCAATAAATAAAGCAGAAGCGTCGGCCTCAGATAATAATAAAAAGTCATCACCTGGATTGATTTCAACATCTTGCTCGTAATCGTTACCTGCACCTTCGCCAATTCCTACAGCATTGAAGGCATTTTTGGCAGCATCAGCAACTGTTGCATTGTATAAATCATTTGCAGATTGAACGACAGCATTTCTTAAATCTACAAATTGAGAAGACATCGTAAGGTATTGATCTAAGGCTCTATAAAACACTTGCTCTGCTTTATCTTTTCCTACTCCAGAAGTCGTCGCAAACAAGTAAAATGCTTTATTCGGAATACCACTATTGATGTGTACACCTCCATTATCTTGGGTTCCTGTATAGCGTTCGTTGTAATGCGCTGGTTGCCATCCTGCATCGCCCAATGAGTTTCCGCCATTATGAGGATCGGCTAAATCACGTAGGGCCCCAGAAGGGAAAACACTTGTGTTTACAATGTCTTCTCCCATTCTCCAATCGTTGCGGTCAATCATTGCACCAAAAATATCAGCGAAAGATTCATTCATTGCACCAGACTGTCCTTGGTATTCTAAGTTGGCAGTACTTTGTACAACACCATGCGACATTTCGTGTCCAGCTACATCTAGTGCCTTTGCTAATGGATCAAATGCTTGTGCACCATTTCCATAAAACATGGCATTACCATTCCAAAAAGCATTATCCATTGACTGACCATTTTGGTCAGCTACGTTTACTAATGAAATAATATTTCCACCACTTCCATTTATTGAATTACGGTTGAAAGTGTTTTCGAAGTACTCATATGCTAAGCCTGCATTATAATGTGCAGATACCCCTTTTTGATTATTCCAACTATTGTTTCCAGAGGTGATATAATCGTAGGAAAAACTATTTGATGAAGGAGAAGTATTATTCGCATCCAACGTAACAATCATTCCAACAGGATCGTCAGGTACGCTTGATTGTGATTGATTAAACATGTCTCTTGAACCATCTTCCATGAAGAAGGTAGAACCTACACAATAGGTGTTGATCTGACGCGTGATACCTAGTAAGTCAACTGCATTAGCAGTAGAAGGTCCATTGACCAATGCTGGTGCAATGGTCGGTACGCTTACTTCTTCATCGTGTATATGACTTGAACAATTGTGTGGTGTAAGTCCTCCATCTATTTGACAAACATGATTGAATTGGTGAATGACTTCTCCTGTTTGTGCATCAATAAAATATTGGTAGTGCCCCATTAGATGAGGATAAACCGTAACATGCCAAGCAAGAAAAGCCGTTTCGTGATTTCTATCTTTATGATAGATCACTAACTCTGCTGCATCTTGATCGTTACCAATTAATAATTGTTCGGCAGCTGTTAGGTTTTTTACCGTCGTGAACGTTGCCAAATCTTCTTTGGCACGTTCGAGTGCTTGATTGGCATTAAGTGAAGGCGTTACGTTTTCTAGAGTTGGAGTTGGATAGTATGTTCCATTAAATAAATTAACGGCTGCTTGTTTTGCGTGTAAAACGATTTCAGCACCATACACTTTTACTCCATTATATACTTGCTGCATTTTGACGTGGGTTTGCCCAAGTTCGTCTTCTCGGACACTCATTACTTCAAATTCGCTAGCTGGATTTTCTAACCGTAAAACAGGTTGTAATGCTTCTAAGTAAGCTTCACATTTTTCGCTAATCGATAGACTTCCATTGGTTCGCAAAGCTTTTGGTTGACCGACGATAAAGTTAGGCATTCCATCTTCTGAATAACTAACCTTTAATGAAGCATCAGAAACAGGTGGTCTATTTTTTACAGCATTGTATTGTACAGGGACTGTATTCGATAAAGCTTTCTTTGCTTTAGGAACAGCATTAAACCGATTATTGACTTGTAATGGCTTTTTGGAAACGGTAGTTCCTAATTCTTCCGCAGTGGATTGAATTGGTTTGTTTTGAGCTTGCATTATACTTGCTAAAGTAAGTAGCGCAAACAAGGTGATATATAATCTCATATTTTTCTTTATTAAAATAATAATAAAATTCAATTTTAGATTGAAAATTTACTCCGTAACAGGTTTCAATTTTTTATTTTTCACTGTGCGAATGAGGCTTCTATAAAATTTGTCGATATTATCCGCTACCGGATGTTCAGGATGTCCCCAAGTAATTCTTTCCGCTTCTCCTACTTTTAGGAAGTAGTACATATTTCCTGGTTTATCCAGTTTCAAATCGGTTAAAGCCAATCCAGGTAATTCTTTAAAAAAGCCTTTTGCTTCTTTCTTTGTCAGCGGTTCCAGTTCTTGTAAGGCTGTATTAGCGCCTCCCTTTGTAAATACTTGTCCATTTTTAAGTAAAGTATATTCAGTAATTTTCCCAGAAAATCCTCCGCCACTTCCAAAAACAAGGCGTTCTTCAGGCAATTCGGTAGCAGTATACTTTTTAGTCGTACAAGATTGAACTAGTGTCAATAGAGGAATAAATAACAAATACAGTAATTTTTTCATTGATTAACTCATTTAAAATAGGTGCAATTAATTTCTTCGTTGTTTTTATTGAGGTTAGTAACCGTGAAATAACATATATACTAAGTACATTTCATCCCTTATTAGAAAGTTATAAGCAAGGAGTATGCTGCTTTTTCTTCTGTTATTCTTATGTTAAATGTGAGTTAGAGGTTAAAATTATACATTTTCTTAATACAACTCAAATTAAAACTATATACATTATGATTTTAAAGCTATTATTTTGCATGAACTTTATTTATACATCGGGAAATTATGGTCTTTTTTTTGTACATTGAACCTACTGTAGGCGTATTTAAAAGCTTACTGGTAACTAAGTAACGTGGACTTATTATTTGCTCGTTACTAAAAACAAAAACAATACCTTAATATTTCGAATGATGTATTTGTAGCCCTACTACAGTGTAAGCTGTTGAACATTTGGGCTAATATTTATAACGAATTAAAACAATATTTAGTAAAAACACGTTTTATTTTCGTTTACAATTTTTACATGACCGAAAACTAAATCCAACTAATGAAAGCTTTACTATATTCCTTTGCTTTTTTCTTTTTATCGCTCAATAGTGTTTTCGCACAGCAAGCAAGTTGTGGTCATGATGCCGTTAATGAATTAATGGAAGAAATGCACCCTCATTTTGCTGATGAGGTGGAAGCTTGGAGAAAAAACATTCCTAAACTAGCTCAGCCAAGTGCTTCTTCTAGAGATGGTTCGATTCATACCATACCTGTGGTTGTACATGTCATTCATTCTGGGGCAGAAGTGGGTGAAGATACCAATATAGCTACTTCTAAAATTCTATCTCAATTAGAAGTGATGAACGAAGATTATAGACGAATGAATGCGGATGTTACCAATACACCCAATTTATTTAGCGACATAGCAGCAGATTCAGAAATTGAGTTTTGTCTAGCTTCAGTTGACCCTGATGGCAATCCTACTAATGGAATTACTCGTAATCTACATGTCTTTGTACCTAACATAAATTATATTGAACAAAATATTAAACAAGAAACCTATTGGGATACAGAAAGATACTTAAACATATGGACCGTCAATATGCCTGATCAAAATATTATTGGTTATTCATTTTTGCCTATTCCTTCCATTTTAGGGGGACACCAAGATGGTATTGTAGTCGATTATGAACGTTTTGGCTTTATCAATAATAATAATCGTGGACGAACATTGACACATGAACTTGGTCATTATTTAGGTTTACAACATGTATGGGGTGTTACTACTGGGCTCTCTTGCAATACGGATGATGGTATTGATGATACTCCTAATTCTATGCAGCCTTATTATGGTTGTCCTTCTTTAGGTGTTTCTTCTTGTGGAAGCAATGATATGTTTATGAATTATATGGATTATGTAGATGATTCTTGTATGAATCTTTTTACGGAGGGTCAAAAAAATGTAATGCGCAATACTTTAACTAATCTTCGTTCTTCATTGATCTCTAATGCTGCTACTGTTTGTAATAATGTGGTTTCTAATAATGAAATTGAAGATTTAACACTTCTTGATATTTATCCAAATCCTGTTCAAAATAATGTACATGTAGATATCAATTTTGAACAACAACAAGATGATTTAACCATCAATATCTTTGACGCAAGAGGAGCATTAGTGACTACTTCTTCGTATAAAAAGACAAGCGCTATCCGCTACGATTTCGATTTTTCAGCTCAAGCTAAAGGTGTTTATTTTGTACAAATTACGACAGCATACGCTTCTATGAGTAGAAAAATAGTGGTTAGATAAAGAGCTAATCAGATTAGTGCTAACTGTCCTTTTTATTAAGACTCTCGTCCCATTAACTGTTCAGATAATTGTCGTAATAATTGTTTACGTTCATTAGGTACATTGATGGCATCAAGATGATCGAAGGCTATCTTTAAGTAATCTTCCTTTATTTTTTCCGCATGAGATCGGACATTTACTTCATTAAAGATTTTTTTAACTGCATTGATTTTGGCTGTTTCATCTGTTGTTGGCGTAGACATTAAATTGTTTAAAGCCTCTTTTGTAGTATCATCCGCAAGCTCCAATGTTTTTAGAACGAGGTACGTTTTTTTGTTTTGAACGATATCGCCTCCCACCTTTTTACCGAACTTTTCAGGATCGCCATAAGTATCCAAAATATCATCTTGTAATTGAAAAGCAATACCGATATTCCGAGCGAATTCGGAAATATGTTTGGCATCTGCCTCTTCAGCTCCTGCAATATGGGCTCCCATTTGCATACCTCCTGCAAGTAAAACAGCCGTTTTTAGTTCTATCATTTTTAAGTAAGCTGATATTTCGACAACCGCTTGCGTTTCGAAGTTCATATCATATTGTTGCCCTTCACACACTTCAATAGCCACTTTATTAAACAACTCAAAAAGGAGGGGAACAATCGTTTTGTCGTCTGTTTTTAATAAATACTCATAGGCATAAATCAGCATGACATCGCCTGATAAAATCCCTGTGTTTGTTCCATATTTAATGTGTACCGCAGGTTTGCCTCTACGAAGCGGCGCTTCATCCATTATATCGTCATGTAAAAGACTAAAGTTATGAAATATTTCTACTGCAAATGCAGCAGGCAATGCACGTTCTACTTCGTCGTCAAACAAATTATAACTCATAAGTAGTAAAACAGGTCGTAGTCGTTTGCCTCCTAGAGAAAGAATATAATTAACAGGATCGTACAAAGCTTGCGGTTCATGAGTAAACTTGTGTTCATTAATGTATTTCTGGAATACATTTTGTAGGGAATCAATAGAATGAAGGGTTCGATTACTCATATTTTACGTTATTTATGGCTGCAAATATAAGTAGTTGAATTCACTTTTTTTCGACATCCTCTCTACCAGTCTTAATTTTTGGAATAAAATACTTTATTGTTTTCTTTAAAATTTAACTAAGGACAATTTATTATATTATAGTTTATTGCTATATTTATAGTGTTTTTGAAAAAACATCCCTTATAACCATTTTATTTTTAAATTGTTCTAAAAAATAAACGCATTCACACTCTCTTTTAAGCGTTCAATTTTGGCAAAAGACTATTGCTATTAGAGGCTTTTCTCTATTCTTTTGGTGCATTAGTTGAACGTAACCTTTACCATGATGCTTCGTTACATTTTAGAGAATAAACTTATATAAGTTGTTTAAAAATCGCTCTACGGTTTTCAAAAAATCAGGCTTTTTCATTCCAATAGCTTTTCTTAAAACAACTAGTTAGAATAATATAATTTATTCCACTTTTTATAATTTTTTATTGAATCATGTTAAAATCGAGACACGTGAATATACTATTAATAGAAGATAATATCGGCGATGTAAGGCTAACGCAAGAAGCGTTTAAAGAAGGTAATATTGCAATTAATTTGGAGGTGACAATGGATGGCGTTGAAGCTATAAAATTCTTAAAAAAAGAAGCTCCTTATGAAAGTGTGTTCATACCTGATCTAATTCTTTTGGATCTTAATTTACCCAAACGTGATGGTAGAGAAGTTTTAGAAGAAATTAAAACAGACGAAAAATTAAAGCGTATTCCTGTGGTCGTATTAACCACTTCGAATGCCAAACAGGACATACTAAAAACCTATAATCTACATGTTAATTGCTATATCAATAAGCCTGTAGATTTCGATAAATTTTCGGAGATCATTCAAAAAATCGAAGATTTTTGGCTAACTACTGCTATTTTACCTACAATGGTTCAAAACTAAATCTGAGTCAATTTTCTAGAAACTAGTTTTAAGATTCATGAACACAAAAAATAAAGTAAACATCCTTTTAATCGAGGACAATCCAGGAGATGCACATCTTGTAAAATTATATCTAAAAGAGGCATCTGTAAAACATGAACTTCTTCATGCAGACACCTATTTTGAAGGTGTAGAAATGATTAGGAATAAAGAGGTTTCCTTAATCTTACTTGATTTATCCTTGCCTGATAGTAGTGGTTTCAAAACCCTAACTAACCTTCTTCAAGAAGCTCGTCATATTCCTATTATTGTATTAACGGGTACCAATAACGAAATTGTTGGAAACCAATCGATCAAAGCAGGTGCTCAAGATTTTTTGGTAAAAGGACAGTTTGATGCCAAATTATTAGGACGCTCTATTCGATATTCGTTACGTAGGTTTGAAACGCAACTAAAGCTTGAAGAAACTGCTCAAAACTTAGCCATAAGTGAAAAACGTTATGCCGATGCCCAACAAATGGCTCATTTTGGGAATTGGGAAATGGATATCGTAACGAATGAAATGAAATGGACGGACGAAATATACCGTATTTTTGGTTTTCATTCTAATAGTATTTCTTCGACCTTATCTGATTATAAAAGTTATGTTCATATAGAAGACAAAGAAGCTGTAGATGATTTCTTCGAAAATGCGACTAAAGATGGCCAATTGCACAAACTCGAACATCGAATCATTATAGAAGGTCATTCTATTAAATATTTAGCCATACAAGCAAAAGTATATTTTGAAGAAATCACTGGAAAAATATTATTGGTAGGTACTATTCAAGATGTTACCGAACGTAAAGTTTCAGAGCAATTAATCCTCGAAAAAAATATTTCTCAGAAAGCATCAAAAATTAAAGAAGAGGCTTTATCGGATATGAGTTTCCATATTCGTACACCTTTATCTTCTGTGATCAATTTATTGTTTTTGTTAGAAAATACTCCAACGTCTAGTCAACAACGGGAGTTGTTAGATGGTCTGAAGATATCGGTTGATGATTTATCTATAATGGTAAATAATTTACTGAACTTCTCTGTACTTGTTGCACAAAAAATAACAATCGAAGAAGAAGAGTTTAATATCAAAGACTTCTTACAGAGTATAAAAAAGGTACTTCAAATAAAAGTCGATAATGCAAATCAAAAATTGAAGTTTGACATAGATGAAGATATCCCTGAAAAACTACTAAGTGATCCTAAAAAGATCACTCAAATTTTATATAACTTGGTAGATAATGCCATCAAGAATACTCCTCAAAATGGGACTATTACGATCGTAGCAGAAAGTAAGCAAGGTAATGATAAAAATGTAGAACTTTGCTTTTCAATAAAAGATACAAGCAAAGGGATGAGTTCTTCTAAAATTGCTGAGTTGATCAACACAGATAAATTGCTCGAGCATTATGAAGAAGGAGATGAAACCAATAAGCAAGAACTAGGACTTGCTATCGTTGCCAAATTAATCGAAACACTGAATGGTGATTTCTCAATTTCTAGCAAAGAAAGCGAAGGAGCAACTTATACGGTCGAATTACCTGTAAAAGCTATCAAGGCGATTCAAACACAAGCTGGAGATGCTCCTGAAATACCAATTAAGATTTTATTGGTTGAAGATCATTTCTTGAACCAAATCGCTACTAAACGAGTACTTACCACTTGGTCAAGTAATGTAACAGTAGATATTGCCGAAAATGGTCTAATAGGTGTAGAAAAATTTCGAGAGCATGGCTATGACATTATCTTGATGGATATCCAAATGCCTGTGATGAATGGAATGGAAGCCACCAAAAAGATAAGAGAAAAAAGCGACGTTCCTATTATAGCACTTACGGCAAATGCTTCAAAACAAGAAGCTCAGAAATGCATCAAAATTGGTTTTAATGAATATATGTCAAAACCATTTAAACCACACGACTTGTATGCTAAAATCATGAGTCTTTTGGTTAGCGTACCGAATTAAATCTTAAATTTTAGAAAATAAAAAAAGAGGTCGTTGTTTTGATTGCAACGACCTCTTTTTTTATTTTCTAATGAAACTTATTATCTAAATTTTGCATAACATAATCCCACAATACTTCGTAGGGGACGATCTCAATCTCACTCAGCTGGTTGGCTAAATCGAGTGGGCTATCTATTAATTTTTGTAAATATTTATCTGTTTTACGCTTGACTCCTTCTTTATGAAAGCTAGAAATTGGTAACTGTAATAACATTTTGATAAAGCAGTTGCTACGAAATGTCTCATCATCTCTAAGGTAACGATAGCAATATGATTTTAGGGCTTCTACCAAATCGATTACCTTACCATATTCTTTACGTTGCAGTAAAAAAAGAACTTGGATGATTAATATTGGAATATTCATTCCTCGCTTATCTTTTGAGAAGGTTGGTACATTGTTCAGAAACTTAGCCAACTTAAATTCTTTGGTCGATAATGATTCAGTTGGTGTAATTTCTCCAATCTTTATGAAGTAATGAATATAGGCTTCATAGATACGCCAATTTTCAATTCTGTTTTTGGAGAG
>JAHDIP010000128.1 GCA_020630735.1 Saprospiraceae bacterium | reverse complement strand
ACAGATGAAAGCAAAACTTCCAATTATCGTCAGCCTTTATTTTCTAGTACTCATACTTCATTCGTGTGGCCCAGATTGTGATTGTCCACCTGTACTTCCATTCTTTGATTATCAACAACTTGATATTTTATCTCTAGGCCTAATTGAAGAAAATGATACATCTGGCTTTTACTTTGATTTCTATCCAGCTGACGTAGACTTTTTGACTGTCCAACGTCCTTGGAGTTTAGGTATACTAAATTCTGCTTATGCTTGTTCTTGTATTGAAGGAGGCGAAGAAGGTGCAAAATTTCCGATTACGGATATTACAATACGTTGCGATAAAGATTGGAATCCAGATTATATTGCAGGCGAAAACCTCAAAGATTTATTTTTAGTTCGAGCTACTAGTCCAGATATGCCTAACCCTATTCCGCTCAATGATCTATCAGCATATCCTGATATCGATTTGTTTGAAAACCCGATACAACTTATGATCACAACTGCTCCAGACTCTATTGGTCCGAATATTTCGTATGGACTTTCGTTTGAGTTTACCAAATCAAATGGTGAAGTAGCAGATGGTCAAGCTGATATTATTTGGGAATAGTGTTAAATATTAAAATCTTTACAATTTGAATGGTTTCTATCTCTAGATAGTCGTATCTTTGTATTGGAAATTGAAACACAAAGGAACAAAATACGATATAACTATTATTCTAAATTTAATTAATACTTTATTAGATTTTCTTCTTCCTCGACCCATCTAATTAAAACCATTAAACAAATTCTAAGTAACAAATTACAATGGAACGTACTCCATTGTACTTGATATAATTTTTAAAAAACTTATTTTTTTTATGAAAGTTGATTTAACGAACCCGTGGCACAAAGTAAATGTTGGAGAAAACGCTCCAAATATTGTTAATGGTATCATTGAAATTCCAAAGAACACCAGAGCAAAATACGAACTCGATAAAGAAAGTGGTATGCTGATTTTAGATAGAGTTCTATTTGCTTCTATTTATTATCCAGCAAACTACGGATTTATCCCACAGACATATTGTGATGATAAAGATCCGCTTGATATTGTCATTTTATCTCAAATACAAGTTGTTCCTTTATGCATCGTTTCTGCCAAAGTGATTGGCGTCATGCGAATGCTAGATGGTGGCGAGTTAGATGATAAAATTATAGCTGTTGCTGAAAACGATATGAGTGTCAATCATATCAACGACATTTCTGAACTACCAAGACACTTCTTGAAAGAACTCAAAAATTTCTTTGAGGACTACAAGAAACTAGAGAAAAAGTCTGTTGAGGTTGAAGACTTCCAAAGTGCAGAAGTTGCTCGAAAAATTGTACAAAAAAGCATGGAAGATTATAAAATTTATATGCAAGAAAAGACACCTCAATTGGTATAATGATAAAATCTTAGCCGACAATTTCATTGTCAGAAGTTCTGAATTTGGTGAGTATCGCTCACGTTCAAACATAAGTCATCCCGAATTTTCGATTAGAAGATTCGGGGTTTCTTTTGTAACAAAGTGTAACTTAAGATAATCCTTAATCCGAACGTATAAACAAAAGTGTATACCTCCATACTCAACTGACATTTTTTATCAAGGATGTCATTTTGGCAATTCCAACTACAAAAAAACTGTCAGTTTTATATAAAAAATCAATTGGCATATGCATTGATACTTAATTAAGTAATTATACATCAACTAATCATTTTTTTTGAGTTATGTTATCAGTAAAAGATATTTTACTTTCAACTGTCTCAATATCTGTTGAAGACGGCTTGAAGATACCTTACCGAAATTCTAGTAAATTAGGTTCTATAATCGCTCCGAATCCACCTCCGAGCTAAATCACTTTTCATTTTAAATCTCTTTATCATTTTAACTAAAAACAATCATCCTAGTTTTTAGGCATTTTATATTTATCACATTTATAAAAAATGAAAGCTCTTAATTCTCTAGGCAGGAAAATTAAGAATCCTGCAAATTTATCTATAAAGAAAAATTCAATAAAAATCACAAATATTCAGCTATTCGCTTCGTGTATACTCGCTCTCGTTGCTATAGTTTGTTGGAGTTTTTATCCAGCATTAGATAATGATTTTGTGCATTGGGATGATCAATACTACATCACAGACAATCCATTGATCTATACGCCTAGTATTGAAAACCTACAACTATTATTAACTAAAATCATCTCCCTAAACTATCATCCATTAACGATGATAAGCCTTTGGATCAATGCATATATGTCGGGAACAGCATCTGCTTTTCCTTTTATTGTGACCAATATTTTAGTACACCTAATTAATACTATACTTGTCTTCTTTTTTATCAAAAAAATAAGTAACGATAAATTGATTGTAGCCTTCACTACAGCATTAATTTTTGGAATACATCCGATGCATGTTGAGTCTGTCGTTTGGATATCGGAACGAAAAGATGTGTTGTATACCTTCTTTTTCTTGCTCTCATCTATCAGCTATGTAAACTTTATTGATCAGAAAAATAATCGATACTTAGTCGTTAGTTTTTTGTTTTTCGTATTTGCCTGTTTATCAAAAGCGATGGCTGTTTCGTTGGTTCCAATACTTTATCTTATCGACTACTATAAGAATCGAAAATTAACTTCATATTTCTTACATCTTGAAAAAATTCCATTTATAATTTTTGCCTTATTGGTCGGTTCGATAGCGATGGATGTACAAGCAGGTGGAGACTTTTTGGGATTACTCGAACCTTCTTCAGATGCAAAGGCTCTAAGTAGTGATGCCACATATACCTTAATTGAACGATTTCAATTTGCATGTTATGGTTTGTTTTTTTATATCCAAAAGTTCTTTTTCCCATTCAATTTAGCTGCTTTTCATCCATATGCACCTGTAGTCAATACAAATTATCTGCCCTTGATCTCAATTTTAAGTTTAGGACTAATAGGCTCTTTAATTTATACTATAAATAAGTTTAAAAAAATCGCTTTTGGTGGTTTCTTTTTTCTTTTCACTCTACTCCTTGTCTTACAATTTATACAAGTAGGTTCAGCAATAGTAGCCGAACGCTATACCTACATTCCATATATTGGTTTAGGGTTCTTGCTTGGTTTATTTATTGAGTCATTATTGAAAAACAAATCAAAGGTAATACTCCTTTTCATACTATTTTTAATAACAACTTACTTTAGTTTCTTGACCAGAAAACAAGTAGATCTTTGGCAAAATCATGTAAGCCTTTTCCAAAATGTTGTAAATCTTTATCCCTCTGACCCTTATAGCCGAGAGTACCTTGCTACTGGTTTGTGGCTCGAAGGAAAACAGGATGAGGCTATTGTTCATTTAGAATATGCGATCAATAAACTACATTATTTGCAAAGTACTTCCTTCGAACTTTTAGCCAATTGTTGGGCAGATAAAAATGATCCTGATAAAGCACTTGCTTTTTATGATAAAGCTATTGAGTTAAATCCTCAAAATTATGTAGCCTATTATCATCGAGGTCTTTTGTTAGTTGAAATTGATCCCAAAGCGGCTATTGCTGATTTCAATTTTTGCGAACAATCAAACCACGATTACATCAAACAAATACTTCATGAACCACGTGCAAGATGTTATGGCATCATTGGCGAATTAGAAAAATCTATAGCAGGATTTACAGAAGCAATTAAATATGATCCAATTAGTGAAATTTATTTTAATCGTGGTCTTAGCTATGAACGTCTCGGACAATTAGAGGAGGCTATTGCAGATTATAAAACGTCTTTAGAACTTGATCCTACTGCGTTGGATGTAAAGGAACGATTGGAAAAATTAGAAAAGCAGCGTAATTAGGAAATTAAAATAATAAATTCCCCAATTAGGTGTCATCTTTTTACCCCATACTACGTTAAAAAGCCTCAGCGATGCCCTGCATTTGCATGTTATGCAAGCTCGTCCAACTACGTTTTTTGCCTTGTCTGGTGAAAAAACATTTAACCTAAGTTGGGTTATTAATTTTATTTTGCCTTAAGAAGTATGATCTTGAACAATTACCCAATGTTCATCTATCTTTTTCCAAAGTAAGGTGAAGTAGCCCTTTAGGTCTTCCTTCTCTTTTCGAGCAAGGGCATAGGTACCGATCATATGATACGCATCTGCTGCAAGTTGTTCTAGTAGAATTATATCAAAATCTAGCTTACCCATTGTCGCTTTGTCAGGGTAGCGTTTTTTGTAGCCATCTATTGTGGCTTGCCAACCATAAGTGATGCCTTTGCTAGATATAAAGCGAAGCGAGTCAGACTTCCAATAGCCTTCCATAAAGGCATCTATATTTCCAGTATTCCAGGCTTCTTGTTGGCGACTTAGCTCTTGACGTATAGCTGCAGATTCATCTTTCATTGGTTCTATAGCTGATGAAGGATTAGAAGAAATTGCATTCTCTTTTGGCGATTCTTGACAAGAGAGGAAAACGAATAGTATGACAAAACTAAGTAGTCGTAACATCAAATTGATTTTTTAATACTAGCGACATTTGGCTTTGTAAAGCGGAAGCTGCTGCTCTAGCTTTTTCTGCAAAGTCTTCACCTTCGCTTGCGAAAATTATTCCTCTGGAAGAATTGACGAGTAGACCGCAATGATCATTTGAACCATACTTTGATACTGCTTGAAGGTCGCCTCCTTGCGCACCGATACCAGGAACAAGCATAAAGTGCTCAGGAATAATGGATCGTATGTCTACAAATTTTTCAGGATGCGTTGCACCAACTACAAACATTAAGTTGTCAGCCGTTCCCCATTTAGTCGCAGTATTAAGAACCTGTTCATACAATTTTATGCCATCCGTATTTTTAGTAAACTGAAAATCTTGGCTTCCTTTATTAGAAGTCAAGGCTAAGAGGATCACCCATTTATCATCAAATTCTAAGAAAGGACTTACAGAATCAATGCCCATATAGGGAGCAACTGTTACTGAATCAAAATTGAGGGTTTCAAAAAAAGCTTTGGCATAAAGACGAGAAGTATTTCCAATATCACCTCGTTTTGCATCTGCGATAGTGAAGTGCTCCTTCGGGATATAATCAAGCGTTTTTTCTAAAGACCTCCAGCCTTTTGATCCTAAAGATTCATAAAAGGCAATATTAGGTTTATAAGCTACACAGAGGTCTTTAGTAGCATCTATTATTTGCTTATTAAACTCAAAAATAGGATCGTCTAAATGTAAGAGGTGCTTTGGAATACGATTGAGGTCAGCATCAAGGCCAACACATAGATAAGTTTTTTTTTGACGGATTTGCTCAAAAAGGTCTTGGCGGGTCATCTAAATAATTTGATCGATAAAAAAGTGGTTCTACAATACACCATTTACGGCTTCTACACCTGTGATTTTTGGCATTTTACTTTTCAATGTTTGCTCAATACCAGCTCGAAGTGTCATGGTAGACATATTACAACTTTCACAATTGCCTAACCATTTGATTTTCACTTTCATTTCCTCTGTTACGTCAACCACTTCGATATTACCACCATCTACAGCTAGATGAGGGCGAATATCATTCAATGCAACATCAATTTCTTCTAGTAAATCTTTTTTTTCCTGTACAGACATAATCTACGGATTTAGACTACAAAGATAGTCATTTTTTTAAACATTCATTTTTACTGTTTGAGTTGGTCCTAGCATTTCGTTTCGAATAGCTACTTGGCGGGCTACATTGTCTACTATATGCATAACAGCTTTTTTGGTAATTGGTTCATTATGAAGTACAATAGGTTTTCCAACATCCCCAGCTTCTCGGATACCTTGCACAATGGGCAACTGCCCAAGCAACATCGATTCACTTAATTCTGCCATTCGTTTTCCGCCACCTTCTCCAAAAATGTAGTATTTATTATCAGGTAATTCTGCTGGCGTAAACCAAGACATATTTTCTACTACTCCAAGAACAGGAACACTAACAGACGGCAATAAAAACATATTCATTGCTTTAATAGCATCTGCTACTGCCACTTCTTGAGGTGTCGTTACCAATATAGCTCCTGTAATCGGTACTGTTTGAACTAAAGTCAATTGAATGTCGCCAGTTCCTGGTGGTAAATCGATCACCAAATAATCCAATTCTGGCCAAATACAATCATTAATAAATTGTCTGATAATTGCTCCTAAACGAGGACCACGTAATACAACTGCTTGTTGTGCTTCGATAATAAAACCTATCGACATTACAGGCATACCATAAGCATCGAGTGGGATAATTTTATGTGCTCCGTTTACTTCTTTTACCTGAGGTCGTTGTCCTTGCAAACCCAACATTGTTGGTATAGATGGCCCGTACAAATCAGCATCTATCAAGCCAACTCTTGCGCCTGTTTCTTTCAGACCTAAGGCTAAGTTAGTTGCAACTGTAGATTTCCCTACGCCACCTTTACCAGATGCAACAGCAATTATGTTTTTGACTTGAGGAAGTACCTTCGGTTTTTCCTTGGCCTTAGCGGTACTCATCATCATATGAACATTGACATTCGCAGAAGGATACAATTCCTGAACGGCAGCTATGCAAGCAAAATTGAGCTGTTGTTTTGTAGCAGCATCTGCGCCTCCCATTTCAATGGTGAAATTTATATTATTTCCTTCAACCACTAAATCACGTACCATGCTTTGGGTAATAATATCTTTCCCCGTTTTCGGGTCATTTACTTTCGTTAATGCCCCTACTACTTTTGTTTTATCTATTGACACTTTTATGTATTTTTAGTTCAAAATGCCTGCAAATATACTAATTTTCTTGTTCAATTTTTGACTAAATAAAAAAGCTGTTTGTATTGTATTTGGGGCAAATAAAAGCGGGAATAAACTTTTAGAAGTTTATTCCCGCCAAGGAACTTATTTTTTTTATCTTTATTCTTTTACAAATTTCTTGGTGATCATTTCTTGATTTTTAGTAATTATTGAAACCAAGTATATACCATTAGGAATAGACGAAATATCAAGTTGGTTTGATTGACTAGCATTCTGACGATTCATCATTTCCTGTCCCGCCATATTAATTACACGGATGCTTTCTAAATCCATTGTACTAGAAATATTCAAGACATCATGAGCTGGATTTGGGTATAGTTTAATATCTGTTTCTGTCAGTCTGCTCTCCATATTATCTAAAGAAGAACTCGTTGTAAAAAACGAATTTGCTTTCCAGTTTGTCCAAGCGACAGCACACTTTGTCTTCAGTTTGTATTTGTAGTTTGCACCAGCAGCCAAGCCTGTAAGTGCAATAGTATTTGGATTTTGAGTGACTTCAATCCAGCTAGCACCAGCATAACGATATTTGATTCGATATTTTGTAGCATTAGGTGAAGTAGACCATGTAACAACAGCTGAATTACTTGTAATGGAACTCACATTTGTTGAGGCTGGGTAATCACAAACATCTGCCAATGTTGTAAAAGTTCCAACATTTGACCATACAGAATTTTGCGTAGCACATAATGATTTTACTCGATACTCATAAGAAGTGTTAAGAGATAATCCATTAATGAAACGGAACGTCTCGTCTGCACCTGTCAATAGTTCTGTCCAAGAACCTCCAAGAGGCTTATATTGAATTCTATAACGTTCTGCACCAGCCGCAACAGCCCAACTAGTTTTTACAACATTACCACTAATAACTAAGGGTGCAAGTAATGAGGGTACATCACAAGAAGATGGACTTGCACTAGCTTGCAAAAAGATCGGTGCGCCTGTTAAGGCAACATTTGTTGGACCAACGGTACTACTTGCATTTGTATCGGCATGATTCCATTCCATCTTAGTTAAAGATGAAATATTGAAACCAGCAGGAAAATTATAGGTAGCCGAAGCTACTTCACTTTGGTCAGTTGTACACTCTGCCCATAGCACATAAGTATAGTTTCCAGCACCATCTACAAAAGCGCCTCCACGAACGCCAGCAGGTTTGTTCATCGCATTCGTCTTTGCTTCATCATAATCTAAACCATGTAGTAAGTCGGCTGTTGTGTGGTATGCTCTTCCTTCATCAGTAGGTACTTCGGTATAAGGATCAGTTGAATCTAGATTGGTATATAATCCCATCAGAGCAAACTCATATGTTGCTGCATTATAGTCTTGTGTTTCGCCAAGGCGGAAAACGTGTAATTGTTCAATATTATTTTGCTGTGCTAAGACTAAGGATTTAATAATCCAGTTACGTTGAATTTCATCATTACCATAATTTTCAGCACCATTAGAAATCCCTTTTCTTGGTATATTGGCTTCTGTAATAATCCATAATTTTTCGTCATAAGTAGAACCATCGTAACCGTGTGCATGTAAGACATCTTCGAAACCTTGTTTCTTTTCTAAAATACAATCTGCAGCTGCATCTGAATGACGCTCGTACTGCCAGTTATTGATCGAAACATCCCAAAAGTCTCTGTAGCAACCTTCAATATGTGGATAAACGTGATAACTCAACACATCGAAATATGCACCTCCTTTCAGTGGATAATCTGCTGTAACTGAACCATCAACCGGATTATCTGTATTCCGCATAACTGCATCCAAGAAACTTGGAAAACCAAGACCACCTGTGGTAATGTAAGCAGTTGGGTCAACTGTTTTGATCACTTCATAACTAATACGAAGCAATCGAATATAATGATAAATTGGTGCTTTGATCAACATATCACAAGGATCAGGATCATTGTCCCACCAGCTACCAGGTGTGCCAGGTGCATCGTATGGATGGCTTGTATAAGAGAAATCTGGCTCATTCCAAATTTCCCAAAACTGCACGTGATCTTTATAAGTCAGCACAGTATTATACACATATCGAGCAAAATAATTATTATCATTATAAGGTGTACCATTGGCACCACCATCCCAAATATCTAAGTACATATTTTTGAATAGAATAGATTCTTCTGGACCATTAACACCATTACAAAATACTTCGTTCGATTTATGGGCATCTGAAGGACCTTCCAAAAATACAGCATGGTCATCCATTCCGATTTGGTCGTAGTGGTCAAAAGCATAGCCCCTTACATTAAATCCAAACTGTTCTACAAACCAATCAGGCATGGCAGGACGTAAAGCACGACAGCCAACCCCTGGAATACCTAAATCAGGTCGCCCAGCAGCAATATTGGCTAATAAGGTATCGTGGTTGCCCCAATTGGCATGATACCCCATATTGACACCATAACCAAAGTCACCATTATAAGCATTTACACCATCATTTGCAGTGTAATTTACTTGGGAATTTAAAGGATTAGAATAAGTAAACAACAATAAAAGGGTACATAGGAATGTGTAAAACTTCATCTGGATTAATTTTGAAAAGTTTGGTAATAGATCTAACAGTATAGTTAGAAAATGTTAATTTTTAAATCTTTAGGAGTTTTTTAGAGTAGAGATACTTTGCAACAGTTCTATAACGCTTTATACATAAGTAAAGGTAATAATATTTTATTCTTTTACGCTAAGTAATTTAAAAAAGTTGAAAAGTAGGTCGCAATTATCTTTCTAATCCTTACATTTGCATCGCAATGCAAGTACATAATAATTTATCTGATCTCCCCACATTTCGTAATGCTGTCATTACCATTGGTTCTTTTGATGGTGTACATACAGGACATCAAAAAATTATTGAAAAAGTAAATGCATTAGCCCAAAAGGTAAATGGCGAAAGTGTGCTTATCACTTTTCATCCTCATCCCCGTTTAGTTATCTATCCAGATGATCCAAGTTTAAAGCTTATTTCTACAATTGATGAAAAGGTAGCGCTTCTAGAGCGATTTGGTATTGATCATGTTGTTGTAGTCCCTTTCACAAAAGACTTTTCGCAACAAAGTCCTGATGCCTATATCAAAGATTTTTTAGTCAATAAATTTCATCCGAGTTATATTGTTATAGGGTATGATCATAAATTCGGGAAAGCCCGTGCAGGAGATATTGAATATCTCAAACGATTCGAAGAGGAAGCTGGTTTTAAAATTGTCGAAATATTAAAGCAAGAGATTAAAGATATTGCTGTAAGTTCTACTAAAGTTCGTCATGCACTTGAACAAGGAGCAATAAAAAATGCAAATCAGTTACTCAATCATACCTTTTCGCTCAGCGGAACAGTAGAACATGGTCAAGAAATTGGTAAAACAATTGGATACCCTACGGCTAATATAAAAGTAGGGAACAAATATAAATTGATTCCAGCCCAAGGCATCTATGCTGTAGAAGTTATTCATCGTAAAAAAACGTATGGTGGAATGCTATACATCGGCGACCGCCCAACCTTAGATGCTTTTGATAATCATACTATTGAAGTAAATATTTTTGATTTTGATGCTACAATTTATGGTGATAAATTAACGATCAACTTTTTGGACTTTATACGTGAAGATGAAAAGTTTGATGGTTTAGAAAAATTAAAAGCACAATTAGGACGTGATCGAGAAAGTGCGCTCGAAGTTTTAAAAAAAAAGGCTAGTTTAAGTCAAGCGCCTAAAAAAAAAAGTAGCACTGCTCCAAAAGTAGCCATTGTCATTTTAAATTATAATGGCATTGAACATCTGTATGACTTTCTTCCTTCGGTTCTAAAAACATCCTATCCTAACCACGAAATTATCGTTGCTGATAATGGATCTACAGATGATTCTGTTAAGCTATTAAAAGATCATTTTGAAAAGGTACGTTTGATTGAAATGGAAGAAAACTATGGCTTTGCTAAAGGCTATAATGAGGCATTAAAACAGGTAGAAAGTGAATATTATGTGCTCCTCAATTCTGATGTAGAAGTTGAAGAAAATTGGATAGAACCCATTATTAATTTGCTAGAAAAAGATGCTTCTATTGGTGCTTGCCAACCAAAAATTAGAGCTTATACTGATAAGAAACGATTTGAATATGCTGGTGCAGCTGGTGGATGGATTGATAAATTGGGGTATCCTTTTTGTCGTGGTCGCATTTTTGACCAAACAGAAATAGATGAAGGACAGTATGACCAAATGCAAGAAATTTTCTGGGCTTCTGGTGCAGCTCTTTTTATTCGTTCCAAAATCTTCCATGGGCTTGGCGGTTTTGATGGTGATTACTTTGCCCATTCTGAAGAAATCGATTTGTGTTGGCGTGTAAAACGAGCTGGTTTCAAAATAATGGTAGAACCCAAATCTGTCGTCTATCATTTAGGAGGTGGTACTTTAAATTACATAAGTCCGAATAAAACGTTCTTGAATTTTAGGAATAGTTTGTTTACCCTTTTGAAAAATGAAGAGCGCTCTACCCTACTTTGGTTGATCCCTTTCCGACTAATCCTTGATGGCGTAGCAGCAATGTTATTTTTAATGCAACGAAAATTTTCACACATCACTGCAATCCTAAAAGCACATTGGTCTTTTTATAAAAACTTTTCTAAAATGCGCAAAAAACGCAGCATACATCAAGAGCAGATTGATAAAATTAGTATTACTTCTACTCCAAATTTGAAAGGAAGATACAATAGGAGTCTTGTTTGGCAGTATTATATCAGAGGGAAAAAGAAGTTTAAGAATTTATAGTCTTAAAACTCGACATTTCGCTAAGGCTTTGCATCATTAAATAACCTAAGAAACCTTCATCACGATTTAATATTCCTAATCGATTATTCGTCATGTGAATGAAGTCAGCATATAAGCCCCACATCAATTTCACTTCAGGACTTAAGTAGCCTTCCGATTTGAGGCGTAGATTGGGAGGACGCTTTCGGAGCTTTTGCAACATTAAAGCAGCATCTAACTGAAGTTTTATTTTTTTATTTTCTTTCAACCACTGGTTCAGATAGGGTTCTTCAAATTCTCCAGCATCTTGAAGTCCTTCCCAAATGGCTGTATGATATGGAATAAGCTGTTCTTTTTGCTTTTCAAAGGCTACATTAAAGGCATCAATTGTTTCTTGGCTAAGGCGTTTACGCTCGTAGGAGGTCAGTTTACGATGATGGTGACTAAAAGAACGAGGTAGCCAATGATGAAAAAAATGTTTGAAAAATGAAGTAGCTTGTTCTAAGTTTAACTTCATAGCATAAATAAAGCTCAAGTGCAGCTTTATTGCTTCACCCAAACCAAGGTCATAATCCCAACTGTCTATTTTCTGTTTCATGCATTCCAATACAACATCAGAAGAAGCCGAAAATTGATGCTCTGCTATTTCCATTCCACGTTTGCCTGCATATCGAGCAACCTCTTGTTCGTATGAAATAAACTGTAAAGAATTATTGGGAAACCATTTATAATCTCTTGGAAAACGGGGAGGATAATTAGGTTCTTTTCGAGTAGAAGGTTTAGATTCGTAATAATTTTGGAAATGTTCTTCGATATTGGGTCGCAATATGCTATCCAATACAATTCGATCACCCTTAAATCGCAGTCGGATGTGTGGACCACGATTCCAATACCGTATAAAAAAGTATTGTTCTGCAATACCAGTTTTAATTACGGTATTGACATAGGGCATTATTGCCTCCGTTAAAAATTGTTCCCATGGCTCATTGTAGTATAAGTATACCGCGAGCCATTTTTGGGTAGGTTTATCACCGATCATGTTGTTTTCTATAGTTAAACTGTCTCTCTCTTTTACTACAAAATCTTAGCCAAAACAGTAATATTTAAATAGATCAAATTCTTATAAAACCTATGCTTTCATATTATTAACAAACAATATATATATAAAATTGTACTTATTATAAAAAAATGTCATTTATTTCTTTTTAACAATCATATAAGTCCACAAAAAAAGCCTCTCCGATTGCTCGGAAAGGCTTTTCAATAATTTCAACTATTCTTTAACTGAAATTTTTATTTTTTGTCATCGACTTCTTCAAACTCTACATCAGTTACATCTTCTGTAGTGTTTTCGTTGTCAGCTCCAGCATTAGCATCTGGACCAGGTCCAGCATTCGGGTCAGCACCTGCACCATTTGCCTCTTGAGAAGCTTGATACATTTCTTGACTAGCAGCTTGCCATGCTGTATTCATTTTCTCCATAGCAGCATCAATTCTCACTAAATCATTGGCAGCGTGCGCTTCCTTTAGTTCAGCTAAAGCTTCTTCGATTGGCTTTTTCTTTTCTTCAGGAATTTTATCACCATACTCTTTCATTTGCTTTTCCGTTTGGAAAATTAATGAATCCGCTTGGTTTACTTTGTCTGCCATTTCACGTGCCTGCTTGTCTGATTCTGCATTCGCTTCTGCTTCTGCCTTCATCTTTTCGATTTCCTCTTTAGACAAACCAGTTGATGCTTCTACACGGATGTTTTGTTCTTTACCTGTTCCTTTATCTTTCGCCGAAACGTTTAAGATACCGTTAGCATCCATATCGAAGGTGACTTCAATTTGAGGCATACCTCTTGGTGCTGGTGGAATTCCATCTAAGATAAAACGCCCCACTGCACGATTGTCTCTAGCCATTGGACGCTCTCCTTGTAGGATGTGAATCTCTACAGAAGGTTGGTTATCTGCTGCTGTTGAATAGACTTTCGATTTTTTGGTAGGAATCGTTGAGTTTGCTTCGATTACGACATCATAAACACCACCCATTGTTTCGATACCCATTGATAATGGCGTAACGTCTAGTAACAAGACATCTTGTACATCACCGCTCAATACACCACCTTGAATAGATGCTCCGATAGCAACAACTTCATCAGGGTTTACACCACGATTCGGTTTTTTACCAAAGAAATCTTCTACTGCTTGTTGGATACGAGGGATACGCGTTGATCCACCAACTAGGATGATTTCATCAATATCGCTCTTGCTCAAACCAGCATCTTTCAATGCTAATTCACACGGCTTCAATGTACGAGCTACTAAGCTATCAGCCAATTTTTCGAACTGTGCTCTAGTCAGCTTCAACACTAAGTGTTTAGGCACACCATCTACAGCCGTTACATATGGTAAATTGATTTCTGTTTCAGAAGAAGAAGATAATTCAATCTTTGCTTTTTCAGCAGCTTCTTTTAAACGTTGTAAAGCCATTGGGTCTTTACGTAAATCAATATTTTCTTGTTTGATAAATGTTTCTGCTAAGTGCGTAATGATCACTTGATCGAAATCGTCTCCACCTAAGTGCGTATCACCGTTCGTAGATTTCACTTCGAAAACGCCATCACCCAATTCAAGGATTGAGATATCGAAAGTACCACCACCTAAATCGTATACAGCAATCGTCATATCTTTCTGACGCTTATCCAATCCGTATGCTAAAGCAGCAGCAGTAGGCTCATTGATAATACGCTTTACAGTAAGACCAGCAACTTCTCCAGCTTCTTTTGTCGCTTGACGTTGTGAGTCATTGAAATAAGCAGGAACAGTAATAACAGCTTCTGTTACTTCACTACCTAAAAAGTCTTCTGCTGTTTTCTTCATTTTTTGAAGTACCATTGCAGAAATTTCTTGAGCCGTATATTTACGATCTTCAATCTCAACTCGTACGGTGTCATTATCACCTTTTACGATTTTGTACGGCCATCTACCTGTTTCATTAGCAACTTCAGAATAACGAGTACCCATAAAACGCTTTATAGAAGCTATCGTACGTGTAGGATTTGTGATTGCCTGACGCTTTGCAGGATCACCAATTTTACGTTCTCCATTATCCAAAAATGCAACTACAGAAGGTGTTGTTCGTCTACCTTCATCATTAGGAATAACGACAGGTTCGTTGCCCTCCATTACAGCTACACAGGAGTTGGTTGTACCTAAGTCAATACCTATGATTTTACCCATGTTTAAATCTATTTTTAGTGTTAGGAATGTCTTAAATTGAATAATTAATTATTGATTTATTTCATCCCTTAAATTCAATTCAATTTTAATATCATTTTCAATAGATCAATTGATATGCCAAGCCAAAATTTTACTTTTTTGTGCCTTTTTGACTGTAATATTGTGTTATTTCTGGCAAATTTCAGAATAAAGAGGATGACAAAACGTCAGTATGACAGGATATTTTAATGCTTGCTTCATTAAGTTTAACATAAAAAAAGGGATGACTCGAAGCCATCCCTTTTTTCTTTTGACAGAATAAGTAAATCCGTTATTGAAAATTCAATTTTCTAGTAAAAATACTTTCTCTAAGGGAATCTCTACTGGCACCAGAGATCGTGTAAAACTCACCGATCACTTGATTTTTAGCAGAAAACACACCTTGGCCTTCGGAAAGATTAGTATAAGTAGGAATGACTTGTGAACTCGTAATACCTGTATTAGCCTGACCTACATCAATATAATTAAGTAGCTCTTGACCACCAGCGTCTACGATGACATCAATTGATCTAAAGTAGCGATTTACATTTTCAGAAGCATCGATATTATTTTGTAAGAAGCGATAGAACGCTATAGGCTCTATTTCAGTAGTCAACTGAAAAGCATCCGATGATGCATCTGTTTCCGCTTTTCTATTGCTATCTATTATCCAAGACAATGTTCTTAAATTGGTTGGAATATTAGGTTCATTAATCCAATAATGAATCAAAAGACGAACATCAAAAATATGTGCTGTTCTATCTGTTAACCAACGAACTTTAAATTCACTATTATATTCTCCAGTATTACTATTTACAAATTGTATAGGATCTCCTGCAGTTGGTCTCTTTAATTCAAGATCTTTCACCAATACTTCAGATGCAGTAACGACATCAAGATTATCACCTCTGTTTATCATTAAAGTATACTCCTCTCCACCTACCAAATTTATATTATCTGTTTTGATTTTATAAAGGTAATTGGGTGAATCGGCAAAAACACCTGATTCTCGTTGGTAGCCTTCAGCATTACCATCTACTTTATTTAAGGTGTAAACCTGACCGTCTGATTCTCTCTTTAGTTGCACAGAAATATTATCATAATACAAGGAATCGGGATTCTGAGCAATAGTGAGCGCACTTGTGCTAGGATCAACAAAAGCTTTTTCTATTCTTATATATTGTGCGGTATCGATAGGAGACAATAAACCATATACAATCGGGATGTCTTTCCAATCGTCAATCAACTCAAAATCATTAGAACAAGACTGCATTCCTATTACTACCAATAATAAACTTAATGTAATTATCTTTTTCATGGCACAAAGGTAAAGTTTTTAAACAAATTTTCAGCTACTTTTTTGAAAGGTTAAGTGTCAAAAAGTGTTAAGATGTCTTCCAAATAATAATCTACCCAAAATTTATTAGCTAATAATACTTCTCAATAACTTCAATCGTTTGGCAATCCAAAAACGACTTCGGTTTCTCTAAAATTTAATTTACTATGTACGAAGGCAAAACGGATTAAAAACAGCACAAATTTTAATATCTTGCAGCGATTTTGTAAAAAACGTATAAGTATAGGCTTTATGTTAAGAGTATGTACAACATAAAGCACCTTTTTTTAAATGATTTAAACAAAAGAAAATGTCTGTAAATAAGGAAGTAAAGCGGATTACGACTCATGTTTTACAAGCAATGAAATCAAAAGGGGAAAAGATATCCATGCTGACTGCCTATGATTTCTCAATGGCTCGTATCTTGGATGAGGCAGGAATTGATATTTTATTGGTTGGTGATTCTGCTTCTAATGTAATGGCTGGACACGAGACTACTCTACCGATTACGCTTGATCAAATGATTTATCATGCTTCTTCGGTAGTTAGAGCAGTAAAAAGATCGCTTATTGTAGTTGATTTACCTTTTGGTTCCTATCAAGGTAATTCAACAAAAGCGCTAGCTTCTACCATTAAGATCATGAAAGAATCAGGTGCGCATGCTATAAAATGTGAAGGTGGTGTCGAAATCGAAGAATCTATTCGCCGTATTCTCTCTGCAGGTGTCCCAGTAATGGGACATTTGGGTTTGACTCCACAATCAATTTATAAATTCGGTACCTATACGGTAAGAGCAAAAGAAGAAGAAGAAGCTAAGAAATTGTTGTCTGATGCTAAAGCTTTAGAAAAATTGGGATGCTTTGCTATTGTGTTAGAAAAAATTCCTGCAAAGTTGGCAAAGGAAGTAGCAGCACAATTGACGATTCCTGTCATTGGAATTGGAGCAGGTATGCATGTTGATGGTCAAGTATTAGTCACACATGATTTGATGGGAATAACGAAAGATTTTCAACCTCGATTTTTACGTCGGTATCTAGAGTTATTTGAATCAATGAAAGAGGCTGCACAGCAATATAAGGCAGATGTAAGAAGTGGTGATTTCCCGAATGAAAAAGAACAATATTAGGTGTGTAGACAATTTTTGCATTTAAATAATCTATTTGTTTTTAATCATTATTTAGATGGAAAAATGAAAGTAAGAGCTTGGACTAAAATAAGTTACTTTTTTCTGTCCAAGCTCTTTAG
>JAHDIP010000127.1:13989-17343 GCA_020630735.1 Saprospiraceae bacterium | reverse complement strand
CTTTGTGTGCCTGCCTGCCGGCAGGCAGGTTTAAGACTTAATCATGGACATTTCATCTGTTTAAAAATTTTGTTTTTGCTAAAAATAAATCGCTAGAGATACTTATTCAGGTCACTTTTGAGTGAACCTATGAGACTACTTCGACTGACCAAGTCAACAATGATAGTTTTTTAATGTTGTATTAATGCAACGCCGATCTAATTTCCAAATTATTTAACACCTCTGCTTCTTGTTCAATCCACCATTCTAAGCGTTTATACGTTTCTTCTTTAGTGAAATAATGTAAAGCCATTTTTACAAAAAGATGACCATGTTTTGCTTCAGATGCCCAAAGTATTTTATAGAAACGATGCAACTCAGGTTCTTCTTGAGCTTCGGAGACTAGTCGGAAGCGTTCAGCACCTCTAGTTTCTACTACAGATGCAATAAGAAGTCGATCCATAAACCGCTCGTCACGTCCTGTACGACAGCGATTGATGAGTTCTTTGACATAAGGATCGCCGCCCATTTGAGCAGGTAGTTCGATACCACGTTTTTCCATCAATTCATAAACTTGCTTAAAATGTTCCAATTCTTCAATACCAGTATCAATGAGATCTGGAATGATCTCCACTCTGTTTGGGTATTTGGCAACAAAACTCATGGCCATTGCAGAAGCTTTTCGTTCACAATCAGCATGGTCGATGAGGAAAGCATCGAAATCTGCCATCACAGCATCTATCCATTCTTGCTTGCTCGCTACACCCACATCTAAATTTAATTTCATAATAAACTTGATTTAGGGCTGCAAAATACAAAGGAAAGTTTTTGATACAAAAATAAAAGGCAAAAAGGTACACATTGTCAATTGCAAAATTTAACTTTGGCAATAGAATAAACGAAATAAAAACATGCCAGGAGGAAAACTTAGTGCCACTAACGAAATTATCATAACCGAGGTAGCAAGCTTACAACAATTTAGACGGAAAGGCTTATCTTTTCAAAATTGTACTTTTCAAGATTTAGACCTAAGAAAAGCTAAAATTGATTGGACTAAAGCGAAGATTGAAAATACTACTTTTTTAGGTTGTCAACTAGCATTGGAAGATGAGCTGATTCTCTATCGGAAAGGAGCTTACATTTATAAATGTCCAGCTAACTTACCTTACAATCCTTTTAGAAAGAAATTATATGACTGGAAAGAATTGATGGAAGGTTATACCAGTAAAAAGGATAATAGTATTGATCTGAAAATCTACAACCATTTTAGTCAATCAAAATTCAACCCAACGATCAACGAAGCACTTTGGCAGCGGATACATGATCATGCAATGGATGATGCGCTTCGAGATTTGCTTCAGTACAATAAGGATGGGATGACGAAGAAGAAATGTGTCGGTTTTATGGGAGGACATAGCACTAAGCGTAATGATCCTCATTATCATAAAACGGCTTATGCTTCAAAACTTCTAGCAGAAAACAAATACTTTGTTGTTTCAGGTGGCGGACCAGGAATAATGGAGGCTACTAATTTAGGCGCTTACTTTGCAGGGAAACCTCAAAAGGCATTAGCCGATGCAATAGCTATTTTAGAAAAAGCACCACATTATACCGATAAGAATTATCACCGTCAAGCGGTAAAAGTGTTAGATAAATATCCGAAAGGAAAAGATAGTCTTGCCATTCCAACATGGTTTTATGGCCACGAACCGAGTAATCTTTTTGCCTCACATATCGCCAAATATTTTTCCAATTCTATCCGAGAAGATACCTTGCTAGCGATTAGCTTATACGGTATTGTTTGTGCACCAGGAAGTGCAGGTACCACACAAGAAATTTTTATGGATGCTACGCAAAATCATTATGGTACATTTAATTACTATAGCCCAATCGTTTTTTTAGGAACACATCGTTACGAGATAGAAACAATGATTTATCCTTTATTGAAGCAATTGTCTTGGGGCAAAGAATACCACGACTTACTTTACATCACAGATGAGCCTAAAGCGGTACTAGACTTTTTGAAAAAGCATCCGCCGATAAAGGTGAAGGGCAAAAAATAGTTTACACCATCTCCGCATTCGCCAATCCTTCTTTGTAAGTCGCTAGACAACGTTCTCGTGCCACCTTATGATCGACTATTGGTTCTATGTATTCAGTCGTCCCATATTCAGGTACCCATTTTTTGATGTATTTGAATTCCTTATCAAACTTCGTTTGTTGGGTGTAGGGATTGAAGATACGGAAATATGGTGCAGCATCTGTACCGCAGCCAGCTGCCCATTGCCAACCACCATTGTTACTAGCTAGATCGAAGTCTAATAATTTTTGAGCAAAATAAGCCTCGCCCCAACGCCAGTCAATGAGTAAATGTTTGGTCAAAAAACTTGCAGTGATCATACGGACACGATTGTGCATATGGCCTGTCGTATTTAGCTCTCGCATTCCTGCATCAACGATCGGATAACCTGTTTGGCCAGCACACCATTGTCGAAATTCGTCTTCATTATTTCGCCATTGTACAAATTCGTACTTTTTGCGAAAGGCATTTTTGACGACATGTGGAAAGTGTGAAAGGATCATCGCATAAAAATCTCTCCAAATCAATTCATTGAGATAAGTCTCATTTAAAAGGGCGGCTTTACGAGCTTTTTCTCTGATACTGATGGTGCCGAAGCGAAAGTGAATGCCCAATTTTGAAGTACCATTTATGGCTGGGAAGTTACGAGTCTCTGCATAATTTTTTATCAAGGCTCTGCTAACGGTAGTTGATGGAATTTCGATGGCTGTTTTTTGAAAACCGACATCCTTCAAAGAAGGCAATGCTAGTATTTTTGTTTGGTAGAATTGATGAAAATATTTTTCATTTGGATAAGATTGAAGGTAGTAGGAAATCTGTTTACCTTTTTCTTTTACGATTTTTGTCTCTAATTTTTTCTTCCATTTTTTGCTGTATGGCGTAAAAACTGTATAAGGACTTCCATCATCCTTCAGGACTTCATCTTTCTCAAAAATGACGTGATCTTTAAAAGAATGAAAAGTAATATTATTTTCTAGAAGGAGTTGTTTAATTGTTTCGTCTCGTTCTAAAGCGTAAGGTTCAAAATCGTGATTGGTATATACTTGATCGATGTCATATTGTGTAATCAAGTTTTTCCAAATTTGTTTTGGTTCTCCGATTTTTACAATAAGGGTACTCCCAAATTTTTGTACTTCTTGATGGATAGCTTGCAAACTATTATGGATAAATTCAACTCTAGCATCTTGTTTATCTTCTAACTTATCTAAGATGTTCGTATCAAAAATAAAAAGGGGCAATACAGGATTGCCAGAACATAAAGCTCTATAAAGTCCTGCATTATCGTGTAGTCGAAG
>JAHDIP010000127.1:0-13889 GCA_020630735.1 Saprospiraceae bacterium | reverse complement strand
TACATTTTTATAAACTGTTTTTGCTTAATTTTTCCATCAATATTTACATTCATAAAATAAGTGCCTTGGTTTAGATGTTTGATGTTGATTGATTGTCCATTTTCTGCTTGATCAATATAGTTAACAAGCTGACCTGCTACATTAAAAATAGCAATAGAAGCATTCCCATCTTCTTCCCAATTTACAGTTAGTTGATCTTGAGCAGGATTAGGGTATAGGGAAAAAGCGAAATCTTGTATTGTTTCATGCAGTCGTGGTTCGGGCATTCTAAAAGAATTATTATCATAGGTTAAACTAACAAAACCCCTCGAACGATAAGCTCCATCTGTTGCTTCAAAAATAACAATATCTTCCTTTGCATCTAGAGGAGCATCTGTACTTGCCAGATATATTAAGTCTACAGATCGACTAGTTGATTCGTCAAGAGTAAAGGATGTCTCTGTAATTGGAGTTGCGACAGATGAGCCAGGCTGAAGTAGGTATAAGCTTCCAAAACGAGGTAGTTGTTTGATACTAAATAATAAATGATCTTTATTCGGGTCATCAGCTTCTATTGTGAAGTGAAAAGCAAAGGATGCATCGGTAATTAATTTAGCTTTATTCCTACAAAGAGGTGCTTTATTAGGCATTAGTTGCCCTTCTATTTTTTCTTTCAATTCTTTTTCTGCTTCTTCATGAATAAAAGGCTCGCCATGCACGCTAGAAAGTTGGTTATACCATTCGTGTGGATCAATTGATAGATCGTATAACTCTGATCTAAAGTCTGGAGGAAATGGATTATCTAACTCATACAGTTTATATGAAGTTGAAGTAGACCTTAGCCCTTTTGATTTATAACCACGCTTTGGGTCAACATAGTCTGTACTAGCAAGCCAAGGCCATCTAGTCGTTGGGTTATCAATAAGTGGCATTAGGCTACGACCATCTCTAGGAATGTCATTGGGCATATTGATGCCAGCAAGATCGACAAGTGTAGGGAAAATATCAATTAAACTTACGATACTATCTGTTGATGAGTTGGGCGTGGTAATACCTGGTGCTTTTATGATCAAAGGAACATCTGTAGATTCTCTCCACAAGGTACCTTTTTTGAAATATTGTTTTTCGCCCATTGTATAACCGTGGTCGCTACACAAAACAATGATGGTATTGTCTAGTAAATTTTTTGTTTCTAATTCGTTGATGATAATACCTATTTGATCATCAACCCAAGTAATAGCAGCTAGGTAGTGTGCTACTAAACTCTTCCATCTATCAGTATGTTGGAATACACTTGTATAATGCCTCATGGTAGTAGGCAAAGGTACATCATCTTGGTCATTGACTAAAATGTCTTGAGGTAAGGCAACATCATATTCTCCATTTGCATCTTTGTACATATCCAAATAACGTTGTGGTACATAAAGCGGGATATGAGGACGAATAAAACCTACACTCAAAAAGAACGGATCGTCTGGAGGTAAATTTTCAATTATTTGTAATGTTTGTTCAGTAATCTGAAAATCTTCTGTATCTTCTTCGGTATAAGGGAGGTTAGAAAGTGGCTGCAAGGCATTTTCTACAGCACCCCAGTCATTGGCTTTATTGTTTCCCTTGGTATAATTGGTCAAACCATTTAAAGGTGAATTATTAATATTACCAAAGTATAATTTGTTATCAAAAAAATTGATTTGATTCCATGGTTCTGCAAGCGTTTGCTCTTCGCTATGAAAGATTTTACCTGTAGTTGCAAGGTGGTAATTATGATCTTCAAAAACTTCGAAAATCGTTTTTACATTTCCGGCATTAGGACCAAAGTTTTTAACACCTTCTAAATTGGGGTTTCTCATGGCTCGTCGCCAGTGTTCAAAGTCGATACCATTGTCGTAAATGCCAGAAGAGGAAGGTTTTAATCCTGTAATAACACTTACTCTACTAGGGTTACAAAAAACGGCATTTGCCTGTGCATTTTGGAATTTTATACCCTCAGCAGCTAGTTGATCCATATTTGGTGTATAGGCATCGGGATGACCACCATAGCATCCAATCCAGTCATTGATATCATCTATCATGAAGAAGAGTACATTTGGTTTAGCTTCATCCGAATTACCTAAATTTATTACCGTTGGGTCATTTTCAGTAGCTCCAGTACCGATATTATAATCATCACTATTTTCATCGACAATCTTACCTTCATCACTAAAATCAATATCCATGTTATTTGCCTCATCTTCCCCAATAGCTATTGCTTGGTTAGTGAATTGACCATGAGCAATTCCAAAGTCAACACTTATGGTAAGGTCAATTGTATATTTATCGCCAGCATTAAGTCTATTTCCAGTACTTGCTAAGAGGTTATCATTAGGTATGGTTCCCGTATAATCAGGATTAACTTGAATGGTTGAATTATTCGTAACATGAATGAGCGTAGGGGCTGTTTGGATATTAATGGCTGAAATTGGTAAGCCCAATTCTGCTGCAAGGTTATTGCGTAATTCAACACGAGTAAAATCTGTCTGCCCTAGATTAGAAACTCTATATCGAAAAGTCATTTCATGAACGGTAGGACTTAGTGGACTTATACTTTTTAGCTGAAGTGCTACAGCGATTTGAGCAGGAGAATCAATACTAAATAAAGTAGGATCATTTTCAGTTGGACCACTTGCAATTATATGGTCTAGTTTGTTTTCATCTTTTACTTTTCCAGCATCACTTAGGTCAAAATCTTGTATACCATTTTCGTCCTCACCAGCCAAACTTGCTTGATTTGAAAACGTACCAATGTTGGTGTCAAAATTAATCGTTGCATAAATTTGAATGGCAGCTTTGTCTCCTGTCTCAAAATGATTTCCGCTAGCTAATAAGAGATTATCATTAGGCGCAAAACCTGTATAGTTTGGATTCATCTGTAACGTTGTTCCAGGTGAAGCATAAACTAATTGAGGTATTTGATTTATTTGTATTGCAGAAGCAGGTAAACCGAATGCTTTTGCAAGGTCATTTCTTAAGTCTAGCTGAACGAAATCGGTTTCTCCAAAATTTTGTAAATGATATTTGAATGGAACAATATATTGCCCAGTATTACCATCTTTTTCAATTGGTTGGTTTTGTTCTAAAGCAAGACCTAGATGAGTTTGTTTGCCAACTTCGATAATTGTCGGATCATTTTCAAGCGGTCCACTACCTGGATTATTGTCATTTTTCTTTTCATCTACTTTTGTACCTTCATCGCTTAGATCGATATCTTCTTGCTCATATATATCATTTGCAACTACTCTTATTTGGTTCGTAAAAGAACCATCTTCTACGCCAACATCAACGGCTACTTTCAAGGAAATAATGGCTGCATGTCCAGGCTTAAGTAGCGTATAACTTTCCTTAATCATTTCGGTATAATAAGTATGACCAAGATAGTTAGGTTTAAGTGGTAACGTTGAACCTTCGGAAATAAATACTATTTGAGGGTTGGTTACAATTTGTACTGCTTCTTTTGGTATATTAAGATTTATAGCTAAGTCATTTTGTATACTTAGTTGGGTAATGTCTACATCGCCCAAGTTTTGGACTTTTATACGTATTGGTATTTCAAATTTGGTACTATTTCCATGTTGGCGTATGGGGTCACTTATCCAATGAGAAACACCTACATGAAAGGGAGGAGAAAAGAAAAACTCCGTTTTGTCATTTTCGCCTATTCCTCCACCAAAGTCCATATCTTCAGGAAACTCATCCATTAGTTTACCATCATCGCTAAGATCAGCACCAGATATACCATTTGCATCTTGAACAAATATAGATGACTGATTGGTAAATAAGCCATAGTCTGTTCCGAAATCAATATCTACCCAAAGTTGAATCGTAGCCTTGTCTCCAGCTTCTAGAAAATTTCCAGTAGGAAGAAAAAATTCATGATTGGGGGCTACTCCTGTAAAATTTGGGTTTAATTGAAGGCTAGAGCCTGCATTCAATGAAATAATTTCTGGTGCCTGATGAATGTTTATAGATGAAGCAGGAATGCCCAAATTGGCAGCAAAGTCATTTTCTAAATTAACAGAAACCAAATCAAGTTGCCCTAGATTTTGTATTCGATACCGAAAGGGAATACGATAAGTTGTAGAATCTAGTTGTTCTAATTCTCCATTAACTTGCTGAGCCAAGCCTATCTGTACAGGAGATAAAAAGATAACAGTTGTTTTATCATCTTCGCCTTCTCCATCACCAGGTGAACCATCATAAGGAAATGGATCTGGTACGTTTCCTTCATCACTCCAATCCAAGTCAGTGTTTTGGGCTTCATCGAAAGCGACAGCTAAGGATTGCGTAAGCGCAGTACTTCCAAAAACACCTACATTCAATGTTACTTGTACTTGTATTGTCACTTTATGACCTGGCAATAAAATACAGTTACCTGTATCTAGCAGATTATGATTTGGTGTAACACCTGTATAGCTTGTACTTGGATTGACAAAAGATCCTGGAGTTACATAAATAATACTCGGTGCTGTTTCTATAAAAATATCACTTAAACTTAGATTAAAATCGGCAGCTAGTTCGTTGAGTACGAGTAGCTCTACAATATTTTCGGTACCAACATTTTCGACTTTATATCGCATCGGAAAGGTATACAAGGTTGTATTGCCGACTCGTTCTACAGGACCATTTATCGAATGTGAAAGGGCAACTTGCAAATTATCATTTGCAAGTAATAAGTAATTGTTATAGCTCAATAAAACAACTAAAAGTAGTTTTAGTGGAAAAGAATTCATAAAAGTAGTTTTAACGGTTGTGTATCATACCATCAACATTGACGATATGAAATAATTTAGTTTGGATTCAATGTGTTGAACCAAATTACTGAAGAGGACCGTAAAGATATTTTATTATGAGGTGAGCCATTAACAATTTTACAAATCTTAAGGAAGGAATGTATTTCTTATCCGACTAGAGTTGATAAAATTTAATAATGCAACCTACAATATTTATTCCAAAAAAAATGAATTATTACTATTTTTTGAAGGATGTAGATGTATGTGAAAATACATCCTAAAACTTCTCTTGGTAACAGATAATTTTTTTAAAACTTTCTTTATAGTAAACTCAAGCAATTGAGAGTGAGATCTTCATTTCAAAATCGAAAACGTATTTTATTCATTACTTAAAATGATGCATAGAAATAATATAGATGCAAATCAACTAAATAAGAGTAAAACTGAAAAGAAGGTGTATTATAGTCTAGCTTTATAGAGGTAACTCACCGTTTAGCATGCAATCTATTATTTTTTTTATTAATATAACAATATTTATTCCAAACTCTATTGTATAATAGGTGTGGAAGACGGAAGCTAATATTAATAAAAGCAGTATTTACAGTTGAAAACGTAGAATATTAAAAAGTTAAAGACTAGAATATGCTTGAATAGGGAAATATAATTTGGTGGATGCATATTTGAAACCTAATTTAAAGAGAATAGAAGGGATAAAACTTTAACATATTCCCCCTTTTTTTTGAAAGAGCTCTCTTCATTTTTTGAAACTTTATATAATCTAATGAACTTAATACTGTTACTCTTGGTAAACCGAAAAAAGAAATTTATTTTTACATACTTTTTTAGAAAAATTCCAAAATAATAAATATGAAGATGAGAATTCTAATATTATGCGCCCTAGTTCTTACGATTATGGCTTGTCAGTCAGACACAAACGCTGTAGCAGAAGAAAAAACAGAAACAAAAGCTCCAAATAATGAAGCGATAGAAAAAGTAAAATCATTGATTAGCAAAGCTCGTGAAAACCCACAAGATCATGAAGGAAATGCTAAGTTGCTAGGCGAAGCTGCCCAAGCGAGCTTAAGTATGAACCTCGCTGGTCAAGCCTTGGGCTATTTACAAGAAGCATTACGTAATCATCCTACTGCTTCATCTACACCCGATAATGTGTTATCAATGGCATCTATATTTGGAGAGAATATGAAAAATACAAGTACTGCTACAACTCTATATCAAGCATTTGGAAAGGCTTTTCCAACGCATGCAAAGGCTGCTGAAGTTAAAGCAAAAATTCCTGCTGATGCTAAAGCTGTAGAGGAACGTATTGCGGCATTAGGCACTCAAATGTACAATGAAGAAACACGTAAAATTGATTTTCAAGTAGCTGGAAACTATATCACTGATAGTGAACTGTATGCGATGTTGTTACCAAATGAAGCTCGTTCTCCAGAGTTTTTGTTTAAAGCTGCCGAAACAGCTCGTTCTATTCGTCAGTTCCCTAAAGCAATTGATATCTACGATTGGATTTACAATAAATATCCAACTTACGAAAAGGCTCCTCAAGCTTTATTCCTGAAAGGTTTTACTATGGATAATGACATGAAGCAAAAAGATCAAGCTAAAGTAATCTACGAAACATTTTTAGAAAAATATCCTAAAGATGATTTTGCAGATGATACGAAGTTTTTGCTCGATAATTTGAATACGCCTGATGACGAGATCATCAAAAGTTTCGAAAAGAAATAAACAATTTTCCTCAAAAAAATAGGCTGTTTGCAAAGCAAACAGCCTATTTTTTTGAGGAAAATTAAAGTAAAAGTTTAACTGAAAATAGTACGAGTGTTAATTTTTTACTTTTATTTACATTTTGATTTTAATTAAACAATCTCAATCGTTTCTTTATCAAAAGGATTGAGCGCCGTGCCTCTGACGGTAGCTTCTGCCTCTACTCTAAATTCGGAACTAGCGCCTTGAATCATTTTGGCAGCCTTCGCCAGTCCACCCAATAAAATATTTTCGTCGCCTAGTTCGTCCATATCCGATTTGATCATTTCGAAAGGAAGACTAAATTCAATTTCTACTGTTTCATCAGCAGGAATTGGAATATCTCGTTTTAGTTTGATTTCACCCATTTGATATTCATCCGATTTTTTTTCGCTACGACGACCACGCGTATATCGTTCAACGATGTTTACTTTTATAGACGTAACCGTTTGCGAATGCATCGAGTAAAACAAAATTTTTCCCTTAACAATCCCATCTGACTCCCGTACTTTTTCAGGTAGTAAAAGTTCGAGTTTTACGCCTTCAATACCTAGCCATTTTTTTACTTTTCCAAACATATGGTTTATTCTTTTTTTCTTAAAACTAAGACTCTTGTAAGTAGAAAACTAGTTTATTCTATGAATGGTAGTATTTTTTAGATTTAGAACAGATTTTAAACCATTCGTTTGTGCCAACTTTGAGCCAAAGGCACTGTCCATTTTTCCTCAAAATCTTTCTTTGTGTTGACTAAGTTGTTGAAAACGATAGTGTTATCATTTATTTTGCCTGCCTTGTAAAGCTCTGCAAATGCTTCCCGATGAGCTGTTTTTACCTCATCACCTTCTTTGTAGGTAAAGACCATTCGATCGAATAAATCAACCTGAAAATCTTGTTCGATTGCTTTAATAAAATGAACCGACTTATCTATCGAGCAGCCACTAGCACCAGCCTGACTTTCGTCTACCATCAGTACAATAAACTGGCGATGATATAATTTTCCAAAGGCTTTAAGCTGGTTATTATGGCTTACCCATTGCGCTGCAAATTCCTGTAACCGTTTTTCGATAACAGGAGCAGTTTCTTCCGAAAAAGCTTGATTACTTTGATAAATCCAAACACGTGTTTGATCAGGTAATTGTTGATACATTATAATCCTTTGTTATTGACGATGAGTTCGGCTAGGTCGTAGACCATTACGCTATCTTGTTTGTCTTTTGCTTTGATACCATCTTGCATCATCGTGATACAGAATGGACAATTAGCCGCAATGATTTCGGCACCCGTTTCGAGCGCTTCTTCGGTGCGCTCTATATTGATACGTTTGTCACCTGGTTCGTTTTCTTTAAACATTTGAGCACCGCCAGCACCACAGCAAAGACCATTTGTCTTGCTACGCTCCATTTCGACAAGGGTATTATCTAGTTTTTCTAATACCGAGCGAGGAGCGTCGTAAATACCATTTGCTCGACCGATATAACAAGAATCGTGGTAAGTTATTTTTTTGCCCTGAAAAGCGCCACCACCTTGTAGAGAAATACGACCTTCATCTATCAGTGATTGTAAAAATTGCGTATGGTGCATGATTTCGAAATTGCCACCAAGAGGCGGATATTCGTTTTTGATCACATTAAAACAGTGCGGACAAGTCGTCACCATTTTTTTGACATTATACATTTTGAGTGTTTCGATGTTTTGGAGTGCTGTCATCTGAAACACAAATTCATTTCCCGCACGACGAGCGGGATCGCCCGTACAGCTTTCTTCTTTTCCTAAAATAGCAAAATCAATACCGACCTCGTTCAATATTTTGGAAAAAGCAACCGTGACTTTTTGCGCTCTAGCATCGAAACTACCTGCACAACCGACCCAAAATAAGATTTCAGGCTCTTTGCCTTGGGCTGCCAAATCAGCCATTATAGGAATATTCAATTGTTTTGACATAATAGTTGGTTTCTGAAGTTGATTAAGAATGTGTTCTGTGATTAGTTGTAAGTGCTTGATTTTCTAGTACAAAGCTCATTTTGCATCCCGTCCGCAAGCGATAAATTCTATTCAGAATTTATGTAGCTATAGCTACGGAAATTATAATAACTAAAGTAAATAGGAATCAATGACTTGCAAATAATCCATCAATTCATTTTTAAACAACTTCTCTATAAAAATAAAAGCTTTCCGCTTTTTACGATTATTTCTTGCTCTAAAAGTTGGTAAATATACGTTTTTTCAGATTTTAATTGCTGATTATCTAAAATGACTTGTGGTGATTTTACCTTTTGTTGGTGTATCTTTTTACCCTGAAGATCAAAAATAAGCAATTCCATTGAATCGGCGGCTTGCCAATCATCAATATGGATAACAATTTTTTCAGTAGAAGGGTTGGGGAAAACGCTAACAGAAATTTCATTATTTTGAATAATTTCTTCAGAATTAGTCAATAACCAACCATCAAACAGGCTTTGAAGCGAATCAATCGGCTCTTCACCAAAAGGAGTAGAAGGCACATTGAGGTCTAGCATAAAATCACCAGCGGTATCATTTGGTCCTGCTATTCGAATAAAGGCAGAAAGCGAAGATACCCCTTCATCTAAACAACGACTATCAGCCCCAGGGATATTGGCACCTTGCATAGAAGCCATCAAACGTTCTGCTAAGGTTCCTTGTGTATTTAGAAAATTTTGCTCCATATTTTCCAATACCTCAGCACCGATCAAAATATTTCCCTGAATAGCATAATTATCACCTAAAATGTGATCTTTATAATCAAAACAACCTGGCCCTGTATAGCCCGCTGTTCGAGGTATCATATCATCATCAAAATCAACAATACCATATTGCCGAGTAAACGGTGTACCATCATTATCGTTAGCCGTCAGCCAAGCAATAATTTCTGTAGGAGAGGAACCAGCTTCCATTTGTGCCCGAGCATTTATCTGATTTTCTTCCTCCCAAAACGATTGGGTATGAATGGCGCCTTTGCCAGGTAAAATATCGCTAATGATAATAGCGCCGCCTATGCATGAAGCTCCTGCACTTCCCACTTGACCAGTAGCAGGATCAACAGCTACAATTGAAAAGGTGTCTTGCGCTTGTAGGAGTGTAATGTGTAGTAGGAAAAGTAGAGTAAGTAGGTATTTCATAATGGTATTTTTTACTGAAAATTTAAGAACAAAGAGCCGAGAGCAGAGAAAAGGGATTGTTTTGAATAGAGATTATTTGCCTAATACTTAAAATCCTGCTTCACTGTTCTCTGTTCACACTTCAAAATTATGCTCAACTTAAATTAAATATCATAAATAGCGCACGTTCACTTTTATTTTAACTTTCATTTTCATTCCCACTTTCATTTTCATTTCCACTTAGCTCCCGATGTATTTTTAAAACCTGCGGAATCAATAAATGTTCATCATAATTGTGAATAACGAAATCAGCAAGCTCCACTTTTTTCTCATCAGACCATTGCTTATCCATTCGTGCTTCGATAGCTTCTTTAGTAGTTTTATCTCTTTTGATGACCCGCTCTAGTCGGACATCTTTTGGCGCAAAAACGGTGATGAGTTTATCCATAGCTTTATAACTACCTGCTTCAAATAAAAGGGCAGCTTCTTTTATGGTGTATGGAACATCCTTTTGAGCCTGATGCCAATTATAGCCATCCAAAAACACAGCAGGATGTACAATGGCATTGAGTTGTTCTAGTTTGGATTTATCATTAAAAACGATGTTGGCAAGATAGGGGCGATTGAGTGCACCATCTGCGGTATAAACCTCTTTCCCAAAGAGATTTTTAAGACCAGAAACAATCGTTTGATTTTCGATCATGAGAGCTTTTGCCCGATCATCTGCATAGTAAATAGGGATGCCTAAAGTCTCAAAAATCTTACAAACTGTTGTTTTTCCGCTGCCAATTCCGCCTGTTATACCTACTTGTAGCATAGTTAATTGTTTATTAACCGCTATTATAGCAAAAAAAAGTATATTAGAGTTGATAATCATGCGAAACTAATGCAAATTGAAGATAGTTTATACAAAAAAATAAAGTATACGTGAATAACTTTTACGCTCTAAAAATCGGTCTGCTACTTTTTCTGAGTTTTTGTTGCCTTTCGAACAATCAGGCACAAGACATCCATCATGCACAGTTTTATAATACGCCTCTTCATACGAATCCAGCTCTAGCAGGAATCTTCGATGGTTATATGCGATTTACAGGAAATTACAGAAACCAGTGGTCTTCGGTGCCCGTACCTTTTACCACCTTTGCTGCTTCCTTTGATATGCGAGTACCCGTTTTGCCGAATTACAAAAAGGGCTTTTTCTCTGGTGGTGCACTTTTTAATTATGATAAGGCTGGTGATGCCCAATTAAGTTTGACACAAGTAAATTTAGTCGGTTCTTATACTCATATTTTGAATGAAATGAATCTGGCTTCTATTGCAGTTATGCTAGGAGGGGGGCAACGTGCTTTCGATCCAGTAGGCTTGCAATATGACAATCAATATAATGGTGACTTGTTTGATCCTACTCGTGGATCAGGCGAAAATTTTACTCGAACTTCAGTTTCTTTTGCTGATATTTCTGTCGGTTTCAACTGGCACTTGCAACGAGATGATAATCGTTCAAGTGTAGATGCAGGGGTAGCTGTGTATCATGTGAATCGACCAAACCAAAGTTTTACGAGTCAGGCGGCTGCTCAACTCAATCAACGAATTACCTTTGGTAGTTTTGGAGAGATAGAAGTGCAAGAAAAAATAGATTGGCTTTTATATGCCATAGCACATTTTCAAGGCTCTTATTTACAAGGTTATTTGGGTTCAGGTGTTCGTTATTATTTAAGTAATGAGTTGACTAAAAAAATTGCTGTACAATTTACGACAAGTTATCGAACAGGAGATGCTATTATTCCTGCTGTTGGAATGTTTTATAATAATTGGCAATTTGGTTTAAGTTATGATATCAATATTTCTGATTTTGATGTAGCAACGAATGGTCAAGGTGGTCCAGAATTATCTGTTGTATATATTATCAAGAGAGTGGCACCTGTAAAAACGTTTGAGGCTTGCCCTATTTTTTAATCCCGATTTTTATTAATCCCGATTTGTTCATGAAAAATACATTCCTTCTATTCTTTTTACTAATTGGAAACATCAGCTTTGCACAAGGTCTGAAAGCATACATTAAGGCAGGCGATAAAGCATTCGAAAACAAAGATTATAGCGCAGCATTACAACACTACAAAACGGCTTTAGAGTTTGATAATGACAATATTGATGTGTTTTATCAATATGCCGAAGTTGCTCGAAATTTTTATGCCTATCCAATTGCAGAAGAATATTATCTGAAGGTCTTAAATGATCGTGAAGATGGTCAATTTCCTGAACTTTATTATCAGCTGGCAATGGTGAAAAAAGGAGAAGGAGAATATGGAGCTGCGCAAGAATATTTTCAAAAATATATTGCAGAGCAAGGAAGTAGCGGAAGCGATCTAGTGCTGAAAGCTCGAAACGAAGTTGCCAATTGCAAATGGGCTGCTGAATTGATGAAAGAAGCAGAGGATTTGAAGATTCAGCATTTGGATAAAAAAATAAATACTCCTTATTCTGAATTTGGGGCGATCCAAAGAGGCGATACCTTATACTATTCTTCTTTTCGGTTTGAAGATAAAAAAGATACACAACAACCTCGCCGCCGAATTGCAAAAGTATTGACTTCCTTAAATGGTGCAAAAGGGCGTACGCTTCGACGAAAATTTAATGTAGAATCGAAGCATACAGCACACACCACTTTTAGTAAAAATGGAAAACGGATTTACTTTACTCAATGCGAATACTTAAGTGGAATAAATATTCGCTGTGCGATTTACTATCGTGAAATGGATAGCAAAAAACGTTGGGGCAAAGCCAAAAAAATAAAAGAGCCAATTAATTTAGAAGGCTATACGAATACGCAACCACATATTGCTATCGATGAAAGTGGAAAAGAAACATTGTACTTTGTTTCTGATCGACCAGACGGAAAAGGCAAGTTGGATATTTGGTCTGCTTCGATTTCGCCAACTGGAAAATTTGGAAAAGTAGAAAATGTAAGCTCTATTAATACTGCTGAAAATGACATTACTCCATTTTATCATCAAACTAGCCAAACACTTTACTTTAGCTCGGATGGTTACCAAGGCTTAGGCGGCTATGATATTTTTAAAGCAGAAAAAAAAGAAAACGAATGGAGCAAAGCTAGTCATACAGGTTATCCTCTAAACAGTAGTTTTAATGATATTTATTATAGTTTAAATGAGGAAGGAACTAGAGCCTATTTTTCTTCGAATCGTTTGGGTTCGATGTATCTCAACAAAAATAACAAAGCTTGTTGCAACGATATTTATAAAGTAAACTATCAGGAAGAAGAACCGCCAAAAGAAGAGCCACCTGTAGTGATAGAAGAACCAACACCACCTATCGAAGCGGAGCCAACACCTCAACCAACAGAACCAAAAGTAGTCACTACTGTTCCACCAAAAGTAGTCACTATTCCAGTTCCGCAAGAACCTACAACCTTAGAAGACTTTTTGCCTTTAGCATTATACTTTCATAACGATGAACCAGATCGTCGAACTCGAAAAACAACGACGAAGAAAACTTATGGAGAAACATATGACTCATATATAGCTCTACAAAGTCTATACAAAACAGAATATACCCGACCATTACATGAAGACGATGTATATGATGCAGAAGTAGAAATAGATGACTTTTTTTATCAGAAAGTAGAAAAAGGCTATCGGCATTTAGGATTGTTTAGTAATATCTTATTGACTCGATTGCAACAAGGCGAGCAAGTAGAAATTTTTATTAAAGGTTTTACAAGTCCAAGGGCGAAATCAGATTATAATGAGCTATTAGCCAAGCGCCGTATTTCATCGGTTAACAATCATTTTAGAAACTATCAGAATGGTATTTTCTTAAAGTATTTAAACACTAAGCAACTTATTATTTCAGAGAGAGCTTTTGGTGAAACAACTGCTGCTCAAAGTATTAGTGACCGCTTAGATGATCAACGAAACTCCATTTATAGTGTACCTGCTGCAAGCGAACGCCGTGTAGAAATTGTAGAGATTCGACGAAGTTCATACTAAAAATTTATTCAAAAAAAAATTAACTCACCACACAACATATATTTCAATATTTCGCTATGTATTAGGATATAACACTCTAACAGTTATAGCTAAGAACATATCAACTGCTTTTGTAATTTCGCAACTTAAATGACGAAAAATTAAATTGTATTTAAACAAATATTTTTTTATGCTTATATTTGCACTTCAAAAGCCAAGACCATAAAAACTACACCGTTAAGTAATGGGTGAATAATAAGTTCCCGATTTGGAGA
>JAHDIP010000428.1 GCA_020630735.1 Saprospiraceae bacterium | reverse complement strand
AATTACATAATATGCCCATGATTAAAAAGTCGTTTAAACACCGAAATCAAATTACAATCATTGGAGCAGGCATTACAGGATTAACCACTGCCATTGTTTTACAAGATGCTGGTTTTACTGTTCGTATCATCACGAAAGACTTACCTCACCACACCACTTCTGTAAAAGCAGCAGCAGTATGGTTTCCGTTTCATGTACATCCACTCAAAAAAGTAATTCAGTGGAGTATAATAAGCTATCATAAGTACAAACAATTAGCAACAATCGCTAATACTGGCGTAACGATACAAGATTTCACTTCACTACTTATTGATGATTCTATACCCGATTGGATTAGTGCCATGCCTAAAGGGACAACACGTAAAATTCGACCAAATGAGTTACCAGAAAATTATAAATATGGTTATATCTCTAGTGTTCCGATTATAGATGCTCCTGTTCATCTCAACTATTTGATGCACCGTTTCGAAGACAATGGTGGTATAATCGACATTCAAACCGTTGATGATTTAGCTGCTTTAGCAAAAGAACAAATTGTCATAAATTGTACGGGATTAGCTGCTAGAGAACTGGTAGACGATACCTTGCTCTATCCTATTCGTGGTCAGCTGGTACACATCAAAAAACAAAACAACATTGCAAGTATTAGTGATGATGATGGTCCCAATGCTTTGTCTTATATTATTCATCGAAGCAATGTAACTGTTCTAGGAGGTACTTTAGAGCCAGTAGAGGAGGCTGTTACCCAACCAGAAGCTATTGAAGCAATAGTTAAGCGCTGCCAACAAATAGAACCGAATTTAAAAGAGGTTGATATTCTGAAGATAGACGCTGGATTGAGACCAGCTCGACCGAGTGTACGCTTAGAGCGAGCAGGTAATATCATACACAATTATGGTCATGGTGGCGGTGGCTATACTGTTTCGTGGGGTTGCGCACAAGAGGTTTTAAAATTATTAAACCAGTAATGACTTTGAGTTCAATAGTAATTCATGTACCTTTAAGTAATAACGAAAAAATCTTAATGCTAAAATTGCCCGCTTTATTTGTACTACTTAAGTAATTTATTCAACATAACTATTCTATGTTTTTAAACTTTTTTTACACCTTACGGATTCATGGCTTATCAGTAAGTCTTCACGAGTACCTCACGTTGATGGATGCTCTCAAAAAGGAAGTTATAGACTATAGTCTCGATGATTTTTATGCATTGTGTAAAACCATAATGGTCAAGCAAGAGTCACATCTTGATCGATTTGACAAAGTATTTGGTCATTTCTTTAAAGGAATGGAAGCTATTCCTGATGATTTTTTTACAAAGAAAATTCCAAAGGATTGGTTATTCAAAAATTTTCTTAATTCCTTGAGTGATGAAGAAAAAGAAGCAATCGAAAAAATGGGTGGCTTGGATGCACTAATGGAACGATTTCAAGAATTGCTAAAAGAACAGCGAGAACGCCATGAAGGCGGAAGCAAATGGATTGGAACAGGTGGTACTTCGCCTTTTGGTGCTTATGGATATAATCCTGAAGGGTTTCGAATTGGGCAACAAGGTACAGGAAATCGTAGTGCTATAAAAGTTTGGGATAAACGACAATTTAGAAACTTAGATGATAATGTAGAATTAAATACTAGAAACATTAAAATGGCATTAAAACGGCTCCGTCATTTTACTCGTGAAGGATTAGCTACCGAACTAGATCTTGATGAAACAATCAAAAAAACATCGGAAAATGCTGGTATGCTTGATATCGCCATGACACCTTCTAAAAAGAATAGAGTAAAAGTATTATTGTTGATGGATGCTGGTGGCTCAATGGATGGACATATCGAACTCTGTGCTCGGCTATTTTCAGCTGCACGGCATGAATTTAAGCATTTGGAATATTACTATTTTCATAATTGCGTTTACGAGTCCGTTTGGAAAGATAATACTAGACGTTTTCACGAACGAATACCTACCTTACAGTTGATTCGAAAATATAATAGAGATTACAAATTAATTTTTGTGGGCGATGCTTCAATGTCTCCTTATGAAATCTATTACAAAGGTGGCAGTGTAGAACACTATAATGATGAAGCAGGAATCGTATGGCTAAATCGTTTGAAAGATCATTTCAAGAATGTAGCTTGGATAAACCCAGTACAGGAATATAGTTGGGATTGGTACGAATCAGTAAAAATATTACGGGAATTTACAGGTAATCGAATGTTTCCTATGACCATACAAGGTCTAGCGAAGGCAATGAAAAGCCTTAAGAACAGCAAGTATATCTATGAAAACCAAGTTTGGGATGAAGACAAATAAGCTTAAAAAATTACCTTCTTCTTCTTTGTGAGAATATATTTGATGCTAAGATTAAACCTCCTCCCATTATAAAAGCTCCAGTTGCAATATAAAGAATCAGCATAGTTTTTACGTTTTTGTGTGTAGGAAACTAGTTCTAGTGACTACCTATATCAGGTAATCATCTGAGCTTTTAGTTTTTCCTTTAATTAAAATCTTCTCTCAACCGTGAATCGGTCAATGGGCTTGGTGTGTAGATAAAGATTTCGTTTTCTCAATAATAATAGCACTTTTTGTTTGGCTTGTATGCTGTGCTGCTATCTACTATTGAGACGCTCTTTTATAAAAAAGTTACGCGGTAGTATCAAAAGTTTAAGCAAAGATACACCTTTTATTAAATATTTAAAATATTATAATATATTTCAAGTAATAAATATAGCACTTTTGCTGTCGAAAAAAAAATATAGTTTACTAATTTTATATTATTTCTATTTCTCGATACTTA
>JAHDIP010000126.1 GCA_020630735.1 Saprospiraceae bacterium | reverse complement strand
TTGGTATTTTCTATTACGATTACTATTTTCAAAACTAGGAGCAAAAGCTAATAAAGGCTTTGTACTTTTGTTTTGCTTCTCTTGCAATTCTCTTAGTAAGGAAGCAGAATAGCAATAACTAATCGCATACTTTTTATTAAGATAAGCATGACTTCTAAATTCATAACTTGATTTGGGTTCTTTACTCAACAAAGCATCAAAAGGAATGTATCCTAGGTATCCATCAGGAATAATAACTATCTCAGGTGTTAATTCACCTTCTATTGGTTTGATCAAATATTCATATAATTGATAACCTAACGAAACATAATTTTGAACTAAGGTATCCTGCGAATTTAAAGGATTATATTTTACTATACTTTTTCGAAATGTCTCTAACCAATCATTTAAAGGAAAATTTTTCTTGATTCGTTCTACTAGAATTCTTCCTTTTTTTACAAGTATGATATACAAATAATTATCTCCATCAAAATAAGACAAAAGTGTTTGATCTTCATTCAATATTTCCCTTTGTAAAAGGTGTAATGATACAGGGTTAAGTTCGTATTTTAAGCGAAAGTAATTAGGATATTTTTCTTCTAATTCCTTTATTATTTGCTGATAGTTTTCCTTTAAGTCAAACAACTTACTACTTAACTCTGCCTGTTCTACTTCACTTATTTCTGTTTCTTTATTAATTAATTCCTTTTCATAAAATGCAATATCAACTTTTAATTTTTGTTTCTGCTCATGCCATTCTTTTGGAATATCTACAAAATTTTCTGCCTTCGAATTTTTAACTGCTTCTAATAGTAATAAACTTTTACTTCGCTCTGTTATATTATAAATCTCTTCTAGCAAAGAAGCATCTTCATTTAATTCCCATAAGGCATAATTCACTTCTATTGCTCCCTCATATACCTTAAAATTTCGATCTATTAAAGATAACTTCGAGTCATCTTCTTTATAACTTAGCCGAATAAAATCAATAAACTGAATACAAATAGCATAGCATTCTCTACTCTGAATTAAGTATTGTCTATCTTCTTTATCCAAAAATAACAAGTATAATAATTCCGCTTTTAATAGGAGAACATCTAAACACTCATTAGGATCTTTAATCTCTTTAAAATTCTGCTTATCTATATCAAATTGAAAGCTTAATAATGCCTCATTACAAAACTTTAGTGCCTTTATATTTTTACTGCTTTTTAAATTCAGAAGACTAATATTTCTTAAAACCATTCCAACTTCTGAATGTTTCTTCCCAAGCTCTTTGATAAAAATTTTCAATGCTTTATTAAAATACGATAACGCTAAATCAAAATTATTTAATTCGAGATATGTCTCTCCAATAATATTATATGACATCCCTAATCTAGTACCTTTTTTATTTATTCTATTCGCTTTCTTTAAAAATTCTATAGCTTTATTATACTCTCCATTTTTAGAAAGGGCTATTCCTATATTTAAATATGAATTTGCAACTAAGGGATGGTTTTCTCCTAATCCTTTTAGTCTAATCTCTAATGATTCATTATAATACTTAATCGATTTTTTAACATCTCCAATATCAGAGTAAGCTGCTCCAATATTATTGTAAAGATTTCCAATTCTTTTATGTCCTTTCTCATAATTTTCTAAAGCTAGATTTAAGGATTTATTTAGAAATAATAATCCTTTTTTAGAATCATACATTTCTATATAACAAATCCCAATATTCTCATATAGAGGTATAAGTTTAGCATGATTTTCGCCGAGATGTTTTAGTTTGATATCAAGGGATTTTTGATAGAAGGAAAGCGCTTTTGTATAGTCTGCTTTCATTCGGCAAGCGACGCCTAAATTGTTATAGTCGCTAGAAATCCGGTAATGGTTAGGGTCAATTTTTAGGTGTGTTTGGAGGGCTTGATTAAAATATTGAAATGCTTTATCAGGTACACGTTTTAGACCATAGCATACACCAACTTCTTTGTAGGTATCAGCTGTTGTAAGGTGATCATCTCCTAATATAGCTTTATAAATTTCTAAAGCTTTTAGATTAGCGGCTAAAGCAGCATCGTAAGTTCCTTGATTCAGAAAGGTATTAGCATTATCGATATATTGATTTGCAAGCAGTGTATCTTTTGGCTCATATTGTGCAACAATAGTAGCAGAACAAAATACAAATAAGATAAAAAGGAGGTATATTTTTCTCATAGCGAAAATTAGTTTTCGCTTCAATAATACTACTTTTTGAGAGAAAAATTAAGAAGTCTTTTAAGAATAAATGCTATGATAATAAAACATCAGCTAAACATCATCGGCAGTCAACGTTGATTTTAATTCACTGATAAGCTGAATAACGGCTAATGAAAGTGCGGAACTTTGTTGAGAATAATCATCAAAAGAGACAATACCCATTGAATAGTTTTTAGTCAATTTATTATAGTTTCGAAGACATAAAAGAGCTTCTTGTCGTGTTTTGTTATTGTGGTCGGGTATTTTTTTAGTCATTAAAGATAGAGCTTTATCTACTTCACCCTTTTCAACTAAGGATTCCATTTTTAAAATATCTTGTGCTGTTATTGCGCTCGTAATTACTTCTTTTTCTGCAAGTTTTTTTCTTCGTTTAAATAGGTAGAGGCCTAAGAATAAAAGCCCTAAAAATCCACCTGAAAGCGGCAAAGTGTATTTTGATAGAAAAGATTCTTCTGCTTTAATGATTTCCACATCAATTATTTTTTCTTTTCCACCTTCATGAGGAATCGGTGTTTTTCCATCTTCACTTAGATATACATTGAAGTATACTTTATGTTTTCCTTCTTTCAAAGGAGTGATATCATACTGCCAAATCGCTGGCTTTACACAATCGATTTCTTGGAATCCTACTTTATAGCGATCAACGATAGAGAATGCTTCGGGATCATCAGCTGTCACAACAAAATTGACATATTTACTTATATCACCCAATGGTAACATACCTTTAGAACCAATTACTAGTCCCCTTTCTGTTCTTAAGTCATCCACATTATATTCAACATCAATCCCTTCCTTTTCTTCAATTTTTTTAATCGTCTCTTCAAGATTATGCATATGATCAATTTTAATCTTAAATGAGTACAATTGATCTTTTATCATTTTATCTGGAATCGTATCAAAAGCAACCAAACCTTTACCATATTTTTCTTGAAAACAATCTTTTGAGTCAGCTAAAGACTTTGTCGAAGCTTCTTCGTTACTCTCTTTTTCCGTGACGTTTTCTACGGTATCCTCCTTTACTGGTTCTTTTTTTACTGCCTTAAGACTAGCTTTTTTTATTTTCTTTGTAACAGCTGCTTTTCCATTACTCATAGTTGATACTGTTGACATTTCAGTCGTAGCAGTGCTTGAACTTGTTGAATGGGTTGAATAGGAAGAGCCATCTGAATAATAAGAGCCTGTATCTGAAATTTTTGGATTTCCAGGTTCTATATATGACCCTGATGTTGTAGAATAAGAACTGGATCCTGAAACAGTAGTTTCGTTAGAATATACAGGAACAATAACAGAAGAAAGGTTTAAGTTTATTTGTAAAGTTGTAGATTCTGTCAAGTCCTTTGTACACTGATTACTTTCTTCAACATTATAACCTTCTTTAAAAGCTCTTATATTGTAACAGCAATTTGACTCTAACTTAAAATAATATTTACCAGTAGCATCGGTAAGGATTGATGTTGAACTTTCTTTAGCGCAATCATTTTCAAGAACAATCTCGACACCTTCAAGAGGTAATTCTTTAATTTGATCAAAGACTATACCTTCTAAATCAAATTGAGCTGACGTTTCTGAAACAGTAGGATAAGTCTTAGAATTACACGAAAAAATGAACAGACCTAGCAAGAGCAGGAAGCTAAAAGAAGTCAATCTTCGTAATTTTGCAGTGCTTAATAGTGAAACTTCATTCATAACATAATCTAATTTTAAGTTTTCTCATAGATTATGAATACCCTTCTTAGGCTTGTATAAAATACAAACCCTATCAATTATTTAGCATAACTAAATAATATAGAAATTATAAAATTAGTTTAGTATATGAAGTAGTAATATCTACGAGGAAATTCACAAAGGTGATTTATAAAGAATTTTCAGCTCGTTAAGTATATTTGTTGAGTAGTTTTGAAATCGTAGAGAATAAATTATTATGCTTCTTTTAAATCTCAATAACTTAAAATTACAATATTATATGGATCAATCCTAACAATTGTTTTATAAATTGTCCTTTTAGATCAATTTACTATTGCAGATAATTCAATATCAAAACTTTTTTTATATAAAATGCTAAAAAATACTGATTTTATACATTTACATTGCATATAATCTAATTTTCTCTCATGTGTTGCTATTGATTGATTCTCAATAAGTTTAATCATTTGACAATCCGAATACTACTTTCGTTTCAGTATATTAACAATTCTTGTTTAGGATTATGATATACCTACAGGTATTCGGTTTTAGGATCATCATGGGTAGCTAAGGTTTGATTTTCAGTAGTTTTAATCGTTTGGCAATCCGAAAACCATTTTGGTTTCTGTATATTTTCATAGTAAAAAGACAAAAGATCATATTTTTTTACTAATTTAGAATTCCCTAAGATTAGAAGTATAAATCTTTTAAAACCTATTTCCTTCTAATTAACCAACTGAAACCATTCTAGAATGAAACAGAAAAGACTGTTACTCTTAGCTTTTATTTTGCTTTTTGTTTTGCCCCTTATTGGTAGTTATCTTAAATGGGATGGCTTTCCTCCAGGCTATGGAGAATTTCCTGCCCAAAAAGTTATGGATGATCCTCCATTTTATTTACCCGCCTTTATTGTATGTTCTGGTATAGCTCTTGCTATTTTACTTTTCCTCTTAGTTCCAAAAATATTTGGATTCAAAAAAGTAATATCAGAAGCTCCTCCTAAAGACAATACTACTAAATACCCTCCATGGTTTATACCTGGATTGGTCGTCACCTTAGTCAGCTGGTTTTTTATGTGGGGTCGATTCGATATAGTAGAACCTATTGATCACTTTACTTTTGTTCCTTTATGGTGGGGCTTTATCTTTGTGCTTGATGGTTTAGTCTACAAACGAAACAATGGGGTTTCTCTTTGGTCTTCTCGACCAAATACAATGAAACTATTAGCCGTAGCATCGTCCTTTAGTTGGTTTGTTTTTGAATATCAAAACTTCTTTGTTTTAGAAAACTGGTACTATCCTAACAGCAATATATTCAGTAATTTTGGAAATATATCTTGGCAACTATTATCGTACACTACAGTACTGCCCGCCATTTTTGAATGGTACTGGCTACTCTGTACATCGAAAACAATGCGAGAGCGATATGCCCACGGTCCGACTATCAAATTATCGACTAGCCTCTTATATATATTGTTAATTGCGGGTTGGGTATCTTTAATCCTAATGGGGTATTTTCCACATCAATTATTTTTCTTATTATGGTTTGGTCTTGTACCTGCGCTTGTACCTGCTATGGCTATTTCAAAACTCTGGTCTCCTTTCACACCAATTGGAGAAAAAGGAGATTGGTCTTTTGTTATATTGATTGCACTAGCTACTCTGCTTAATGGTTTCTTCTGGGAATTTTGGAATTTTGGTAGTGAATGGTTTCACCATGATGCACCTACAAATCCTAATTACTGGAAGTATTCTGTACCTTATCTAGATGCGTTTCATTTGTTTTCTGAAATGCCGATTTTAGGTTATTTTGGTTATTTATTTTTCGGAGTAGTCTGTTGGGTTTTGTGGTTGTGTGTAGCTTATCTTGTCAACTTTGATCATTCGGGAAGCCAATTCGAAGATGGTTATCAAACACAGAAAAATATAATGAATCCATAATAGAGTTTAAGTCAACTAATTTCGTATAGCTAAAAAGAGTTGTTTTATTCCTCTTTTTTATCTCATAAAACTATTTTGACATAAACTCTAGTTTTTTCTAAACTCAACAAACCAACAAATGAATCAACAAACGTCTAATAATTATCTTAAAATATTAGCAATAATAACTATTGCCAATATTATTGTTTTATTTATTCGTGATATTATTTTAGATAATAAGATTTATGACTTTTTAATCTGGAATTTATTTCTAGGTTCTCTACCTTTCTTTGTCGCCTGGGCTTTACATAGATTTTATGGGAAGTTAAATAAAATCTTACTTTGGGGAGGCAGTTTCATTTGGTTTTTATTTTACCCAAATGCTCCTTATATGATAAGTGATTTGATTCATATCAATGAACATAGCAAGGTTGTGCAATATGATGCGTTGATTATATTCTCATTTGCCATGCTTTCACTCTATTATGGATTCCTTTCTCTAAAATTGATGCATCAAGTCTTTAAGGAACTAAGTAGTCAACGAATGGCTAACTTTATGATTACTTTTTCTTTACTACTTAGTAGTTTTGGATATTACCTTGGTCGAGTTATCCGTTTCAATTCTTGGGATTTATTTACCGAGCCTTTTAAAGTCATTGCTACAGCATTCGAACATTTATGGCCAATAAGTAAAAATCCATCTACTTATATTGTCATTTTTCTTTTTACAGGAATTCAATATATGCTACTTTCTATGATGAAAAATGTAAATGATATTGATGTTAGTTCTGATGATTTTCCTGATCATTCTCAAGTTTCATCCTAAAGCATACTCTCCTCCCATTTGTAAAAACCAATTAATAGTGTATTCCAATTAAGGTTATATGATTAAAAATACAATAGTAGGTTTTCAAATACAAGAACAACTTCTCCAAGGAGAAGACGTCGTTATTTATCGTGCTATCAGAGATAAAGATAATAAAAAAGTAATCCTGAAAACATTACAAAACGACTACCCTACTCCATCTGAAATAGCGTTGATTACTAAAGAATATAAAACGCTAAATAATCTAAAAATAGCTGGTGTCGTTAAGCCATTAGAGATGATTAATCATTCTAATAAAAACAAGATTATCATCAGTGAAGATTTTAACGGTATAGCCCTTTCAAAATATATTAATGATAAAAGGGGTTCACTCATTGATTTTCTTCGAATAGCAATAAAAATAACAGATGCGCTATGTGATATTCATGGAGAGAATATCATGCATAAAGGAATTAATCCTGAAAATATTCTAATTAATCCTACAAGCTTAGAAATAAAAATCATCTACTTTGGCGCATCTACTCCACTTTCACTTGAGCATGCTAATCCCTATAATTACAAAAAGAAAGCACTTCATTATATTTCACCAGAACAAACGGGGAGAATGAATCGATCCACAGATTATCGAACAGATCTATATTCTCTAGGAATGACCTTCTATGAAATGTTAATGGGAGAAGTTCCATTTATGGGCAACGACCCTATGGAAATCATTTATGGTCATATCGCAAAAAAAATCGAACCGCTTACTACTAAAAATCCTAAAATACCAACAGTACTATCAAAAATTATTTTGAAACTTACTGAAAAAATTGCCGATAATCGTTACCAAACTGCTATTGGTTTAAAACATGATCTAAATAAGTCTTTAGAATTTCTAAAAAAGCAAAAAGCCATACCACTCTTTACCATTGGTCAAAATGATGTTAACTCTAAATTCAGAATATCGGATAATCTATATGGTAGAGAACAAGAAATTCAAACCTTACTTAAGGCATATAATGCAGTAGAAAAAGGCGCTTGTAACTTATTGTTAATAGATGGGTTTTCAGGTATTGGAAAAACCGCTTTAGTTAATGAAATTCATAAACCTACCGTCTTAAGCAAAGGATATTTTATATCAGGAAAATTTGATCAGTACAAATCTAATTCACCTTTCCATGCTTTTTCATTAGCCTTTGCAGATTTGGTGAAGTACTTGATTAATGAACCAGAAGAACGATTAACCCTTACAAAAAACAAGTTGAAGGCTGCACTTGGGCTTAATGCTCCTATACTTGTAGAACTAGTTCCAGAATTTGAATTGATCATTGGTCAACAGACTTCTTATCAAAAACTAAACCCTATAGAGGCCCAAAATCGTTTTTTCTTTACTCTGATAGAATTTATAAAAGTATTTGCCACGAAAGAACAACCACTAAGTATTTTTATTGACGATCTACAATGGTCCGATGATGCTTCTCTTAGTCTATTAAAAGAATTAATCCTTCGAGAAATTCCTAATTTATTTATTATTGGTGCTTATCGCTATAACGAAGTAGAACAAGGGCATCCCCTTTTGGTAATGATTGATACCATTAAAAAATCGAAAACCATTGATGAGATTCATCTAGAAGCTTTACAAGAAAAAGACGTCAATCAATTAATAGCAGATACCTTATTTTCTAGTCTTGATGATATCAAACATCTAGGCAAAATTGTTTTCAAACGAACCGGTGGCAATCCTTTTTATATCGACGAATTACTAAAAACTATTCACCACAACAAACACATCTTTTTTAACCATAAAGAAGGAAAGTGGAATTGGAATATAGATAAAATTATTGCACTTGATCTATCAAGCAATGTGATTGAATTAATGACAAGTCGCTTAAAAGAATTTGATGCAAACTGCTTAGAACTTTTACAATTAGCTGCGTGTATTGGTAATACCTTTCATCTCAAAACACTTAGTCTTGCTTCTGGCAAATCTGCTTCCGAGCTTTCAACTATACTTTGGTCAGCCGTTCTCGAAGAAATAATTATTCCAACGAGTGAATCCTATTTGTATATTTATGAAAATGAAGATTTCAATGTAGCCTATAAGTTTCAACATGATAGAATTCAACAATCAGCCTATTTAATGGTTGAAGAAAAAACAAGAAAAAAATTACACTTAAAAATAGGCAAAATATTATTAGAACATTTAACCCCTGCTAAAAGAGATGAAAGACTTATAGAAATTGTTCGCCACATTAATGAAGGAATAAACGAAATTACTGATCCTAAAGAAAAGGATCAATTAGCAGAGTTAAATCTAATGGCTGGCAAAAAATCTCAGGATGCAATTGCTTATAGTGCAGCCCTAAATTATTTCAATGTTGGCATAAGCTTATTACCTGAGAATAATTGGCTAAATAAATATGAAACGAGTATTGCTCTTTATACTGGTTTTGCTCAAAATGCTTATCAAGTACAACAATTCTCAGAAGCTGAAGAAGCAATAGATTTATTATTAGAAAAAACAAAAACTAAACTAGAAAAAGTCAAGATACTCTCCATGCGTCTTCGACAATATACAACGATAGGAAAAACAGAAGAAGCAATAGATTTAGGTATAGAAGGACTCGCTTTATTAGGCTATAAGTTGCCGAAAAATCCTAGCGCCCTTACTCTTTTTAAAGAAGTGCTTTTAGCGAAATGGAATCTTGGCAAACGTAAAGCAGCAGATTTAATTCAAGAAAAAATACTAAGTGATCCTGAAAAATTAGCTGCTGCTAGATTATTTACTGAAATTGGTCCTTCTGCATATGTTTTGGGCAATAGTAACTTGTATGGTTTAACAGGATTAAAAGTCGTTAATCTTTCTTTGGTTCATGGTAATTGTCCTGAATCTTCGTTTGCCTATATTAGTTTTGGAGCAGTATTAGCCGATGCCTTTGGAGACTATAAAGCTGCTGAAGATTTTGGTCAGCTTGCATTAAACCTTAACAAAAAACTCAATAATATAGAATATCGTTGTAGAGTCATTGCCGCTTATGGAGTATTAACGCATCATTATAATAACCATTGGAGTAGCATGAGCGAATATTTTAAGAAAGGCGTTTCGGCTGGCTATACTTCTGGTGATCTTTTTTTCTTGGCTTATTGTGCTAAATATATTTCTATATTTGATCCTAATTTAGAACTAACGAAAGCAATATATGAGCAAAATAAATATTTAAAAGTCATCAAAAACACAGGTTATCAAGATGCACTTAACTCCTCTTTGATGGAGTTTCAAGTACTTAAAAATATGAATGGAAAAACGGTACATAACCTTACCTTGAATGACGATACTTTTGATGAAGCCGTCTGTTTAGAAAGCATGACTAATCGAAATTTCCTTTCTGGAATTGGGATGTATCACTTTAATAAATCAAAAATTCATTTAGTGTATGATGACTATAAAAAAGCATGGGAATCAGCTAAAGAAACATACAAATATAGCAAGTCCCTTTTTAGTCTTATCTATTTAAATCAGCTTTCACACATTACATTTTTTGCCTGTTCAGGTTACTATCTAACGGACCCTAATGCACCAAAAAAAGAACTCAAAAAAACGCTCAAAAGGGAGTTAAAAAAAATGAGAAAATGGGCAGCTCACAATCCCATCAATTTTGAACATTGGTTATTACTTATGGAAGCAGAATGGGCTAGTATAGAACAAAAGACTGACCGAGCAACTCAATTGTACGAACAAGCAATTAATACCGCAAATAAAAACAAATGGTTATCTTCTGAAGCATTCGCTAATGAACTAGCTGCAAAATTCTATCTTCGAAACAATATTCATACAGCTGCAACAGATCGGCTAAATAGAGCTTACGATTTATACAGAAAATGGGAAGCATTTGGAAAAACTAAATTTCTTGCTGAAAAATATCCCAACTTATTATCTCTATCTATAAGTCAAAAAGAAAAAGTAAAAGATTTAGACGTTGCAACTATAACGAAAAGCTCTCAAGCTATTTCTGAAATTATTGAACTTGATGCTTTGCTTACTAAAATGATGCAGATAGCAATGCTAAACGCTGGTGCAGCAAAAGGTTTATTTCTATTAGCTCAAAACGAACAGCTATATATACAGGCATCTGCTATAGAAGAGGAAGTAGAAATTGTAAAAAATATTCAAGTAAACAATTTCCAAAATATTCCAAAGACAGTTATAGATTATGTCTCAAATTTACGTGAATATGTACTCTTGGACGAGGCAACTATAGATGAACGTTTTAAGGAAGATAGCTATATTAAAAAACATCAAACTAAATCAATCCTTTGTATTCCTATCTTATCTCGAAAGGAATTCTATGGAATTATTTATCTCGAAAACAACAACTTAATAGGTGCTTTTACAGAAGATCGTTTTGAGCTTCTAAAAATGCTTTCTACTCAAATGGCTATCTCTATTCGGAATGCACAACTCTATGCTAGCTTAGATGAAAAAGTAAAAGAACGAACGAAAAAACTTCATGAACTTAATGCAACTAAAGATAAATTCTTCGGCATCATTGCACATGATATTCGTAGCCCAATCGTTGCACTTGATAGTGTGGGCGAACAGATGGAATACTATCTTCAAAAAAACGATACAGCAAAACTCAAACGACTTGCAGGTAGAGTCGACACTACAGCAAAGTCTTTAAGTAAATTGCTTGACAATTTATTGCAATGGGCAATGCTACAACAAGGTGTCATCTTGTACAATCCAACAGTTCTAAAAATAAAAGACATTGGGCAAGAAACAATAGATATGTTTTTAGCGAATGCTGAAGCAAAAAGTATTGTATTAGAAAATACAATCGATGATACGATATTTATAAATGCTGATCTCCATGCAATACATACCATTCTCCGAAACCTCATTTCTAACGCCATAAAATTTACCAAAGCAGGTGGAAGTATAACCTTACATGCCGAACCAAAAAATGATTTAGTAACAATCTCTATTATTGATACTGGTATTGGGATGACTCCTGAAAAAGTCGCTACGCTTTTTCAACTCGACAAAAAAAGTGAATTGGGTACTAAAGGAGAAAAAGGTACTGGTTTAGGACTAAACCTAGTTAAGGAATTAACTGAAATGAATAAAGGGCGAATTGAGGTCTTTAGTGAATTAGGTAAAGGAACACAATTTAATATCATTTTACCAAAAGGATAATGCAAACTCGGATATAAGATGGATAGCTTAATAATTGGTAATTTCAGCTCTGCTTGATTTAGTCGAATATCGTTTTTTTTCACGAGCATCTCTAAGATACTACAAAAAAGTAATTGTATTGTTTAATACACTAGCTTTTTTTTCTCAGAAGAATACTTTTAAGTAAAACCACACCATTAACTAGAAACAAAAGCTATTATTGTTTGATCGAATTTTAGGTGTTTTAAATCATTTTTATGAATACCAAAATGTAGCTCTGAATCAGGATAGTGCCATTCATCCAACATAAAAGATAACAGTTGGACAAAATCATGCGTAGCTTTTTCAGGTTCAAGTGAGGTTCCTTTTGTAGTATTATAATTTTCTACCCATTCATCTATCACCTGATCGTTTACTAACTTATTGACATCATACACGCCATTCGATCCATAAAATTCACTTACTTTTTGTAGGGTTAATTCTAATAAATGATCAAATTCCTCATCAGCCAATTCTACATCCATCAACAAATAAGAATCTGTATTTGGTATTGTTATCATTTCGATGACGGTCAATGCTTTTTCTTCTAGTTCGTTAATTTTGGCGTATGGAGTTTTCGTTAAACCTTCCATTTGATCAGAATAGATAAGTTTGAATTGTCCCTTTTTAGTTGGAAATTCATTTTCGTCAGTAAGATCTATAAAGAAATAGAGTAAGCCTTTTTCTGGTAAACCTATTTTAGTACTTTCAAAATCTTCTAAATTTAGTTGAAGTACAAAATCTAGTTGTTGGCCATTTGACTCTGGCCAATTAAAATTAGGGGGGAGGTCAGGAAATCCTGCTTGTTTGCTACAGCCAATTGTCAATTCTTTTTCGACTGTATTATCCAATTCAAAACAAGGTCGAATATTGTTTAACAAAATTGTCGCTACTTTTTTAGAAAAATGCTTATTGATGTAAGCAACAGTCTTATCGTAAGGAGATTTTTTTTTGAAAAAGTTTAGCATCTTAATGGAGTTTATACTGAAACCAAAGTGGTTTTGGGATTGTCAAACGATTAAAGCTACTGAGAATCAACCGATAGCTAACAATGATGATCCTTAAACTAAATACCAGTAGGTATATTTCTAATCAATATCTGTATCAATAATATTTTTCACACGTCCGACTTCTCCAGTTTCCAAAAGCACTTTTATCCCATGTGGATGATTAGATGATTTCGTCAAAATACGTTTTACGAACCCTTCCGTCAATTCACCAGATTGTTGATCTTGTTTTTGGACAATTTCTACCAAAAAACCAATTTGTACATCTTTCCTTTTTCTTCCGTCTAGTGTATTATTTTCCATTGTTTAACTTTCAAATAATTGAATTAATTCTTCTTCTGTTTTTATTTCTTCGAAATGATCATTTGTATACGATCCTATTATACTTCTCCAAAATTTAATTGCTGATAAATTTGTTCTGGATTCTCTAAGTTCCCACTTTCCTTTGTACTTTTTAAAAAGCTCAAAGGCTACTTTTTGACCTATTCCTTTTCTTCGATAAGCAGGTCGAATATAAAATTCTGCAATTGATTTCTCCGCTTTGAAGGTTTCGCAAATAATCCAATCATTAATTAATACAAATCCTACAACGCTATCTTCTCGTTTAATTTTTAGTGGTATTCTATTTTCGTCTTTCCAATATAAATCTAAGTAAGGATAATCTAATTGTTCGCCCTCTCCCCCAGTCTGTATTTTAGAGGTATCAATTTCTTTAAAATAATCCAATAGCATTAACTCTAATTGCGGCTTTTCATCTAATTGAATTTTCACTAGCTCAATTTTCATGTTTTTTCAATAACTTATATTTCAAGAATTCGAACTTTTCGTTTTTTGATTTTACTATTATTTAATTGCTTGACGAGCATATCTTTTTTAGTTTTAGGTACTGCTACAAAGGCACAATCCTGTTTGAGTTCAATAGTACCCAATTCACCTTTTTCTAAATTTCCTTGCTTAAAAAACAATCCAGCAATATCTCCTTTCGAAATTTTATCTTTTCGTCCACCAGAAATAAACAGTGTTGTCCAAATCGAAGGACTTGGTAGTTCAGCTACTTCAATTTCTTCGACAGGTGCATAGTCGATAAAGTCTGGTAATGGCTCTTGTTCCCATTGTAGCACAAAGGCTACCCCATCTTTATTCATTCTTGCCGTCCGACCATTTCGATGTGTAAACTCTTGAGGTCGCAAGGGAAGATGATAATGAATGATAAATTTGATTTCAGGAACATCAATTCCTCTCGAAGCCAAATCTGTAGCGATTATAATTTGGTGGGTTCCATTCCGAAATTTTATCAGTGCTCGCTCTCGGTCTTTCTGTTCCATCCCACCATAAAAACAACCATGACTAATTTTATTATGGGTCAAAAAATCACTCACTCGTTGAATACTATCTTTGTAGTTACAAAAAATAATACCTGGTTGGTTACCAATATGACAAAGCGCACTGACTAAGGTTTCTAGTTTATCTTTAGAAGGAGATAAAATTCTTTTTATTTCTAATTTTTTAATTTTCTGCTTTAGGTAGTCAATATACACAGGCTTGCGTATGCCGACAAAACGAGGGATGTCTATTCCCTGCGTGGCAGAGGTCAGCACTTTTTTATTTAGGTTTGGCAACAATTCTATCAACTCAGTCATTTCACCTTCAAAACCTATTTCCAATGATTTATCAAATTCATCGAGTACGAGTGTTGTAATTTTTTCAGCAGAGAAGGTATCTCTTCTTAAATGATCGGCCACTCGCCCAGGTGTGCCTACCAAAATAGCAGGTCGGTGTTTAAGTTCGGCTTTATCTTTCGTAAAGTGCCGTCCACCATACACGACATTGATCTTAAATCCTGTCCCCATTTCTCTAGCAACTTGCTCAATTTGAATGGCTAGTTCTCTCGAAGGAGCGATAATCAGACATTGTATTTCATCATTATCTTTTTCCAATTCTGCAATAATAGGTAATAAGAAAGCGAGTGTTTTACCCGTTCCTGTTGGAGACAGCAATACGACATCAGTATTAGAATGGATAGCTAATTGTGCTTCCTCTTGCATCTCATTGAGTTGCTCAATTCCTAATTTTGATAGTATGCTTTTTTGATTTTTAAGTGCGCTTGACATGGGACAAAGGTAATGAAAATTTCTGAGGCAAATTTATATCCCCCCTAAACACTTAATAAATGTACAAGTCTATTTTTTTGAGCTGCTTGCCTACAAATTTAGCATTTTAAAAATGGCTAGCAATGTAGTATTCCATATTATATTTCAGCTTAGTTCTTCTCACATTTATCGCAATACAAATTCTTAATTTCCTCGTCCCTCAAAATTTGAAATTCCTCACGTACCCAAGTACACCATCTTTGGGGGTTTAATTCTAAAGCTTTCAAATAAATATCTTCATACCAACTAATACCTTCATTATCTTTTTTATAAAAATTTAATGTTTTTAATAAAATAAATACACCTCTCTCATTCAACTCTCCTTCATTAAACCTGATAAGTAAATTTTTATTTGTCAAATCGTATCGACTCCAATCGTTATAAAAGAGCGCCAAATCTATTTCATCTTCAATGTTTAATGTTCTTGCACTAAAATAGTCGACAATAAAGTCAAATGCCTTAGTAGTATTAGGTCTATCATTTATTTGTCCAAAATATCGAATAAATGTAAGGTTCAAGTTCAACATTAATTCGCTATCAAAATCATCCTCAATAAGATTTTCGACTATTGTCGGATGAATAACATTAGAAAGTCTTTTAGCTGATATATCCCAACTGTTTAACAAATCAGAAGATAAGAGTGTATACAAGTGGAGTAAATTATACTTTGATTCTTTCGATATCTCTTTTTCTTTATTCAACCAATTAAATAAAAACTCAATCGTTTTACTTAAATTATTTTTGTAGGATTTAGATAGTAGAGCAGCTACGTTTTGTGTTAGTTCAGGATATTGAATAATTGTTTTAAAAATCGCTTCTTCGTATAAAAATTCTGAGGAAAAAGTCTCTGCATAGTACATTTCAAAAAGTGCTTTATTAGCCAAGTTAAAATTTTTATTTAGCACTGCTGTCTTGAAATTCATTTTCAATATCTTGTCTTTATCACTTGCATCTATTGCTGTGCCTTCATAATGAATAATTGCTATGGACTTGCGTTGATTGAACAGTAAAGAATCCCAAGGAAGTCTATCATCTTTACTGGCTATAATATTTTTTAATGTTTCTTTTGGTAAAACAGCTAGGTCGTCAGCTAAAAAGTACCTCAGTTGAAAATACATTTTATCCCAATTTTCTTTAGCATCAATTGTTATTTTAGGATTCTGATTCTTAAGTTCCTGAAGTAGATGTCTTTTGATTGCCTGTGCTCGTTGGTTATGCAACACTTCATTTTTTCTAGCATCACCTTCAACAGAACTAAAACTTAAGATTTCAATAGAATGAATTGAATTACTGTTTTCCTTTATTGTAGGATATTCAATTGGAGTAGTAATATTTGTTTCGAAATCATAGATTAATTCGTGTGTTTCAATTATTCCACTTTTTTCTAAACGTATATTCTTCAGGTTTTTAAGCCTTGGTTTAATGGGTCTTAACTGATATCTTTTACTTGGAACATCTCCAGGAATCAGGTACTTACATTTCTTTCCATTTTTAATTAAAACTATCGAACAGGAAAACGCTCTTGACATCAATGAATCTGGAATGGTTCCGATTTGTGCTATAATTCTATATTTACTCTTTGCTATATTATTTCTTAGAATTTCGTCTTTGTAGACTGGCTTTAATAATATCCCATCATAAATAGGCGAATAGTCTATTTGGTTTGGAGAGCCGCAGCTTAGTTGATCTCTAAATACTAAATCAATTGCAATACCATCGTTATTGCTTGAGAATATTTGATTGAAATAGTAAAAACTATGGTAGTAAAACATCACTTTATTTCCTTCAATACTGATATCATTTCCCATATTCGCCAAAATATTATCAATACTACCATATTCACTATAACAATCATCTTCATCTTCAATGAGCCCAAATGCATTATTGGATAATTGCCCTTTTATCTGTATTCCTCTTTTACCAAAAACATGTGTTGCATAAATGACTTGCTTTCCCGAATCATACTGAAAATCAATGTCGCCAAATTCGTATTCAGGTTTAACCATATTTGCATAGTGCCCCGATGAATTTTTCCAAGATAGAAACATTTCGTCTGCAATAGATTCTAATTTCTTTTTGTTTAAAGGAAGCCGTATTCTAGAAGTATGTAAAACATTTTCTCCCACTAACACAAATTCAAATCCTTTGAAATATTTTACTCTTTTCTTAGGACTACCTAGTTCAAATTTTAATTGGCTATGACCTAGCTTTTTATTTTCAGCCATATAAACACTTTGGTTCTTTGCGGCTTTTCTCAAAATAATATTTGATTCCAATGGTTTTAAGCCCTTTGAATTTCGAAGCTGATTAATTTTTTGACTAAGTTCTCTCCTTAGTTCTATATAATCTAATTCGGAAATTTGTGCAGATATAGAAAGACCAATGAACAAGAAGAGAAAGGTTAATATCGTTTTCATTTAGCAATTCAATTGTTTTTGTTTCATTACAACTTATGAAGGATTCAGTACTGTTTTAATAGAAATTAACTCTAGTTAGCTTCAAATTTTCGTCTAATCGAGGAGCATTGATGATAAAAAGACTCATCCAA
>JAHDIP010000125.1 GCA_020630735.1 Saprospiraceae bacterium | reverse complement strand
GTAGTTGAAAACTACGCTTAGCGGACATGGATGTTTTTTAGCAAAAAGAAAAATTTTAAACAGATGAAAAAAATAAAAATCATAAAAAACCGCTCTGACATTGGTGCAGGTACAAGAGGTTCCGATTTGGGTATTGATGCAATGGAAATTGCTGCAATCAATAAAGACAATAGTTATTTCACACGCTTTCCTTATTCTAATGTGGAAACACATAACGAAACAATTTATGATAAAGTGAATGCTATTTTTGCTAAGCGAATTGTACATGTGCAAGAACAATGTCAACGAGTTGCTGAAGCTATCAAAACTTCTTTAGGTGAGGATAATTTTACTATTATTTTATCAGGTGATCACTCATCTGCTTTAGGAACCGTCAGTGGTGTAAAAGCAGCTTATCCAGACAAACGCCTTGGAGTAATTTGGATAGATGCGCATGCCGATTTGCATTCCCCTTTTACGACACCTTCAGGAAACATTCATGGTATGCCACTTGCGGCGGCCTTGAATAACGATAATTTAGAGTACCAAATCAATGAGGTAACAGAACCTACACAAAAAATATGGAACAACCTTCAAAATATTGGAATTGATGGTGCTAAAATGCTCCCTGAAGATTTGATTTTCTTTGGAGTCAGAGATACCGAACCTATCGAAGATCAAGTAATGGAAAAGCAAGGCATCAGAAATTATATGGTGCACGAAATTAGACATAGAGGAATAGAAACTTGCCTATCCGAAGCTAAAGAACAATTAAAAAATTGTGATGTTATCTATATTTCTTTTGATGTGGATAGTTTGGACTGTGATGCCATTTCGATGGGAACGGGAACACCTGTTCCTAAAGGCTTCGATCCTAAAGAAGTAGTTTCTATTATCAAACAACTTTTAGATTCTAACAAAGTCGTCTGCCTAGAAGTCACCGAAGTCAATCCACTATTAGATAATAAAGGAAATAAAATGGCGGAAACTGCCTTTGAAGTTTTGGATGCTGTAACGACTTATTACATTGACAAGAATAGTAAATCGTAGCTTTTTTCCTTGTATAAGTAGCTCACCACAATTACTTCGGTATTTTAAAACGATCTTTTTCCGCTATATTTCCTCAAAAAATAAATCCTTAGCCCTGCTATGCATTGATTTTTTGAAAAAATCTATCAAAAAAATCTTCGCCCTAAAATTTACCGAATTAATTATCGTGAGCTACTTAACATACCTGTAGAACAAAAATAAATATGAACCTTTACGTCAATAATGAAACCGCTCCATTAGAAGCTGTTGTACTTGGAATTGGAACAGATAGAGGAACGCCTAGAGCGATCAATCCCACTATCCGACAGCATTTACAAAATAATACGTATCCTACAACCAAAGAGATATGCAGAGAGATCAAGGACTTCGAAATGGCTTTGAGGGTAAATGGTGTCGAAGTGTATAGACCAGAAAATTTGGACGGTGTCGAACAAATATTTACCCGAGATATTGGTTTTGTAATCGAAGATAAGTTTATGGTTTCGAAAATGAAACACAAAGAACGAAAAGAAGAATTTGCAGGTTTACATAAGATACTTGAGCAAGTCAATAAAGATAATATCATTCGATTCCCAGATGATGTTTTAGTCGAAGGTGGCGATGTGATTGTTTGGAATGACTATATTTTTATTGGCATAACGGCACGTACAAACAAGGAAGGTGTTGCCTTCCTCCAAGAACAATTTCCGAATAAAAAAGTCATCGGTTTTCCTCTTACTGTCGACCAAGATAATGCTGCTAAACATATCCTTCATTTAGATTGTGCCTTCCAACCTATTGGGACAGATGAAGCCATTATTTACCTCGATGGGTTTAAGAATTCTCCTACTGAATTATTAGAATTGTTCCCAGAAAAAAAACGTATTCATGTCAATATGGAACAAAAAATTAAAATGTTTCCGAATGTATTTTCGATCTCACCGAGCAAAATTGTCATCGAAAAAGGTTTTGTTGAATTAAGAGATGAACTCCTAAAAAGAAACTTTGAAGTGTACGAAGTGAATTATAAGGAGACCTCAAAACTAGGCGGACTTCTCCGCTGCTCTACGCTGCCCCTTAGGCGAAGGAAATAGTTTTTACAAACGTTGATTCCCGATCAATTTCACGCAATTGTAGTAACAAATCTTTGGCAGATTTCTCAGTCTTTTCTGTTTGGTATAAAACAGAAAATAGTTTTTGACTAGCGGTTAAGACATCTACATTTGGGTAATAATGATCTCTGGCAAAATGAACATACTTCATCAATAAAAAAGCATTGAACCAACGATAAAAGCGATTGATAAAGGTCGCTTCATTTGTCGTATTCTGTTTTATCTCTTCCCACTTTCCTTTAAAGTTTTGTTCTTGTAAAAAGGCTTGAATGCTTTTGGGTAATGCTTCAACGAAAGCATCAAAATCTGTTTCTTCTAAATGAAATAGTTGAGGTACTTTTTCAAAAAACAGTTTTAAATCTTCGAATGATTCAAAGGCATAAGTTTCACATTTTAATGAAGTCTCTAATAACTTTCCAATTTCTTTTCCTGTTCCAAAAGGTACTCGATCTGATGAACGAGGAGAAGGAATAACTTTAGTGGTATTCAATTCACCAAAACCTCCAAGTGGCGTAAATTTGTGTAGAAAATAAAAATCCTCTCCAGCTTTTCGCTTATTCATTCCACCTTGTTGTTGATAGGTACTCGACCGAACTGCCATACTCGAACCCACCGTTTGTACTGCAAATGGAAAACCTGCATAACGTTGGGCATTTACATAATAACGCAAGTGCAATTCGTACAAGGTGATGGCTTTATAAGTGTCTTCAGAAAAATCGTAGCCACTCAGCGGATGTTCGAAATGAATACTGCAAGCGTTGATATTTTCATTCGTAGAGAAATAATCTTCTATTGCCGTAAAATAATTTTTCTCGCACTTAGAGTCTGCATCAAAACAAACAATAATTCCATTTTTATTACCGACTCGTTCTAAGCGCAAGGCGGCTTCGTCCATTCCTATTTTTCGAGCTAAACCAACACCAGCGAATTTCTTAGCTAAGTCACTAATATAAAGCGGATGAAAACGCATTTCAGAACGATAATTTTGAGTCGCCCAATACTGTGTTTTCTCAAACATTTCTTGATTGAATTCTTTGATCGTTGCGCTTTCATTTTCACCATCATTGAAAACAATAATCACCTCTATATCTTCCTTTGTCAGGACACACTTATGCAATGCCATTAGACTAAAGATAACATCAGGTTCATTATAAGCAGGAATCACTACTACGATGCCCAAATTGAGCGAAGGCTTCATTTGTATAAGCGGAGGATATAGTGTACGTTGCTGTAAATAAGGTGTCATTGTTATTGTTTTGTTGTCCAAATATAATAAAATTTAGAGCCTTCACCATTTCAATACAACCTAAAACGATTCATCTTTTTTGGAAAATAAATACAGTAATAAGCTAACTACCATCGCATTACAAATAAAAAGGCTCCCATCTTTATTGGAATATTTATTTTTTTGACATTGTTTGCTATGTAAAAATACGAGACTTTTATACTAACAAGTAACAATTGAACTTATTCCCGACTCCTGCGAGCACATTTTTAAACATTTAAACGACTATGAAAATTTCAACTGTAAAAATTATCGATTCAAGAGGCAAAGTGATCCAAACGATCAATCAGTTATTCAATAACCAAATTAATATTAAAGATTTGGTGGCGGGTATTTACCTCATTCAAACGCATACTGACCAAGGTGAAGTGAGAACGACTAAGTTTATGAAATTGTAGTGTAGAAACAGGAGTAGTCAAATATACCTACTGGTATTCAGTTTAAGGATCATCATTGGTAGCTACCCTTTGATTCTCAGTAGCTTTAATCGTTTGGCAATCCCAAAACCACTTTAGTTTCAGTATACAATGAAACAAAAACACATTATTAGGGTCACAGACCGATTAATATTCTAGTGGAGTTGCAAACTCCATTAAGCATTCGTTTCTTTTTATAAGTTTTAACCAAATGAAATCCCTTAGAGCAGGAGTCATCCCGAATTTTGAATTGAAGGTTCGGGATGACTCCTATTTCTTCTATCTAAAAAATCAAACTATTTCGACACCATAATTTTTTGCACTATTCTAGAATTATTTGTAATGAGATGGACTAGGTAGATACCTTCAGAAACACTACTTGTATTGAGTGTCGAAATTTGTGCTCCTTTCTCTTGCTGTAGTTGTTCACTCAAGACCCTTCTCCCATTCAAATCAGTAATTAAAAATTGAACAGTTCCTGCCTGAGCTAATTCGTATGCAATATTCAATTCATTTCGAATTGGGTTAGGATATACATTCATCACTCCTTTATCGTGTGGGTCTAAAGAGTACGAAGTTGTTTCTCTAGTAACAGCTTCTGTACTATTGACCACCGTATTTTGTTCTTCTTTGATCAAATTAGAAGTAGAAGAACAACCACTTATAACGACATCATCAACATAAACTTGATCGTTATTTGCCGAAGCATCACAACGAATTTGTAAACGAGTAGATGATGAGAATGGTCCACTAATTATTTCTTCTCCACTATATCGAATATTATTTTCAAAATCTACTCCTTTAGCGTAAGCTGCAATAGTCGTGTAGGATGCTCCCCCATTATTTGATAATTCAATCATAAAATCTTCGTTAGAGTTGTCCATACTTCGAGCGATAAAAGAATAGCTTAAAGTAATTTCTTCGTAAGCTGTCAAATCTAAATTATCGGTATACATAGCTGATGCATTACCAGAATTATCTCTAAGACGAACGCAATAAGTCCCACTATTAGCATAAGAAGCATCATTGGAAGATCGACGACAGTCAGAACCACCATCATTCCAAAGCCCCCAACCACTTTCAAAATTTTGACTATTGACTACACTATACGTACAGCCACCTCCACCAGTAGGAGTTCCCGCACAAGTACAACCATCCGACTGAATGACATCATTTTCGGTTGTTGCATCTCCATCATTACAACTTGTGCCTGGACTTGCAGGAAGACTTGCATCATTATCGTTACAATCAACATCTGCACAGATTCCATCGCCATCTGCATCACCACCTTCATTGATACATGGGATCAAAGTACCTGCACAAGTACAACCATCCGATTGAATAACATCATTTTCCGTTGTTGCATTTCCATCATTACAACTTGTGCCTGGACTTGCAGGAAGACTTGCATCATTATCGTTACAATCAACATCTGCACAGATTCCATCGCCATCTGCATCACCACCTTCATTGATACATGGGATCAAAGTACCTGCACAAGTACAACCATCCGATTGAATAACATCATTTTCCGTTGTTGCATTTCCATCATTACAACTCGTACCTGGACTTGCAGGAAGACTTGCATCATTATCGTTACAATCAACATTGGCGCAAACACCATCACCATCGCCATCGCCGCCAGAAGTTGCGCAAGGATCGGAAACGTCCACGGTGTGAAATCCCAAATGGCTAAAATCGTTTGTACTATACGATGTCCATTCTGAAGTAGTATAAGTAGTATTCGGATCAGTAATATCTGAATTTCTTACAAGAGTAACATCTATAGCAAAATTAGCAGCACTATTAAAAACACCTATGATATCTATGAGGACTCCATTCTTAAAAAGCCCCACGGCATCATTACCATTAAATGTAATGATCGAATTATTAGTATTGATGTTTGCAGCACTCAACATTTCTGTAGCTGCTGAAGAATGCACCACAACAAAAACTTCTGTATTCGCTAATTGACCACTTAGCGTAAAAGGTGATGACCAACTGCCTGCTCCATTGGTTTGTTTTCTAATATCGTAGATGCTTAGATCAACAGCATTACCTGTATAATTTGCAATTTCTAATCCTTTGTTATAAGAAGAACCTTCGATATATTCAGAAAAAAGCAAATCAGAAATTTGACCATTACCACCTGTTGGAGGAGTAGAACCTAACTGTCCACTAAGAATCAAAGTCGTTTGACCTGTTCCAGAAGCGTTGTAAGGCACCACATAGTATCCATATTCTTGCCCTTCTGTAACAGAAACATCTGAATAAGAAGTTGTATTTGCTCCTAGATTTCCTATTTGGCTATAAGTCAGTAAATCACTCGAACGATAAATGTAATAACCTGTTTCATTAGCTGCATCTTGCCAAGTTAATTCTAGTGCATTAGCACTTGAACCAAGAGAAAAATTAGCTGGTGCAGTAGGCACATTACTATTGAGGTTCAACAACCAAGCTCTCTCTACTGCTTCAGAAAAATCAACATATGGATTTCGATTTCCTTGATATTGTTCGATACCATCATTACGTTGAATTTCGTTAGCATCCGCAGGGTCTTGTAAATGCCATTGGTACAATACATTAGGATCGCCACAAGCATTGATATTGCCGGCCTGTGTTGGATACATCGTATAAAAGTAAAAAACAGAACGAGCTGTATTTCCCTTGTGGTCTTCACGTGGTTCAAACTCCAATGTTTTCGATTCGCTATATAAATCAATATTTGATGTTGGTATGTTTGTTTGATCTGTATCCAAATACATCCACTTCGTTGTTTCGGTATCTGTAATGTCTGTAAATGGATAATTGCTACGCACCGAATTCCAACTGCCATAAGTAGGATACAAATGATGAATATCTGACCGCATAGGTTCGTCCGAATTGAAGAAACTTTGAGGTACAGTATGTTCACAGTTTATTGGTGCAGGATTAGTACCTGTTGACCCATAACTCCAAGGCATTGTATAACCTGAGTACACACCCCTCAATGTATTGTTATCATTATCAATATAACCATACATATACATTCGAGCGGTAGAGTATCCTAGCTCTGTATGTGTTCCTTCATAGTAGTTTGTTTTCATCCAATCTTTTAATCCTTCTCCATTCAAATGTGGTGGTAAAGATTGAGAAAAAAGGTAAGCATTTGATACTCCCAATAAAAGTACAAATAGTACTATCTTTTTAATTTTTTCACAAGTAAATTTCATTGTTTTTGGTTTAAATAAAATACTAGTCTATAAAATTGGTTAAGAAAACAACGGTTCTTGACATTTTTTGCATTTTAGATAAGGTAGCTACTTTTTTTAGCGTTTAGTATCCTGCAAAAGATGCCGTTAAAAACGGCGCAAATATTGGGTCATTAGCTTAAGCTTGTGCCTGTGGCACAAAGAGTGCTGTTTTAAAACTACGACCAACGACTTTATCTTTTGGGTTGGATTTTTCTTTTTTTTTTGCAAAAATTATCAAAGAACCAAAACAACTAACCTATAGAATAGTGTCAGTACAGAAAATAGAAATTCGTAACGAGTAAAAAATAACGACGATTAGATTTTTATTCTAAAAAAGTTGTATGGTTTTAAACATGCTCTAACTGCGGAAATTATTATTTAATCGTTATTGAGGGGAAATGCTAAAAGAAAAGAGAGAGGATGGGTTTTAGTAAAGACGGGATCAAGTATTACTTGATCCCGTGTTAATTGCTCACATTATAATTGAGAGGTTATAATGTTATTTTAGTGACTAACGATAAAACGTTCTGTTTGAACTGCACCATCTTCCGTTTCAACACGTAAGAAGTACATTCCATTACTTAATGTATTTACATTGATATCAAGTAATTCTTGATCTTCGCTTACAGTAGTTCTATACATTAATTTACCATACACATCAATCACAGAAATTTGTAAGTTTTCTGCTACAGCAGGAGCTAAAGCAATCTCATTAGCTGTGCTTACATTTAATTCAATGCTTAAGATGTTGTTAGCAGGATTTGGATAAATGTGGATATCAGCAACTTCTCCTGTATATCTACCACTTGTTCCAGCAGTAAATGAAGCAGATGCATATGCACTATTGTCGCTACCACAGTTAGAACGTACTTGCCATTCGTAATTGTTATTTTTAGTCAATCCAGTGAAGGTAGCTTCAATTCCAGATACAGTAGATTCTGTCCAGCTAGACGAACCAGCTTCTCTTAATCCAACAGTATAAGAATCAGCAGCACCTACAGCACTCCAAGATAGAGTAGCTCTTCTACCATTTTGCTTAGACTGGTAGTATAAACCAGAAGGCGCATCACAAGAACCAGAAGGAGGACAAGCAGCACAATCGCCACCACAGTCAACACCTGTTTCGTTACCATTCTGAACACCATCAGAACAAGTTGGAGTAGGACCGCTTCCGCCACCACAAGCATTAGAGCTTAATAAGCTAGAACGTACACCATTTAACACTGCAAGCATACGAGATTTTTGACCTTGAGTGAATAAGTTCATACAAGCATCATTAGAATAGTCCATATAATTTTGAACCATATCAACTGAACCACAAGAAACATGACCTTCAGCACAACCGTAGTTTGCACCATCAGACTCAGGTGTATCACTTACAAAGTCATCAGCACTACATGGACCATCACCCCATATGTGGCGAAGGTTTAACCAGTGACCTACTTCGTGTGTAGTTGTACGACCTAAATTGAAGTTAGCGCTAAGTGTACCTACACGACCAAAAGCACTATATAAACATACAACACCATCTGTAGCAGCAGCACCACCTGGAAATTGAGCATAACCTAAGATACTGTTACTTAAATTACAAACCCAAATGTTAAGGTAAGCCCCTGTATCCCAAGCATCAGTACCACCTTTAGATGATCTTTTCATATCATCATTCGTTCTCCAAGAACGCTTGTTAGCGTATTTTCTTGTAATACCATTTGTAGGATTACCATTAGGATCAACAGTAGCTAAACAAAATTCGATTTCAGTATCGGCAGCTTGAGACCAAGTATTGTCTGCATCAGCGTTTGTTCTTCTAAAGTCTTCGTTTAAAACATCAATTTGAGATAAAATCTGAGCGTCGCTGATGTTTTCAGCATTTGTACGGTAAAGTACGTGTACCACAGTAGGAATTGTGATAACCGCACGTTCGCCAACAGAAGGATTTTCAATAAAGTCACGTGTTTGTTCCTCTATTTGTTCCATTCTAAGCAGCATTTCTGGATCTTCTTGAACGAGTTCGTCTAAGCGATCCATTGTACCACAGTCACGTTGTTGTTGAGCAAAAGTAAAAATTGGGCTACATAAGAGCATAGCCACAAGAAATGTTGTTAAAAATCTCATGTTAAGATTAATTTAAGTTAATAAAAGTAAAACATTTAGTAACAGGTAATAATTAAATCTACCATTTCGAAATAGAGCAAATGCTTGTAGCGAAGTCATGATTTTCAAGGCTTCTTGATAAAATGCAAGCACTTAAGATCATAAGCAAAATGTGGTAGTAATTATTTGACCATTACATAAGTACATTGTAAAGTGTGACCAAATTCATTTTAGGGGAATGCGGAAATGTTTATTTGCGTGGAATACAAATTTATATATTATGGTATTCAAAAAAAAATAATTTAAGTGTTTTAATCATATATTTAATTTACTTATAAAGACTAATTTGATAGATAATAAAGCATAACCTGTTGTAATATTCACTGATAAATCGCCCTTTTTATCATCAAATTTTATCTTTGCAAAAATTATTAAATAAATGCCCAATCATTCAGCTATTTTATTGGAGTTACACTATTTACCCTCTGTTCAGTACTGTACTAAATTTTTGATGTACTCTACAGTAATTATCGAACAGCAAGAAAATTACAGTAAAGGTTCTTACCGAAATCGCTGCCACATTGCAAGCGCCAATGGTTTACTGAAATTGAGTATCCCGCTAAAAGGTGGTAAACATCAACAATTACCTATTCGAGATACACGCATTGCTTACGAAATGCCTTGGCAAAATCAGCATTGGCAAAGTATACAATCAGCTTATGGAAATGCTCCATATTTTGAATACTATGCTGATGAAATTAGACCTTTTTACGAAAAAAAACATACCTTTTTATTTGACTTCAATTGGGCATTACAAGAGGTCTTATTCTCACATCTGGGCATAGATACGGCTATACAATTGAGTCAACAATACGAAAAAGAAACCCAAGAAAATACGTTAGATTTCAGGAATAAAGTTTCGCCAAAAGCCAACAAAGTACCAGATTCCAATTTTGCACCTGTAAAATATTCGCAGGTTTTCGAAGAAAAATCAGGATTTTTACCGAATCTAAGTATCTTAGACCTATTATTTTGCAGTGGTCCACATTCCATTCTTATTTTGGAAGAATCCATTGCTACAAAATGACTTTCAACATAAAAGAAAGTCTAAAGAGATATACCTACTGGTATTCGATTTAAGGATCGTTGTTAGTAGCTATGTCTGATTTTCAGTAGCTTTGAACTTTTGGCAATTCGAAAATCACTTTAGTCTCAGTATAGAAAGCATTAAACAATAACAATGAGTAGTATATTTAATCAGAATTTAAAGGCTTATAGAAGTCAAATTGATGAAATCGTAAAAGATCTACATGACTTGACTACAGGAATTGGTCACCATGAACTGGCGAAAACAGTAAGTGAATTGCGTAACCGAATTCAAGAGCCTTTTATGTTTGTGATCGTTGGAGAAGTGAAAGCGGGTAAGAGTAGTTTTATCAATGCCTTGCTCGATACTGGAAAGGAGATTTGTAAAGTTGCCCCCTCCCCTATGACGGATACGATTCAGCAAATTATTTATGGTGAAAAAGAAGAGGTAGTTGTCATTAATCCCTACCTCAAAAAGATATTACAACCTGTCGAAATTTTGAAAGAAATTGCGATTGTCGATACTCCAGGAACCAATACGATTGCAGAGCATCATCAAGAAATTACTGAGAGTTTCATCCCTGCTTCTGATTTGATCGTTTTCGTATTTGAGTCTAAAAATCCTTACCGCCAATCTGCTTGGGACTTTTTCAATTATATACATGAAGACTGGCGTAAGAAAGTGATTTTTGTGTTACAACAAAAAGACTTGATGCCTATTGATGATTTGAATATCAACATTAATGGTGTAAAAGAGCATGCAATCAAAAAAGGTATTTCGTCACCAAATGTTTTTGCTGTTTCTGCCAAAGATGAACTCGAAGGTCGGAAAGAGGAAAGTGGTTTTCAACATATCAAAAAATATATCTCTGATAATATCACAGGAGGTAAAGCACCAAAACTGAAGTTGCAAAATAATATTGATACCTCTAAAAATATTAACGAACGTATTTTCAAAGGTCTAAAACTTCGAAAGGAACAATGGGATGCTGATGTGGAGTTTAGAAATGATATTCGAGCAACGCTTGATGGACAAGAAAAAAAATCGAATACTCAGGTTGATGTTTTAGTCGAAAATTTACTGACGGCTTACGATCGAACAACCTATAAAAAAGAAGAAGAACTAAAAAATGGTTTGGGCTTTTTCTCTCTGGTGAGAAGGCAGGTAACCTCTATTTTTGGCAAAAAAGAATCGGCGAAAGATTGGCTCGAAGGTTTGGCTAAAAATTTGGAAACAGAACTTAATGCCGAACTAAAAGATAAACTTAATGATGGTGTCGTTGACATTGCTGATAGCATTCAGCAAATGGCAAAAATGATCGACTTGAAAATAAAAAGTAGTTCGACTATTTTGAAAAATAACCACGATATATTTTCGGATATCGCAGAGCGTCGAAGCAATGTATTGAAAGATTTGCAAGAAGCCTTTTCTAAATTCATGAAGCGTTCTGAAAACTTCACGGATGATGAATTGTTTCCTGATAAAAACACCTTATCGCCTAATCTAGCAACGGGTAGTGGTATCGCCGTGGTTGGTGTTATTCTGGCCACAGTGACCAATGGTATGGTCTTCGATATTACAGGCGGTATTTTGACGACCATTGGATTTTTGTTTGCTGGTGTTTCGGTTGGGCGTCAGCGTCGAAAAATTGTGGATGGCTTTCATGCCGAGATCGCAAAGGGACGTTTGCAACTGGAAGAAGAGGTGAGTTCGAAGTTGAAGAATTATGTAAATAACATCAAAGAAAAAATTGATGGCAACTTTCAAGAGTTCGATGATTTGTTAGAGATGGAGGAAAAACAAATTAGAGAACTGGGGCAAAAACATCAGTCGATTATTACTCGCTTGGGAGAGATTGAAGGGAAGTTGGAGACGATGGAGGTTTAATTTTTGCATATAGATGGATTTATATCCGATCGGATATAGTTCTTTTCTACTCTCGGCTTTCCTGTATTCTTACAGGACTAAAACAGCTCTTAATATCCGCCTCGAGCCGGCTGGGCTTTCCTTTTTTACATTGCCAAAAAAAGGAAGAAAAAACGCTAGAAAAGATAAACTCTACGCTCTCTGATTCCTTGAATCAAGGCTGCGCTTTAGTATCTTTCCAAACCTTCCCACCTACACGTTTTCATGCTTTATCTAATGAATCAACTCCTAATTATACTGAAACCAAAGTGGTTTTCGGATTGTCAAACGTTTAAAGTACCTGAAAATTAAACGATAGCTACTAACGATGATCCTTAAACCGAATACCGGTAGGTATAGAATGATAAGCACATGAAATATTTACTTTTCATCCTAAAATCTAGCCATAATGAACAAACAATTGCAAGAGGCTTATGATCCAAATGCCTTTCGTAAATCGGGTCATGAATTGGTGGACTTGCTCGCCGATTATTTAACACAAGCATTGAGTGGCAATAAAAATTTAGCTACTTACCCTTCTCAACAACCAGAAGATGCTTTCCAATTTTGGTCAGCTTACCAATTAGAAAACCAAAATCCAATTCCACTTTTTGAGGAGGTTTTAAAACAGTCTATACATCTCCATCATCCACAATACATGGGGCATCAGATATCAGTGCCTTTGCCCGTAACTGGTTTGGCAGGATTCTTTTCATCTGTTCTGAATAGTGGCATGGGCGTTTATGAAATGGGAGTAGCTGGAACGGCAATTGAAAAAGTTCTGGCAAAACTCTTTGCTCAAAAAATAGGATTTGGTAGCAACGCAGATGGCTTCTTCACCTCAGGTGGAACTCTTGCTAACCTCACAGCCTTACTCGCTGCTAGAGGCTCCAAAACGAGTGTTTGGAAAGAAGGAATGCTAGGGCAGCAATTTGCTGTAATGGTCTGCTGCGAATCCCATTATTGTGTGGAACGTGCCTTGCGCATTATGGGTTGGGGCGAAGCAGGTATTGTGTCGATTCCTTCGGATAAACAGTTTCGAATGCGTACCGATTTGCTTGAAGATGCATTTGAAAAGGCGAAACAAGAGGGAAAAACGGTACTTGGTGTAGTCGGCAATGCTTGCTCAACTTCCACTGGCAGTTATGATAATTTGGAAGCGATTGGTGTTTTTTGTAAAAAACATAACTTGTGGTTTCATGTAGATGGAGCGCATGGTGGGGCGGCTATCTTTTCGGACAAATACAAATATCTTTTAAAAGGAATTGAAGCAGCTGATTCGGTGGTGATCGATTGTCATAAAACGATGATGGTACCGACTTTATCTACCCTACTTTTATTTAAAAACGAAAAAAAAGCCTATCAGACCTTTAGTCAAAAAGCAGCATACCTTTGGGAAAAGGCAGGCGAAATGGAATGGTATAATCTGGCAAAACGTACTTTTGAGTGTACAAAATCTTTGATGGGTTTTAAGTTGTATACCATTTTGCAAATACATGGTGAAGCAATTTTTGGAATTTATATAGATACTATTTATGATCTTGCCAAACAATGTGCCCAAACCTTAAAAGACCATGCTCAATTTGAATTGGCAATAGAACCTGATGCCAATATTTTGTGTTTTCGTTTTCGTGCAACAAACCTTAATGAAGAAAAAACGAATCAGCTTAATGCTAACATTCGAAAGACATTAATTGAAAAAGAAGCCTTTTATATTGTTCAAACTTCATTGGATGGAAAAGTATATCTACGTACAACGCTAATGAATCCGTTTACGACTGTTGAAATCTTTATAGACTTATTAGAAGAAGTTTCTAGTATTGCAAATGTAGTTTTAAATAAAACGGCATGACTAAATTTTCACTTCCAGCCATGCCGTTTCATATATCTCTTCTACTAATTTATTCAGTAGATTTGATCCATTTTTTATAACTATACTTTTCGCCATCAAATATACTGATCATGTAAATCCCATTTGGGTATTCGCTAAGATCAATTTGTTGTTTGAATGTAGGATTTGTATTATTTGCTATCTCAATTGTTTTGACATTTTTGCCCGCAGCATCTACAACATTTATTCGAATATCCTTATTTTCAAAACCGAGTAAATCAAGATTGACCAATCCATCACTAGGATTAGGATAAAGACTGATGAGTGTTGCATCTTCTATTTTTTCTTCAGTGGAAACTGGTTCAGGTAGATAAAAATCAAAGTGAACAAAACTACCAAATTCAGGTTCAAAGTCTTGAGCAGGAATGTCTAAATTTTCATTTATAAATCGACGGATTTTGAGATAACCTGTTCCGACATTTTGATTCGTCGCTGCATAATACCAATAGTACAATCCGTCATCACCTGTATCATCAAAATGTAAGGTATAACATCCACTAGGTAAATCAATATCATCTTCATAAATCGTATTAATTGCCATATTGGTTCGTTCCAAAACAACATCACCCGCTGCATCTGTAATATACATATGATTTTCTTGTGGGCGATTATTCGTTTTATACCTCAAAAAGATAGTACCTTCAAAAATCTTGAATTCTTCAAAATTAGACCGCATGGTATTATTAGGAAGATAGCCATCTGTGCTTCCATTTGGATTAGCAATTGATACTTCAAAAACACCAGGTTCATCAAGAGTTCCCCAGAAAGTTATATCTTCAACAGGAAGTTCTACTTCGACACTTTCCAAAAATTCAAGAGAGCCTGACCAATTATGAGTTAAAGGCGAACCACCTAATACACTATAGGTAATATCCAAACTCGTTAGCGGTGTTGTTCCATTATTTTGGATCATAATTCTTGGCGTATTACAAGCAGGATTAAACCGTTGGTGTTCCACTTTATTACTTGGACGAATGACATCTACTATTGCTGCATCTGTCGCAAAATTAGGCGCACCATAAGTAACCAACTGTTGCGAAACTAAATAATTTGCCTCTGACATCGGACCACCTAATACACCGTAATCAATTTCAACTGTTCCTCCAAGTGTTACATGAGGTGTTATGTCTAAGCGATGTACTTGTGTAGGGTCACCAGGGCACCATCCTGCACGATCAAATAGCCACGTTCCACCTTGAGGATAAATAGGGATGTCGCCACATTCTTTCCAAACAGGAAATTCAAATTCATTCGCACCACCATTTAGATTTACATAATGGCTTCGTTGAACGAATTCACCATTTTGCCCATGCCCTGTAATGCTTGCTCTTATTTCGTAATGATCTGCATTAGCATCTAAAGAAAGACTTCTTGGTTCAAAAACGCCATCGCTTTGGATTGCATCAAACCAACCTCTTCTAAATGCCCAAATGTTTTGAACATCTAAAACAGGTCTAGTAGGTGTCCCTTTTATAAACAAAAATTTAATGTCAAGTTCTTCTTGATTTTCTCCACCCATTTCAATTGACATTCTTTTAGAACCTTTCAAAATTGGTCCGTAGTCCGTCACATCAAAAGTAAAGGTCTTGCCATCTGCACCAAGACTAAGTCCATTTCCGTAAGGCGTTACTAACGATAGTATTTCATATTTTGAAGGAAATTTATCGTAATAAGTCAAGCTTCCAATTTCGATAGCGTTTTCAGCAGTAACATCTATTGAAGAAAGAATAGTTCCATTTTCATCATAGACATTAGCAGGTGTTGCTTGATAAACATAAGAGGTTTGTAGCTCTACAAGATCGGTACCATTTACACCATACTCAACGATTTGTTGTTGGTTGTTCAACACAGAATCTTGTACAATAAAAATTAATGCTTCTGCTAAATAATCGCCTTGCACAAAATCTATATTCGGACGAAGCGTAGAAGTTTCAAAATCTTTGTATAAATCTTTCCCTCTCAAACTCGACCAATTGGGTGCACCAGATGCTGTAGTATTTGACATATTGCCAGAAGCATCTGTCAGGTTATTTCCTGTTCCTTCATTGAGTGGCAAGTAAGAAAGTAAGTTGGCATAGTTTGGATGTGAATTATCAATTGATTTTCTCATCCAATTTTGAATCGTCGCTTGCTCTAATTCAACATTCCAAATCTGAAGCTCGTCGATCATGCCATAATAATTATTCGTTAAGACACTTGAACTAGCAAAATTTAATGCCGTAATATCTATTAGTTTAGTTTTGCCAGTTCCAGAATGAAATAATTCTCCATTGAGAAAAATTTTCATTTCGCCTGAAGTAGCATTTTTTGTAAATGCCCAATGATTCCATTGGCCTTCCCAAGCCGAAGGATCGGCAGTAAGGTTAATTCTATCGTAACCACCACCATCATTTCCACAATCCCAATAAACCTGTCCGTTGCTCCAAGGCAAATGCACATTTGCTTGACGTAGGTTATCATCATCTATACCTTCAAAAATAGTTGTATTGGTAGGTAGCACATCCGCAGCGCCATTAGCCCAAAGCGATACTGTAATTTGATCGCTTATACCTGATAGTGCAGCACCATCAATAGGTATTGCTCCTGCTCCGTAAAAGCTGAGACTGTAATCTGTCTTACTTGAAATCGTAGCATCAAAACCGCTATCGTGTCCCTTTATAGTTGAAGCCGTTGTAGGACTAGTATTGGTATAACTAAGCTCTACTATAACATTAGAACTACCATCCCAGTCAAAATTATTATAAAAATTAAAGGAATGATTTCCTGTATTCGAAAACTGTGTATTTAAAAAATAGACTTCTGTAAATCCATCTAAATCAGGATCAGAATCTACTAAGGCTGTTTTTGCAGTTGGCTTTAATCGTATCCGAAGAAAACTCAATTCGTCACCTATATCAGCTACATCTAATTGCATACCTGTAATTGCTCCTGCTGACAAGCCCGAAGCTGTCAACTCACTAGCTGTATATAATAATTGCATTTTGGAACGAGCAGAGTTTCCAGCCAGCTCAACATCTACTATACCATCTCCTACGGAGGCAATAGTTTCGGAATTAGTTTCCAAGTAGTTTACCTCTATTTGCTCGTACTGATAATAGGTATAGGTTGGCTGAGTGGTGTATTCAAAAACTTCCTCACTAAAATTACTTATGATATGTGTTGGATGAGTTGCTTTATTAGAATCGACACGTGTAGAATCCGTAATAAAGGTATTACAACTATAATCCCACTCTCTACAACCTACGTTTCCATTTCCTACCTGATTGTCATGACAACGCATTTGATAGAGCATCAAAATTTTCTCGTAATTTTCAGTCGGGTCATCTGGAAAGTCAAACACGCCTACTCTATCGTCAGTGTCTAAGGTAAAAGTTTGTACAACAATGGTGTCTTGCGCAAATAATCCTGTACTCAATAAAAATAGAATACAAAAAATACTAGTGATAAATTTAGCTGTCATGTTATTCGTTTTTTTTAGAGATGGGATAAATATAAGTATTTAGATTAATAGTATTCTTTTTTACAAAAAAAAATCGAATCAAACATTTATTCTGCTTGATTCGATTTTGTCCTTCTTATTTGGATTGTTCTTACTTTTA
>JAHDIP010000124.1 GCA_020630735.1 Saprospiraceae bacterium | reverse complement strand
AAGGACATCGTTTCCCAATGGTAAAGTATGAGTTATTGCCAGAGCAATTATTGTACGAAGGTACGATCACAGAAGCCAATCTTTTTCAACCTAAAGCAGCAACAGAAGAAATCATCTTATCAACACACGATGCTATTTACTGGAATAAACTCAAAACTTTAAATCTAAGCAAAAAAGAAGTTCGAAAAATAGGTTTTCCACTCTCTGCAAATCTAGTAGATCGAGGACGATACATTTCGCATGGAACAATTGAATGTGCATTATTTGCACAGCAATTTGGAGTCGCCTTAAACATAGCAGGAGGCACCCACCATTCGTTTACCGATAGGGGAGAAGGCTTTTGTTTATTAAACGATATTGCGATTGCTTCCAATTATTTACTCAATCATAATTTAGCAAAGCAAATACTAGTAGTCGATTTAGATGTACATCAAGGAAATGGTACAGCACAGATTTTTCAAGAAGACAAACGAGTATTTACCTTTAGTATGCATGGCGAAAAAAACTACCCCACCAAAAAAGAAAAATCAGATTTAGATATCGGATTACCTGACAAAACAGAAGATGAATTATACCTCAAAACACTTCGTGAAACCCTCCCAATGCTGCTAGATAAAGTCGAACCCGATTTTATTTTTTATCTTTCAGGAGTAGATATTTTGGCGACGGATAAACTGGGACGTTTAAGTGTAAGTATTGCAGGTTGCAAAGAACGAGATCGCATCGTTTTAGAAAGCTGTAAAAACAATAATATCCCTGTAGCTGTTAGTATGGGAGGAGGTTATTCAGAGCGCATTGCTCATATAGTAGAGGCGCATGCCAATACCTATCGCCAAGCACAGAGCATTTTCTTTTAAGAATGTAAAATTCTTTTTTTTACCTTTGTCAGTCATCAAACAACATTCATTATAAAATTTAATTTTTGAGTCAAGAATTATTTCATAAAGTTACCGATCATACCACCTACGTCACAGTCATTTTGCCCTTAGCTGTACCTAAGCCGTATACCTATTCCGTTCCTGAAGAATGGATAGACCTTGTACAAACAGGGATACGAGTAGAAGTACAATTTGGGAAAAGTAGACTCTATGCAGGTTTGGTGATGGTGGTACATCAAAACACACCGCAAGAATATACACCCAAACCGATCATTTCTATTTTAGATGAGCAACCTATAATCAACGAAACACAATTTCAATTATGGAAATGGATTTCTGAGTATTATTGTTGCACTATGGGAGAAGTAATGAATGCTGCTTTGCCTGCGGGCTTGAAATTAAGCAGCGAAACGAGAGTCGTACTCAGCCCTTTATTTGATGATGACTTTACAGACTTAAATGACAAGCAATATCTAGTCGCAGAAGCCTTGAGTATCCAAAACGAATTGAGCATAGAAGATATACAAAAGATACTCAATCAAAAAACAGTCTATCCTTTAATTAAAACCCTTTTAGAGAGAAAAGTCATTTACTTAAAAGAAGAGTTGCAAGTAAAATACAAACCCAAAAGCGTAAAATGTGTACGACTTAGAGAACCTTATTTGTCCAATCCGAGCGAATTAGAAAATGCGTTTAAAAAACTAACTCGATCTACTCGACAAATGGAAGCTTTGTTGGCATATATTCAATTGTCGAAACAGCAAGAGATCGTCAAAAAGCAAGATGTTTATAATGCAGCACAAGTTGGCTCGGCAGTTATCAAAGCAATAGCAGATAAAGAAATTTTTGAAATCTATGATAAAGAAGTAAGCCGTATTGCAGGCTACGAAGAAGAGTTGATTAATTCCTCCGAATTATCAACACAGCAAGAAACAGCCATACAAGAAATCAAAACTGCCTTTGAAGAAAAAAATGTGGCACTCTTACATGGCGTAACAGGCAGTGGTAAAACGAGAGTTTATGTTGAGTTGATAAAAGAAGCAGTTGCACGAGGAGAACAAGTACTTTATCTATTACCAGAAATAGCACTTACCACGCAAATTGTAGAACGAATCCAAAAAATATTTGGTGACCAAATTGCTGTTTACCATTCTCGGTTTAATAACAACGAACGAGTAGAAATGTGGCAAGCAGTACTACAAGGAAAACCCATATTGCTCGGAGCACGATCAGGCATGTTTTTGCCATTCAGTAATTTAAAACTGATTATAGTAGATGAAGAACATGACAGCTCGTTCAAACAAGTAGAACCTGCACCCCGCTATAATGCACGTGATGCAGCCATCTACCTTGCACACATTCACAAAGCAAAAGTGATACTCGGAACAGCCACGCCGTCTATCGAATCCTATTTCAATACTCGTACTGGAAAGTACGCATTGGTCGAAATGAACGAACGTTTTGGTGGTTTAGAATTGCCCGAAGTTGTCTTGGTCGATGCTAAAGATGAATTCAAAAAACGGAAACTTCAATCTCATTTTACATCGGTTTTATTAGATGAACTGAAAGCTGCATTGGAACGTGGAGAACAAGCCATCCTTTTTCAAAATAGGAGAGGCTATGCACCAATGTTGCGTTGTGGTACTTGCGCTTGGACTTCAGGTTGCATCCATTGTGATGTGAGTTTAACTTATCATAAATTTAGTGATAATCTGCGCTGTCATTATTGCGGCTATCAAAGTAAGATCACAACCGACTGCCCCGCTTGTGGCGACAAAAACTTATCCCTTAAAGGTTTTGGAACTGAAAAAATAGAGGACGAATTAAAAGTCTATTTGCCGAATGCAAAAATAGGTAGAATGGATTTTGATACCGTAAAAGGTAAAAATGCACACGCTAAGATCATTAATAACTTTGAAGAAAAGCGTATTGATATATTAGTCGGCACACAAATGGTAACTAAAGGATTGGATTTTGATAATGTCGGAATTGTTGGCGTATTGAGTGCTGATCATTTATTGCAATTTCCAGATTTTAGAGCAAGTGAAAGAGCCTTCCAAGTGATCACGCAAGTAAGTGGTCGAGCAGGGCGGAAGAAAAAAGGCGGCAAAGTAATCATTCAAGCATTTAATGTCGGTCATCCTGTTATTAAAGAAGTTATGAATAATGACTATGCTTCTTTTTTCGATAGAGAAGTAAACGAACGTCAAGAGTTTATTTATCCACCTTATTATCGCTTAATCAAAATTACACTCAAGCATAAAAAACCACAAATACTCAATGAGGGAACGAAAGTTTTAGCAAAGGTGTTAAAAGACAAGTTAGGCACTAGAATGATAGGCCCAGCAGTTCCAGGCATCCCACGTGTAAGAGGATTCTATTTATTAGATATTTTAATAAAATTAGAACGTAATGCAAAACTAATTACAGCAACAAAAGAACTTATACGAGAAGGAATTTACGAAATGCAAAAGACAAAAGGTTTTTCAAATGTTCGAGTAAATGTCGATGTTGATCCGTATTAAAGAATCATTCGTCTTAATTTTGTATAATGTTATTGACATTTTTGTGCAAATTGCCTCATATTTACGTTATGAAAAAGGATTACGGTTTAGTTCATCACAAGAAAAAAGAAAAACAGGTTCGCCTGTCAATAATAAATACGATCACAGGCTTCAATCTGTTAAAGTAAAAGAAAACAAGCTTGCTTGTCAAAAAAACAAGAGCATCCGTGAAAATCCGTAAACAATCCGTATAATCCGCGTTAAAAATCCGTGTCCAATGATAAAACTATACCTATTCATCTTCGCTTTTATGTTTAGCCCTACGGCAGAAACAAATAAAAAAACACCTTTAGAAGAGTTGTATAAGTCGTTCAAATTAGGACAAATAGTAGAGTGTCAACTAAATGATCAACTAGTTTACAAAGCAAGTATCAATGCCTATGATGCACCTGTTGGAATATACGACAGTAAAGGTGAAAAAATAGCAACCTGCAATTTAGCATGGGGACAAGCAGATGAACTATGTTCCGAATTAGAAGATTGCAAAGTCATCTACCGTTGCAAACGACATATTACAGGTCGATCGTTCGTAGACAAATATGGCTTGAGCGAGAAGAAATAATTTTTCTGGGGAATTAGCTCAGTTGGCTAGAGCGTTTGACTGGCAGTCAAAAGGTCGCAGGTTCGATTCCTGTATTCTCCACCAAAACAAAATTTGATTAACTAATCCCCTAAAATAAGATAAAAATGAGAATCTTAAGTATGTTATTTATTGTTAGTATGAGTTGTGTTTTTTGGGGCTGTGCAGCCGATACAGCAGAAACCCAACAAGAACAAGCAGCCAAAGAATTACAAGAAGGCTTGGAAGAGGCTGGTAAAAACTTAGGGGCTGGAGCCGAAGACCTTGGGAAAGCATTAGGCGAGTTAGGCAAATCTTTAGGCAATGTAACAAAAGATGGCGAAAAAGTACAACCAGTTAACTTTAGAGAATTAAAAAAAGCGATGCCTGACAATATAGCTGGCCTTGAACGAACAAGTAATTCGGGAGAAACAACAGGAGCAATGGGCTTCAAAGTGTCTACAGCAAAATCAAAATATGTGGATGGTGATAAAAATATTAAAGTAGAAATAACAGATGTTGCTGGCTTTGGTGGTGCTTTACTTGGATTGGCATCATGGTCGCAACTAGAGGTAGATAAAGAGTCTGATGATGGCTACGAAAGAACAACTACTTTCAATGGGCATAAAGCCTATGAAAAGTATGATGGCAATCGTAAAAGAGGAGAATTGAAATTACTTTTTAAGGAACGAGTAGTTGTACAAGTAACAGGTAGAGGCATAGAAATGGATGATTTGAAAGAATCAACCACTAAGATAATTAAAGGCTTGAAAGGAATTGATTTTGACGAATAACAATCAAAAGTAAAGAAAAATAATAGACTTTATTTCATAGAAAAATACTGACATAAAGTTTAATAAGAAGGGGCAATTTGCCCTTTCTTTTATATCAATTTGTCCACAGTCGTTTAACGACTAATTTTACAACACTTAATAGATTGGCTAAAACCATCTTTTAGTGAATGGAGTCTAAGAATAAACAATCCGTTTTTATTGCTAAGTAATGGTGAAAGAATAATTTCCCGATTATGAAATAGATATTTTGTTTACAAGACGAGGCATTAGCCTAGCTTGCACAAGGTGCAAAGAGCATACAGACATAGCCTAGCTATGGCGAGTATTTTCAACGATGAATTGTAGCAAAAGAGCATAAACGAAATCAGGAAGTTATTTTTTGACCATTACTAAAGATAATTTTATATATTTTTTCAATGATCATTTAGAATCAATTTCTTGGTAAACACCATGAAACCGCAACAAATGGTTTGGTGCTTGCTCATTATAAATACAAAGAATGAGCGTATTTTCTTTTTTAGATCTTGGATGAAATAAAATTTTAATAGGGTTGTGTACATAGCCACTTTCTCTGTACAAAACCAATTGCTGGGTTTGCTCCAAACTTTTAAACAATAGTAGTTCCTTATCGTTAACAGGTAATGGAACATCAGTATAACCTTCCTCTTTCAAGAATTGGCGAAGCATATCATAGCTACCTTTCAAGCTTGATCCTGAAAAAACAGTCTTATATTCCCATCCATCGCACTGACCTTCCATATAGTTGGAACCTGCTTCAGGAAAATTATCTTTTATAGGCATATTTGTTTTCTTTGTATCTTGCAAAAATATTAAAAGAATTTCTAAACATAGTAATCTGACAATTTAAAACAAACCCTAAAAGCGATTCTTATGAGGAACTATCTTTTTCTTTTTATCCTATTATTATCTTTAGCCTGTGAAGATACCGTTTCAAATTCGAACAATTCAACAGATCCGCCAACGGATAAACCTAAGGTAGAGGCGCCTAAAGAGCCCGAAGATAAGCGACCGATTGTTTATTTGCAAGGATTATATGCAAGTACTTCGGCTACCTCAAAAGGCGTATACAATCTTTTTGATAAAAAAGAATCAAGTTATTGGCAAAGTAGTAGAGGTACAGGACCTGACGAAGGTATTATGCTTTATTTTCTCAATAAAACAGAACTAACAGGCATTGAAATTGAGGGGGTAGATGCGGCTGGTTTAGCAACTTTAAAACAAGTGACAGTGTACGGTAATGGTGCGCCTGTTGCAGCGGCTGGTATGGGCGAGCGGATGGACTTAGAAGATGCTTTTTGGTCGATTTATATTCGTGTAGTTCGTACAGATAAAGATAAAACAGAAGAACAAAAAGACGGTAAAAAGTTTGTCAGTATTACTCGATTCCCTGACCAATATGCAGTTGCCATTAAGACTATTCGATTATTCGGTAAAGACGGTGAAGAACTTCGTATAGAACCGCCTGAAAAAATCGACGCTCGCATTACAGCAAGTTCGACTTTAGCACCTAATACAGCTTATGATGTATCTCAATTATTTGATGCTCGAAAGGAATTAGCTTGGGTCGAAGGCGCTGATGGCACAGGAGTTGGTGAACGCATTACTTTCACTAGCAATAGATCATTATCCATTAATGGAATTAAAGTTTGGAATGGTTACCAACGTTCAGAGAACCATTTTGAGGCGAATGCAAAAGTAAAAGATTTTGAACTTCAAGTAAAAGATGGCTTTACAAAAAAATACACTCTCCGAAATACACAAGCTCCACAAAAAATTGATCTTGGGAATCGCATTAGCTCAAGATCATTTGACTTAGAAATAAAAGACATTTACAAAGGGCATAGTTATCAAGATTTAGGAATAAGTGAACTATTGTTTTTTGATGACGAAAAACCAATCGTTTTTAATAACACCGCAGCTAAAAACATTGTTGACCTTCGAACACAATCGAAGAATACTGTACTGGCACCTATTCTCAATCAACGTATTTATAACGAGAATGAACTCGATGATATTTATACCAATCAATCGATTATTTTGCGAGACGATGGTACCTTCGTTTTGTATGCCAACGAGTACTCACCACCTGATGATAGCATCGAAACAATAGCCGATGGAAACTGGGAAATACTAGAAGCAGATAACAAAAAAGCAAAAATAAAAATCTTTGGCAAATACCTTAATTTTAGCGAATTAGAACTATACTATAAAGGAAAATCGAAAGGCGATGTCGCTCGAATATTTAAAGATGAATTAACCATTACTGCCCAAAAAATAACAGGCAAAAAATTAATGGATGAAGTTTACATTAAATAAGAATGAACACATCTATACAGAAACCAAAATGGTTTTCGGATTGCCAAACGATTAAAACTACAGAAAATCAAACCTTAGCTACCCATGATGATCCGAAAACCGAATACCGGTAGGTATATTATCCGAAACTTCTTTGAGAAAATACCACTATTCGATTACTTAGCTGCCATCGTTTTATCGGTCATATCCTACAAGCTTCGATTGCAATCTTTGCTTCAAACCGAGTTTGCCAATGGCTGGGATGCTTACTTTTATCTGGTGCAACTAAAGTCGTGGATAGAGGAGGGGGTAATGCATTCGCCTGATGCTTCACTCGTTTATCCTTTCATGCGATTCGTCCAATATTTTGTCGGCGATTATGTCATTGCTTACAAAATGAGTGCAGCGATTTTAGCAGGTGCTTTTACCTTTAGTCTTTGTGTTTTTGCCAAAACCTGGTCTCGCTCGTTTTTGGTCTTATTGCTGCTTGGAGCCTACAGTGTTTTTAGCCCACAGCTCACTTATTTTACCGCACAATATCCTAAAAATTTATTAGGATTGGTACTGTTTGTTTTATTTCTAGCGAGCCTAAAAAGCAAATACAAATGGCTCTTTATCTTTTTCTTAGCGCTCAATTTTTTTGGACATCGCTTGACAATGGCTTTGACACTTATTTTAGGTTTTTTGTATGCAACTTTTCAGCAATTAGAAGCCAAGCATTGGTATTTGGTGGGGACACTTGCTTTGTGTGTAATGGCGTTGAGTGTACTTTTTCCTAGCTTATTAAATCTGTCAGATGTTCAGCGAATACAAGAAACTTTTTCGTTGGAGCATCTTCATTTTTCGCCTTATACTTTTGTAATAGATTTTGGTGATGGAGATCGCATCTCGCCATTTTGGTTGTTTGAAATCATCTTTACAACAGCACTTTTTTTTGTAGGCTGGCTCTATCTTTTTTTTACAGAAGAAAAACGTTCATTACTTCCATTACTTTTTGTTTCGGCTATATTACTTTGTCCCTTTTTCGAATGGTCGTTGACGGGAATGAGTTATCGCTTTTTTCTAGTATTTGTGTTGATAAGTCCACTGTGGCTAGCGACTACAAAACCACAAGAGGGTGGAGCTTGGTTACTTTTTTTTGCAGTCGCTTTTTTAGTCGCCAGTATTTTTTCAAATACAACTTACCAGTCAGATTTGCACGATCCAAACTATGCACGCTATCAAGAAGTAACGAAAAAAGTACAAACTCATTTACCACAAGATTATACTCAGTTAATAATTGCTCACAATGCTTTGGCTGAATATTTCACCTTCCAAACGGGTATAGATGCTATGCCTTGGCTTCCTGAATATCAGATGAATGAACACAAACTTTGGCGTATTGCTACTGGTTTACGCTACTCTCAACTCCGTCACTATTTAACCGATCAAGAATTAGGAGAAACACATCGACTTACAGTACGATATTATTTGATCAAAGAAAAATATTGGCAAAAAATGCTCCAGCGTATCAACGAAGAAAATGATCAAGACTTATTAGAAAAATTAAATACTTGGCAAAATCCTAGTCGTTTACGTCCTGATTTTTTATTGCAGAAGAAGGGGTAGACCGCTAGACTGCGAAAGGTGAGACCGTTCCTACGGAACTGCGAGAAGTCAGACCATTCCAGTTTGCTGAAATTGCGAGAAGCCAGATGCACGTTAGAAGTGGTCTGACTTTTCGCAGTCTAAGCTTGCTTAGACGGTCTCACCTCTCGCAGCGAAGCGGTCTCAAATTATTTCAAAAGAACAATTATCTTTGCAACAATGAAAAATATAATTTACGTTTTACTTGGAGTAGCCTTTATCGCCTTATCTGCTCAAGTAACGATCGACGTGCCGATAAATAATGGCGAGATACCCATTTCAGGACAAAGCTTTGCAGTTTTATTGGTAGCCTACATTTTAGGAAATCAATGGGGATCGTGGGCAGCTATACTTTACCTCATCGCAGGAGCAGCGGGATTACCCGTTTTTGCAGATGGAGAATCTGGCTTACACGTTTTGGCAGGAAGTAGTGCAGGCTTTTTATATGGCTTTGTCATCGCAGCATCCATTGTCGGTTATTTAGGTGATATAGGATGGGGGAGAAGTTTTCTTAAAAGTTTGCTTGCTATGTTTATAGGTACCGCAATCATTATCGCAATGGGACTAGTGAAATTGACATTGATGTATGATTTTTCGAAAGCTTTAGAATATGGATTTTATCCGTATTGGCAGGGAGCGATTGTGAAAATTATTGTAGGAGCTGCCATAGTGCCTTTGTACTATTTCATTTTTAAAAGAAATAAAAATGCCCATACCCCAGCATAAAGATGAATTATTAGTTGCGATAAAAGATACTTATGCAAAACTCCAAAAAGAATTGGAAGTTGTACCAGTACACCTAAGCTATGTACAAGAGTTAGAAGGACATATGAAGGGAACACAAATGAGTGTTGCTAATCTAGTTGCTTATCTGATAGGTTGGGGCAATCTAGTTTTGAAATGGAATGCCAAAATAGAGAAAAACGAAGAAGTCGTTTTCCCAGATGATAATTATAACTGGAATCAACTTGGTTTACTAGCCCAACAATTTTATAAAGACTACGAAAATGAAAATTTTCCTGAACTTTTAGAAAACTTAGAAAAAGTAGTTTCAAAACTTCTACACGTAGTAGAACAAGCGGAGAACGATGTTTTGTACGGAACAAAATGGTACAAAAACTATACAATGGGACGCATGATCCAACTCAATACAGCCTCTCCATATAAAAATGCTAGAACTAGACTCCGAAAATGGCAAAAATCACGAAAATAGAGCTACTTCTATTTCTTATATGGCAAAAGAGAAAGAGAGCTTATGATCAAAAAACACGATAGCTATCCATTCATCCCACAAAAATCACTATCTTAGACCCCAATATGAGAAAACGACAATTATTCGTTATAAAAATAATCTGTAGTATTTGCTTTATTTTCCTAGCCATATTGGGATTTTCAAAAGAAACGTACTACCAAATAAAGATTGATAATCCTACCGAAAAATTTGTTGACCTCATATACGCTGGCCAAAATATTGGCGATTTACCCCGATATTTCAAAATAGCTTTACAAGCAGGTAATGAATCTGAGTTATTGTTAGATATCGAAGAAGAAGGTATCCTGAAGCTGATACATGGTTCAATCGAAATTCCCTTTTTTACAAATGTAGGGGGAGAAATGAAAATTATGTTTGATGCTAATGATCCTTGGAAGACCTTGCAATTTGAAGGAGAAAAATCAGCAGATAATAATTTTTTAGCCAGTTATTATCAGCAGTTCCGACCAAGTAAACAGCTACGTTTTGAAGCGGCTTACTTGACTGTTGAAGCAAATGAAAATATTGCCAAAAACGTGGAGACAAGAACCCCTAAGCAATATTTGGCTATATTAGAAGCGGATAAAAAAGAACAACTCCATTTTTTAGATATTGAAGGGGAGAAAAATTCGATTAGCTCGTCGATTTTAGATTACTTAAAGAACGATGTACGCTATACAACAGAAGCGAATAGATTAGCTTATGTGTTGTTTACCAATACGAACTTATCAGCTGAAGAATTGGTAAGTATAAAAAAGCGGATGCCTCTTTCGGATGACGTACAGTTGAATGCAGATGAATTGGTTACACATCCTGCCTATCTTAATTTTCTGAAGGCCTATATCTTTTACACTTATATGCCAAAAGATTTGAATAGTGCAGATGCTTATCATGTTATCTACGATTTGATAGAAGACAAACTAAGTGGTCGAGGTCGCTATCATTTGTTGACAGAGTTTGTGCTTAAAGTGTATGAACGAACAGGGGAAATTATCATTTCCCAAAAACAGTTTGCTACGTTTCGAGAAGAAAATCCGTATTCGGAATATACGCAATTGGTAGAAAAACTATATGGAGAGATTGATGAGCTGATGGAAGGGGCGGCAGCACCAGACTTTGAATTTAAATTGGAAAATGGAGAAGTAGCTTCATTAGATGCCTATAAGGGAAAAGTTGTTTATGTGAGTTTTTGGGCAAGTTGGTGTGGTGCCTGTTTGATAGGTTATAAGCGGTCAGCTTCTATGCGTAGAGACTTGGAAAAAATGGGAATAGTATTACTCAATGTTTCTTTAGATGAAAAGGAAGAAACTTGGCATAAAACCTTGAGTAATTATACAATTGTAGGAACGAATACATTAGGCGGAGACTTGAATTATATTAAAAAAATATATAATATTACAGCTTTGCCAGTTTATCATATTATTAACAAAAAAGGGCAGATTGCCTATTTATCTGATAATGCAGACAGAGACATTCTCCAAGAATTTAGAAAACTCCTCGAAGAGTAAGATTACAAAAGAGTCTATAACAATGACTAATTTTGATATGAGAGAACCTTTATTCATCATCCGTGAAAAGGGCAAGTTTGGTTTTGCGAATAGCGAAGGTGAGGTTGTCATTGAACCCCAATATTACGAAGCAGAAGAATTTTACAACGGCTTTTCAAGAGTTCGATTTAATAACAAATTGGTTCCATTAGATGCACTTGGTCGCTTACTAATGAAACAGCTATTCAATTATGTTGGTCATTTTGAAGAGGGATTTGCAAAAGTGCAATTGGTCAATATGTGGGGATTTATAGATCGACGAGGTAGCTTAGCTATGGATATCCAATATGTTGATGTGGGGGATTTTAGTGAAGGTTTGGCAGCCGTAAAACCAACAACATTATATGGCTATATTGATGCTACAGGTGGTTACAAAATTCCGCCAAAATTTGAAGAAGCAGATGCTTTTAAGGAAGGTGTGGCGGCTGTTAAGAAGGATGGCACATATGGCTATATCAATAAGAATGGCGCTTTTGTCATTGAGCCACAATTTGAAAAAGCATATCATTTTCAAAATGGGGTAGCGGCTATAGAACTTAATGGTAAATGGGGGCTAATTGACCAAAAAGGAAAACAATTAATTGAACCGCAATTTGACATTAATGGAAATAATGCCATCGGTGATTTTTTTGAAGGTATGGCTATTGTAATTAAAGACAATAAATATGGTTTTGTAAATGATAAAGGTACATTAGTTGTTCCTCCGCAGTATGATTTTGCTGGTGATTTTGGTGAGGGCTTAGCTTTGGTTGAAGTTGAAGGTTCCTTTGGTTATATTGATAAAACAGGTGAGCTGGCTATTTCTGCTAGATTCGAAGATGCAGGTGTATTTTCAGAAGGTTTTGCACAAGTAAAATTAGCAGATCGATGGGGTTATATCGACACTTCAGGAGAACTAATGATTTCTGCAAAATTTGATGATGTATTTCCATTCAAAAATGGTTTGGCAAGAGTAGAACACGGAGGTCAATGGGGCTACATCAATCAACAAGGGCAGCTAATATGGAGAGAGGTAAAATAACACAAATGAATCCTTAAACTAAAAAACGTTCAATTGATAAAATTCAATTGAACGTTTTTTGTTGGTATAAAAAATGAAATTATAATCTAGCAATAATAGTTCGATTACCTTTTACTTTTTGGCCCATTTTGATTTCTAGTTTAGCATCAAGTGGTAGAAACAAATCGACACGAGACCCAAATTTGATAAAGCCCATATCTTCGCCTTGTTCTACTTGCTCGCCCACATCTACATAATTTACAATCCGCTTAGCCATCAAACCAGCAATTTGGCGAATCAAGACTTCCTCATCACCCGTATCGATGACAACAGTAGTACGTTCATTTTCAGTAGACGACTTTGGATGCCAAGCGACAAGATATTTACCAGGGTGGTATTTAAAGTAATTAATTTTTCCTCCAATCGGATTTCTATTTACGTGTACATTTGTAGGACTCATAAAAATAGAAACCTGAAGACGTTTATCTTTAAAATATTCGCCTTCTTCTGTTTGTTCAATTACTACGATTTTTCCATCAGCAGGGGCATAGACGGCATTATTGTCAGTAAAAACGATTTTTCTAGGAGGGTTGCGAAAAAATTGCAACACTAAAAGAAATAGAACAAGAGAAATGATACCAATAACCATTAATGCAGCAGGAAAAAAAGTGAATACAGCATAATTAACTGCAGCCAAAAAAAGTCCTGTTGCAAGAAGTATTTTGTATCCCTCTTTGTGTATCATAAAATTCATAATAAATTAGTTATGCGCAAATTTACAAAAAAAACGACTGTTAATAGAACATTAAACTGTCACAAAAGGTTAAAAAAACGGTAATTTATTCTACCAATCGTTATATTTTAACGATTTCTGTACCCTTTTAGATATTTTCGAACCATCTTTAACGTATCCAAGTAAGGTAGGCGGCTGCAAAAGGAATTAAAAAGATAAAGGCATCAAAGCGATCTAAAAAGCCTCCATGACCAGGTAAAAATGTCCCTGAGTCTTTTATATTTAAGCTTCTTTTTAGCATCGATTCTACTAGATCACCAATTGAACCAAAAACGACAACAATTAGTGCTAATACTTCCCATTGTAGCAAACTTTGTTCCTTAAACAAATAGCTTAATAGCCATGCAACTAGAAATGTTACGAATACACCACTGAGGGTACCTTCCCAAGTCTTTTTAGGAGAAATACGTGGAAACAGCGGTGTTTTTCCAATTTGAGAACCCAATAAATAAGCTCCCGTGTCATTAGCCCAAGTCAATAGTAACAAACCCAAAACAGTATTGGGAAAATATTGTCCTTGATGTATGGCTATAATATCTAAAGCGGCAAAAGGTATTCCAATATAAATTATGCCTAAAAAAAGTAGCCCTAAGTTAGTATAAGGCAACTTGGAATTTGCGAATAATTCGAATATGAAAACCAGAAAAATCGCCGAAAAATAAAGTAATACAGTCAGTAAAATAGATGGATTAGTCCATGTCAAATAGCCTAATTGAGTAGCAGAAGCAAGTACAAAAGGAATCATTCCCAGCACGAGTCCAATAAGTTTTCGGCTTGTATCTTTACTGTTTTCTTTGGGCATAGTCAAACCAAAATACTCCCATAGGCATAGTGCAGTAACAAGTCCAAATAAAGCAATAAAGGCAAATTTTCCACCATACAATCCTGCAAGCATTACAGCTACAAAGACGACAGCAGTTCCTCCACGTTGTGCTAATCCTTTCATTTTTTATTATTTAACTCAAGTAGAAAAAGGACTATAGATACATTTTACCATTTCATTCAAAACAGTTTATTAAGAGTCCTATGTCGCTATTTTCTACTTTAGTAATGGTCGAAAAATACGGAACTTATTTTTCGACCATTACTTATTCTTCAAATTCTTTTGCTAATTCATGAGGCACGTACTACTTAAGAAATCCATTAAGTTTCTATTTTCTATTTTCAAGCCCTACCATTCGGTTGAAGCTTTTGGTTATATTGTTTGATAAAAAAACAAATGAAGAGAACGAAGATAGAGGAAATAATAGTAATGCCAATGGGCAATTGATCTGCTTGTTCAATATCTACTGACGATATATCCGCTTTCAATAAATACTGCCCAATTATTTGACTTCCATTGTAAGCAAAGTGTGCAAAGATAGGTACCCATAAATTTCGAGTCCAATAAAAAAGGTAACCTAATAAGGCACCTAAAACTAAACGAGGCAAAAAGCCTTGAAATTGCATATGAAAAGCACTAAACAAAAGTGCGGCTACCCATATAGCTGTTATTGGATTATTGAATAAGCGTTCTAAATTTTTTTGTAAAATACCCCTAAATATTAGCTCTTCACCTAGTGCTGGAATCGCCGCAACTATCAATAAATTGAACCAAAGTTCGTAAGGAACTTCAGTAAGTAACATATTTTCGATCATTTTGTTAGTCGAATCTTCCATCGTCATAGCCCAGGCAGGCAAAGGAATTTGTTTATTGACCCAAAAAGTAAAATAAGCCAAGGGAAAAGAAGAAAGAATGAGAATGACGCCCAAGAGAATATTAGTCAAATGCGGTAACTTCTGAATAGACAAATAATGCGTCCAATATTTTCTTGACATAAAAATGGCCAGACCAATAGACGGGAAAACAAACATCGAAAGATGAGAAATACCTAAACTAGTGCGAATAAAATTTCGGGTACTTAGACTATTATTTGTAGATAAATTGAGCATAGCTTCTTGATAGTCAAGGCCTTTGAAATGACTCATCAATGCCGTAAGACTAAAACCAATGAGTATGCAAAATGCCATTATTAATAGCATTAACAATAATACGAGCATTGGAGGTATATCTAATCCGTTGGATTTAGAAAAAATATCGTTATTTTCGCCATTCAAATTCATGTACAGTATGCTTATTGAAGTGTAAAAGTACAGATTAACATAATAAAAAGAGTACTTATGACTCGCTTAAGTGTGAATGTAAATAAAGTAGCCTTACTGCGTAATGCTAGAGGTGGCAATTTACCAGATTTGGTGCAAGTCTCAAAAGATTGCGAACGTTTTGGAGCACAAGGCATTACAGTACATCCTCGACCAGATGAGCGACATATACGATACAGTGATGTTCCCTTATTAAAAGAAATTGTCCAAACAGAGTATAACATAGAAGGTAATCCCAATGAACGATTTTTGGCTTTAGTACTTAAAAATAAACCAGATCAGTGTACCTTAGTACCAGATGCTCCAGATGTATTAACATCTGATTCGGGCTGGGATACAGTGACACATGAAGCGTTTTTAACAGAAGTGATAGCAAGACTTCATAAAGCAGATATTCGTGTGTCTATTTTTGTAGATCCTATCGAAAAACACATCGAAGGTGCAAAAAAGGTAAATGCCGACCGAATTGAGTTTTATACAGGCGATTATGCCAAAGAATTTTTAGTAAACCCCAAGAAAGCAGTCGAGCCACATGCTCGTTGTGCAAAATTGGCAAACGAAATAGGTATTGGTATTAACGCAGGGCACGACTTAAACTTGGATAACTTGAGATTCTATAAGGATAATGTCGAAAACTTGCTCGAAGTATCCATTGGGCAGGCAATTATTGCCGATGCACTATATTTTGGGCTGCATAATACGATACAGCTGTACTTAAAAGAACTGAAAATACCCCATTTAGGGTAGAAAAAAGAAATAAGAAAGACATTACATGAAAAAATTAATAATAAATGATGTGGATTAGTTTAAATATTTATTAATTTTGAAATCGAGATCAAAAGTCCTTGAACAAGACTATGTTTTTTGTGTGAACAATTAGCTTTCAGCAACTTCTTTTAAAGAAAATAATCCCATTCATTCCCTAAAGTTAGATCATCTAGAATCTAACAAATACACTTGCTATCATATCCTACTATGTACTTCTACTGTATGCAGTTAAGAAGTATTATAAAAAGCTACTATCAATTATTAATATAATGATATGGCTAATCAAGGCGTATTATCGTCTTGTTTTGAATCGGTTTAACTTCGGCTTTGTGAAAAGTCTACATATAAAATTAATTAATTAAATTAAAATTGGATTAGTATGAAAAAACTCTCACTAGTTTTTATGCTCGTTCTGTTCGCATTTAGTGCAGCTATGGCTCAGCGGACAGTAAAGGGGACAATCACTGATGATGCGGGTGAACCCTTAATCGGTGCTAATGTCGTTGTCTTAGGGACAACTATTGGTACTGTTACCGACATTGACGGAACTTATGAACTCTCAGTTCCTGAAGGTAGTGACAAAGTAATTATCAGTTATACTGGTTATGCTACACAAGAATTAGCTCTTGGAGCTTCAAATGTTTTAGATGTTTCGCTATCAGAAGGTGTTCTTCTCGATGCAGCGATCGTTACCGCTCTTGGTATTGAGCGGGAAAAGAAATCACTTGGTTATGCAGCCCAAGAAGTAGATGGATCGGAATTGACAAAAGTAAAAGATGTCAACTTCGTTAACTCACTTTCTGGTAAGGTAGCTGGTGTTGATGTTAAGCGTAGTACTACTTTAGGTGGTTCTTCAAACGTTATCATTAGAGGTTATACTTCTATCAATGGTAACAACCAAGCGCTTTTCGTTGTAAACGGTGTGCCGATCAATAATGATATCTCTAATACGACAAACCAAAGAACTGGTCGTGGTGGATATGATTATGGTAATGCTGCAATGGATATCAACCCTGAAGATGTAGAGTCTGTATCTGTACTTAGAGGTGCAGCTGCAACAGCTCTTTATGGTTCTCGTGCTGCAAATGGTGTGATCCTTATTACAACTAAGAAAGGTTCTAAAAGCAAAAACCTTGGTGTTACATTCTCTACTGGTTTAACTGCTGGATCTATCGACAAAACGACTATGCCTCGTTACCAAAAAGAATATGGTGCAGGTTACTCTACTATCCAAGGATGGTATAGTAATGGTGATGGTTTTGATTTGTATGATTTTGATGGCGACGGTGTGGGTGAATTAACAGCTGCTGTTTATGATGATGCTTCTTTTGGTCCTGCTTTCGATTCTAACATACAAGTATTAGACTGGAGATCTTGGTACCCAGAATTAGATACTTATGGTCAATCTTTCCCACACGTAGCTGGTGAAAATGATGCAACTACTTTCTA
>JAHDIP010000123.1 GCA_020630735.1 Saprospiraceae bacterium | reverse complement strand
ACTTATAGCCTCTAGCATATTGTTTTTTAATAATTTGTACAACTATTTCATCACCTTTTCTTTTATCTTAGTATTGCTATTGAACAAAAGTTATTGTACATTGCTCTAGTATTTCTCCTAAGACTTTCCCTCCAAATCTTATAATTTTCCCCCTTAATTTATTTTATGCAAATTAACATTCTATACGTCAAGTAATAATAAATTATTGACAAGTTTAATGTTATTAAAACAGCTTCGAGGTAGTAATATTTCGAGCAAAACCGATTTTACATTTTTAACCAAAAACCTGCTTAGCAGAAAGACTTATGAATAAATTATTTATGCTAATTTTGTTTAGCATAACTAGTTTGTGTATGACCGATGCACAAATTATTTATGTGAACACCTCACCTTCTGGTTTGTCCGACGGTTCTAGTTGGGACAATGCAACAAACAATCTTAAAGGAGTCTTAGATACAGCAACATATGGCGTAGAAATATGGGTTGCCGAAGGCATTTACACACCAGATAGCACCGATCGCGCCGCTTCTTTTATAATACCGAATGGAGTAAGAATCCTTGGAGGTTTTAAAGGAAACGAAGCATTGGCAAAAGACAGAGATTGGCAAAGAAATAAAACTATACTTAGCGGTGATATCAATAATATCATTGATCAAACAGATAACTCCTATAGCGTCGTTTCCACTTTTTCTGCAAACCATGAAACCATTTTTGATGGTTTTACGATAAGCGGTGGTTATGCTAATGGTACAACCAATATGAGTGATTCGAGAGCTGGTGGATGGTATAATGATGGACAAAACGGAACCTCAAATCCAACTATCCGAAATACTATTTTTGAAAACAACTATTCGATGGCTAATGGTGGTGCCATGTATAATTTTGGAACAAGTGGCATTGCAAGTCCAACTTATAACAACTGTATCTTCAGAAATAACTCTAGTGAAGATTCTGCAGGAGCTGTTTTTAATGATGGTTCGTATGGAGAAAGTAGCCCTCTATTTCTGAGGTGTACTATCGAAAATAATAGCGTAAATGGTGTTGGAGGTGGTATTTATAATTATGCTATTTCTGGACAGAGTAATTCAGTATTTGTCAATTGCATTATTCAAGATAACTATGCTGGCTATGCTGGAGGAGGAATTTATACGTTGTCAAAGCTAGAAGAAACAGAAGCTAATATTCAAATTACAAATTGTTTGTTTTTAAATAATGAATCTGCAGCAGGTGGCGGAGCTATTTATAGTTTAGCTTCAGATACAGGAATCTGTAGCCCGATCATCACAAACTGTACTTTCTATGGCAACCATTCTCATACAGGTGGAGCGATGTATAGTAATGCTAGTGATGGACAAACAGGAAATTGTAGTCCTATCGTTAGCAACAGTATTTTTTGGAATAACACTTCTAACTATGAAGGACCAATCCGAAATAATTATGCTTCACCATATTTTGAATACACACTTATTGATGTAGAAGATTGTGATGCACTTTTAAATGGACCTGGAGCACAAACCAGCTGTAACTCGCCGTCTATGATTTTCAATCAATATCCTAATTTTAAAGATACAGTAAATTTTGACCTTAACTTATTGGAAAATTCTATAGCAATAAACAAAGGGAGCAAATCTGCTCTTCCACTCGACTGGTACGATTTAGATGAAGATAGCGATACTGCTGAATCGTTAAGCTTAGACTTAATTGATTCAACAAGAATTCAGTTAGAGATTGTTGATTTAGGAGCTTATGAAGCTAAAGAATTAGATACTATTACTTGTAGAATAAACGATATTATCATTGGCGAACAAAGTCTGTGTGACGTCACAAATAACCTTTACACTCAAACGATTATTGTATATTATGATAATCCAGATGGAGATCTTATTATAAATGGTGAAAATTATACTACAACTGAAAGTCCACAAGTTATTGTTTTAGATAGTTTAAGTGCTAATAATTTGACTGTCTTGGTAGAAGCGGCTTTCGAAAATGATGCTGATTGTTCTTTTAGAACTTCCTTTCAAGCACCAACTCCTTGTTTATGTCAAATGATTGCGATAAATACTATTGAGATCGTAAGCGGTAATGTTGCAAAAATTAATTGGACATCTTCTTCAAATGCTACTAAATACCGTTTACGATACCGAACCTTAACTGGATTGTGGATTGAAAAATCAACACAAGGATCAGAGAACTTTCGTTTTCTAAATCAACTAATGCCTAATACAGATTATCAAATTCAACTAAAATCTCTTTGCTCAAATTCTAATACTACTTGGTCATCAAGTTATTATTTTACAACGAGTAGCGATTCGTGCGATTATCCAGAATCTACTGATTTTACTAAAATAATGAGTACGACAACTATGGATTGGGCAAACGATATAGATGATTTAAAGTATAAAATAAAATATAGAAAAATAAGCGAAGGAAATCCTTGGATCGAATTCATTAGCAATACCAATTCTAAACAATTATCGCTTCATCAAAATTCTGAGTACAAGTTCAAAATAAAAACTAAATGTGCTTTAGGATGGACGAATTGGTCTCCTAATTTTTATTATACATCACCTAATAAATTTACTATTGAAAATAGTGATTTGGTTGCTGATGACGATATTGAATTAAGAACTTCGGTTTATCCCAATCCTACTACTGACAAAATTACGATAGACATTAATAGCTATAAAAATCAACAGGTTCAAATGATTGATCTAAATGGTAAGCTCGTTTGGGAAGATACTGTAGAAAATCAAACTACTATTGATATTCAACATTTACCAAATGGCATCTATTTTATAAAGACTCAACTAAATGAAAAAATACACACAACTCGGTTTATAAAAATGTAACATACAGAAACCGAAGTGGTTCTCGGATTGCCAATCGAGCCAAATGACGATCCTAAAACCGAGTACCTATAGGTAAATTTTCCTTAGTTCAAATAAGGCAAATTAAAGTAATAGTATCTATTAACTTTAATTTGCCTAAAAAAATCCAAATCTTATGTATATAAGATTTGGATTTTTTTATTACACCGTTGATGCAACTATTTATTCTTTTAAGATGTCTTTATGAGTAGTGGATGCAATATTAAGAATTTGATAACATCATTTTTAAAATATTACCTTTATTTTTATGTTTCAGAATACTTCCCAGAATATAAAGCCAAATTATTATTGTTTTAAACTAAAATATATGAAGACTATTATTACTTTTTTATCAGGCTTCTTGTTTGTTGCTACTTTAGTCCAAGCTCAAAACAGCAACTGTCTTTTTAAAGATAACCAAGGTGGAACCATCGAAATACAAACAGGTAAACTTGCCTTTGTTGATGAAGTCGTTAAATTAAAAAGCGGCTCTCCTACCCTACACCCAGATCATCCTCGCAGAAAATTTAGAAATATTACTGGTGCCCCTAATTATTTAAAGTACCGCAAACCACATCAAAATGTACTATCATTAGGATGTGGTGGAACGATTATTCTAAAATTTAATAACAATGGTTTAGTAGATGGAGAGGGCGATGATCTAGTCGTTTTCGAAATTGGTTATGCTATTGAACCTACTTTTGTTTCCGTTTCTGAAGATGGTAAAAACTGGATAGATATTGGAAAAATTGAAGGGCATACAGCTTCTATTGATCTAGCTAATCATGTCGATAAAAGTCAAGTTTTTTTCTATGTTCGACTAAAAGATTTATATACCAAATGCGAAGGTAAACACTATGATGGCGCCGATATAGATGCAGTAGCTGCGTTAAATTCTATCAGTATAATAGATGAACCCATTTTTACGAATACTCAAAAATCAGATATTGAAGATATCGCCGTAAGTGATAATTTTTCTGATGCAGCCATCAAAAAGAATATTGAACTCGTGAAAGTAAATGAACAATTCGGTAGTCTTACCATATACCCAAATCCTGCTCAATATAATTTGAATATAGAATTTGATCTTCAAGAAAATACTGAAGTTAGTATTGACGTTTACGATCAGCAAGGAAAAAAATTAGGTACGGTTATCAATAAAGAAAAAAAGCCCTCAGGTAATCATATCGTTAACTATTCGTTAGATCGATTAGAAGCTGGAATTTATTATATTCAATTAAAAACGGACCAAGGTTACATCACCAAAAAACTAATCAAGCACTAATTTTTTTTATAAATGGATGAGCGCAAGAGTTAGGCAAATTAAAATAATAAATTCCCCATCTTGAAGTTATCTTTTTCCACTTTACGTCGTTAAAAATACTCGCTGATGCTAGGCATCATCTGTGTTTTTTGCCTAGTCTAGTAGAAAAATATTTATCCAAGATGACTATCTATTAACTTTAATTTGCCTTAGACTAACTTAGACTTTATTTCTTCAGCTATCTCATCCATTTTTTCCTTTTCCAACTCTATAAAATTTTTTGCTTTATCGTATTTGAATCCAAATCCGTCACCAATAAATCGAGGGTATACATGCAAGTGAAAATGAAAAACTTCTTGATGAGCAGCTTCGCCATCTGCTAAAAACAAATTGACGCCTTCACATTTATATTTTGATTTCCTCAGAGCAGCATTCATCTTTGCAGCTATTAGCATTATATGTTGCAAAGTTTCTGCGTCAACATCCTTCATATATGGCGCATGATATTTTGGAACGATTAATAAGTGCCCTTTATTTACTGGCTGTAAATCGACAAAGACAATTACTTTATCATCTTCATGAATAATACGCAGATGCTTTCGTTCTTCAAAAAAAAATGAATAGTGAAACAATTATTAAAAATAACATCTTCAATAAATCCTCCGAAAAACCTTTATCTATAAAAGAGAAAATAGCTCTAAAAATTATCAAAAGGAAATTAAATAAAAAAAATAAAAAGCTAAATCCAGAAGGAGAAAAAAGGGTAATAGATCAATTTGCATTCTGGGGGTTTATCGCTGGACTACTACCAGTTGCCATCCTTTTTGTATTACCCGCTCTTAATGTCTTTGGTTTTTTAGCAAATGTTTTAACCATCTCTTTGCTATTTTTACCTCTCATCGCAATTGTTTTTTCTTTAATAGGCTTAAGACGAATTCATGTAGATTCAGAAAATAGAAAAGGAAGAGTATTTTCTATCATAGGATTATTAAGCGGTCTTATTAGTTTAGGATTTCTTATTTATATAATATCCATTATTTTTTGAAATAAATAGATGAGAAAATACTTTTTCGTACAAATAAAAAAGCTGTCTCATTTCAATCAATGAGACAGCTTTGAACCTTTTTTTCATCAGAAACAAAAGGGATACAAAAGTATATTTCTTATTACTTTAATACGGTAACGTTTCCTTGTTTATAAAACTCTTGTCCGTTTAAGCAAGTTGCTCTTAGGTAAAATCCATAAACATCAGGTGCTACTTCTTTTCCTTTAAATGTTCCGTCCCAACCTTCACTTAAGCTATTTGACTCATACACTTTCTCACCCCAACGATTATAAATTACGAAGTAAGAAACATCAATATAGTTTCCTCTTAAGTAAAGTACATCATTGACGCCATCTCCATTAGGCGTAAAAGCTCTAGGGAAGAATATAAATGGTTCGTCACATTGTGGTTCTAGAACAGTAATGGTTAAGTCTCTCGTATCTGTACATCCATTTTCTTCAACATTAACAGTATACGTCGTCGTTTCTTCAGGACTAGCCACTGGATTGAAAATTCCATTTTGGTCGAGTGTATTAGGTGATGACCAATCGTAATTTCCAAAACCTTCCGTTGCTGTCAACTGAGTAGACTGACCAACGTAAATCGTGTCTGGATCTGCAGAAATATTAAAGCTAGAACCAGCTCCCAAGTTGGTAACAATTACTTCCGCAGTAGCTTCCGCTGTACAACCATATTGGTTCGTTACTGTAGCGGTATAAGAAGTAGATTCACTTGGCGACACCGTTGGTGTTGGACTAGTAGGATCATCAATTGTACTATCATTTGGTGTCCACTCATAATCTAACTCATCACCAGTGTTACCATTTATCAATTCAATCACACCATCATCGCCAATACAAAGATTTATGATTTCACCTCCTGCAACTTCGACATTTACATCGTAAATACCTACAGAAACACTATCCAAATTGGTACAACCCGCATCGTCAGTAATGGCTACATAGTACCAATCAGGACGACCATCAGTACCAACTGTAATCGTTTCAGTAGTACCAATAACATTGTCTAATTCAGGTGTATCATACCATTCAATCGTTCCTGCAGAAGTTGTAGCTGTCAATTCAACATCTTGTTCTTCGCATAATTCTTGATCGTCAGACACTACTAAATCTGGAGTAGCATCCACATTAACTGTTACTTCTTCCATAATTTGGCAAGTATCACCACTAATGTTTGTAATTAAAACGGTGTAAATAGTAGTTTCTCCAACCGTTGCTTCTGGATTCATGATATTTGGATTGTTTAATCCAGTTGCTGGAGTCCATTCATATTGGAACGTATCATTACCATTCGGATTTAACTCTACTGTTTCTTCAGCACAAGTTTGAACAGCATCAGGAGGTAAATCAGAACTTTGGAAAACACTAACATCAATACTACCTGTTATTGTTTGCTCACAACCTAACTCAGTAAAGACTGTTAATTCAACATCTACCGTTTGACTTTCTGTAACTGTAATCGTAGGGTTTTCATTCGAAGAAGTAGATTCTCCATTATTAAACACCCATTCCCAAGAAACAACATCTTCAAAATCGTGTGTCGATAAATCTTCAAAATCAATAACCACTTCATCGACAGCACATTGTTCATAATTGAATCCGAAATCAGCTACAAACGTTGGAGAATCGCCTACCGTAACTTCTTTTACAATTGGTGCAATATCACATGGAACAGCATCTAGCAATGTCAACGTTACGATGTACGTACCAGGCCCTGGATATTCGTAAGAAGGGTTAATATCTGTAGAAACATCATTCGTTGTACTTGGATCACCAAAGTCCCAAATGTAGTAAGGACCATTTATACTTTCATTGATGAAGTTAATTACGGTACCTTCACATTGAGATGCAAAAATAAAGTCAGACTGGTCTGAAGTATCAATAACCGCAGCAGTAATTGTTTCCGCAGTTGAACAATTAAATTGATTTGATAAATTGACAGTATATACTGTCGTACCAGGAGTAGAAATATCAATAGTAATTTCACTTGTTCCATCTCCAGAAATAATGTCATCATCAGGAGACCAATCATAAGTTAAGTCATCATTAGGATCAAGATTGGTAACAGATAACTGCCCTTCGGTATCTCCTTCACAGAAAAAAGAAGTGCCACCTCCACTCAAAGCAACATCAATACCTTGAGCATTTACAATTATTATTTCGGTTTCTGTACAACCAAAATCATCCGTTCCAACAACAGTAATCGTATCTAAGCCCATGTGGTCGATGATTACTTCCGAAGCTAAACTAATAACCTCTCCGTCTCCATTAACCCAAGTATAATTTAAATCGGTATCACTTGTTGCTTCAAGAACAGTTACAATTTCACAAGTAACCAAATCATCAGGTGCATTCATTTCGAAAGGTGGTGTTGGAGTAACGGTTATATCAGCTAAGGTTTCACAAGATTCACCTGCTGATGTATTCGTAATCGTAACCGAATAAGTCGTTACATCTGATGGTTGAACAAATGGATCAGGTTCGGTTGAATCTAATCCACCACCTGACCACTGATAAGTGTAGTCTGGATTTCCACCAGGGTTTAAGTTCAATCCTTCACTTTGACAATCAGTCAATTCATTTGGTGTACTAAAATCGATACCATTAGCATTGACAACTACGTCTTCGGAAGCTGTACATCCTTCTGCATTCGTAGCAGTAATAGTATAAGTTTGTAAGCCATTAGGCGAAATAGAAATTGTTCCAGCATCACCAATTACATCTCCATTATTTGTCCATTCATAAGTTACTTCTGGATCAAGATTTGTACTTGCGCTTAACTCTATCGGTAAATCACAACTTACAATATCATCAGGAGCTGTTAATTCTATAACTTCAGAAGGTATAACGGTTACTTCTTTAGTGACTTCACAAACATCACTACCAAGTGCATTCGTAATTACCGCAGTATAGGTTGTCGTTACTGTAGGGAACGCTAATGGATTATGAGGGTCTGATAAATCTAATCCGATTACTGGCGACCATTCAAAATCATATCCAGCTAATCCTCCAGGATTTAAGGCAGTAGGTTGTCCATCACAGATTGTTATTTCTTCTGGTATATTTTCGTCGATATATAAACCGACAACAGTAATTGTTTCTTCTTCAGTACAGCCAAATTCATCAGTTCCAATTATAGTGTAAGTAACAGAACCTAAATTATTGACAACGAAGCTTGTACCTTGACCAGCTGAAATACCATTTGCAAACCATTCATAATCTAAATCGCTGTCGCTAGAAACTTCTAAAATAGCTGACTCTTCGCAATTAACAAAATCGTCAGTTGCTGTCATCTCAATTTCAGGAGTAGATACCACTGTTACTTCTTTTGTTAATTCACAAGAGCTTAAGCCTTCAACATTAGTGATGGTAACATTATAAGTTGTCGTAACACCAGGTTGAGCAATCGGATTGTGTTCTCCATTTGTACCGAAATCTAGACCATCTGTTGGTTCCCAATTATACGTATACGTATCTACTCCACCAGGATTTAATTCAACAGGTTCACCTTGACAAGCTAAGATTTCATTTTCTATATTTTCAGTAATAAACAAACCAACAACTGTAGTAGAAGCCGATTCGCTACAACCGTTTTCGTCAGTAGCTATCACTGTGTACGTTTCAGTCCCCATATTATCTACCTCTATCGTCGCTTCATCTCCTAAGTCATTTCCATTCGAGTCAGTCCATTCATAGCTGAGTCCTGTACCAGAAGCGGTAATAGAAGAAGCGATATCACAGTTTACAAAATCGTCAGTCACATTTAAATCAATAACTGGTGTTGGTGTAACAGTAACTTCCTGAGTAACCGTACAAGTATTATCTGCATTGGTAATCACAACAGTATAAGTTGTCTCATCATCAGGATCAGCAACTGGACTAGCAATATTTGTTTCACTCAATCCACCAGCAGGAGACCAATCGTAAGTATAGTCTGTGTTTCCTCCAGGGTTTAAGGTAATAGGTTCACCCTGACAAGCTATTGTTGGACTATTAATATTGATATCAGTAAGTGCTGTTACATTTACATTTTGAGATAAGGTAACGGTACAACCAGCTTCAGTTAAAACAACTAAGGTCGCATCAAAAATATCACCATTAGTAGCTTCGATAGTTGGATTTTCATCAGTAGAAGTAAGTCCATTTCCAAAATCCCAATTCCATTCTACAACAGGATCAAGGGAAGTTGTTTGGTTATTAAAATTAATGGTAATTTCTGTATCGGTACAATCACCTTCATATGCCCAATCGAATCCTGGAGAGACAGTTGCCTCTTCAACGATTACTTCTTGCTGAATAGGATCTGGCGCACAAGATACATTTGCATTAACCGATAAGGTTACCATATAAGTACCAGGTGTATCATACGCATAAACAGGGTTGTCATCTGTTGATGTTTCACCATTTCCAAAATCCCAAAGATAGGTTGCACCACCAACAGAATTATTTGTAAAGGTAACAGTAAGACCATCACATTCTTTTTGGTCATCAAAAGCCAGCGTTGCATTGGGATCAACCACCACTAATTCAACTGTTTCAGTTAAGGTACAGCCAAGTGCATTCTCCACATCAACCGTGTATGAATACACACCAGCTTCAGTTGGTGTTATTGTAGGATTAATTGTAGAAGCGCCACCTGTTATATCTAAGGCAGGCGACCAAGTAGCCGTTAAATCATCAGAAGGATCATTATTCGTCAATGCTAAATCAACACTTTCACCTAAGCATAATTCTTCTAAGGCATTATCTACAGTAACATCAACAGCATTACCATTAACAGTAACACTAGAGGATGCTTCACAAAGTTCTCCAACAGCTATAGCAGTATAAACATTTGCCCCCATAGGATCAACAACTAAATCGCTTCCTGTACCAACAACAACTCCTGCCTCATCTTCCCAAGTAATATCAGAAGCAGAACTCGTTGCAGTAAGTGTCACCATATCAGGTTCACAAGTAGTAATATCATCTGATACGATTAACTCTACTCCATCAACAGGTGTAACCGTTACGGATTGAATAGACTGACAAGGTACTGCACCATTATTGTTTGTTATCGTAACAGTAAACGTTGTTTCTGTGGTAATCGTAGCCGTAGGGTTTGCATCATTTCCACCTCCATTTAATACGTCGTTTGGAGACCATTCATAATCATAAGCAGTATTTCCTGTCGGGTTCAAGTCTACAGAACCACCACAAGCATCTAACGTTTCAGGGATTTCAACATCTTCTAAAAGACTTACATCAATCATTTCGCTTATCGTTTCCGAACAGTTTGCATTTGATGCAGTAAGTTGAACTTCTAATGCATCTGTACTTGTTAATGTAATTGTTGGGTTTTGGTCAGTCGATGTCGTTCCATCGCTAAACTCCCACAACCATGTATCAGGATTTCCTGTAGAAGCATCTGTAAAACTAACGACTACACTTTCAGTAGAACATCCATCAAAAACATATGCAATATTTGCAGCAAAATTAGCGGGAGTAACCGTCACTGACTGAACAGATTGACAAGGTATTGACCCATTGCTATTAGTAATGGTAACGGTATAAGTTGTTTCATCTGTAAGGGTTGCTGTTGGGCTAGCTGTGTTTTCACCTCCATTCAATCCTGTGGCAGGCGACCATTCATAGGTATAGTCTGTATTTCCTCCAGGATTCAATTCTATAGATTCTGAACAAGCAACAACGGCAGCTGGTATATTTACATTTTCGATTAAACTAATTTGAATCGTTTCGCTTGTTACTTCTGAACAATTCGCATTTGATGCCGTTAATTGCACTTCTAAAGGATCAGTAGTCGTAACTGTAATCGTAGGATTTTGATCAGTAGATGTTGTTCCATCACTAAACTCCCACAACCAAGTGTCGGCTCCGCCTGTAGATGCATCTGTAAAACTAACGACTACACTTTCAGCAGAACATTCATCGAATCCCCAGCCAATATTTGCAGCAAAATTAGACGGTGTTACAGTAACTGTCTGTACAGATTGACAAGGCACTGACCCGTTATTATTCGTAATAGTAACGGTATAAGTTGTTTCATCTGTAAGTGTTGCTGTTGGGCTTGCAGTATTTTCACCTCCATTCAATCCTGTGGCAGGCGACCATTCATAGGTATAGTCTGTATTTCCTCCAGGATTCAATTCTACAGATTCTGAACAAGCAACAACGGCAGCTGGTATGTTTACGTTTTCGATTAAACTTACTTCAATCGTTTCATTTAATACATCTGTACAAGAAGGATTAGCTATTGTCAATTGTACATCAAGTGAAGTACTTTCAGTAAGTGTAATTGTTGGATTCGGATCAGTAGAAGTTGTACCATCGCTAAATACCCATCCAACAATATCACCATTACCTATAGAAGTATTTGTAAAATTAATAGTAACACTTTCGGTTGAACAGTCGTCAAATCCCCAATCAAATCCAGCAGCAAATGATGTTCCGATGACTTCTACTTCTTCAGTATACGTAGTTCCATTGATACAATTACCACCTGAGCTCACCATAGTAACCGTATAGGTTCCTGCAGCAGGGAAAGTATGACTTGGATTAGGCTCATTAACTAGATCGGAACCATCGCCAAAATCCCAAGTAAAATTAGCTGCTCCTGTACTTGTATTTTGAAAGTTTAAGGTTAAACCATTACAGTCATCTGTAGCAGGATTGAAATCTAATTCTTCAGAATCAACGACAACAGTAATAGAACGTTCAGCTTCACATGAAATAGCTCCATTACTCGTAATGATAACATTATAAGTCGTCGTAACTTCAGGTGTTGCTGTAGGATTTGGAGAAGTTGGATCATCTAAACCTGTTGACGGAGACCAAGAATAGGTAAAACCATCTATCGGATTTGGATTAAGTTCTGTGGATTCCCCAAGACACAAAGTCAACGAATCTGATTGCTGAGATAAAGGTCCAGGTGTAATTTCGTACTCTACAATATCTGTCGTCTGAACACAACCAGATGCAGAAGTAACAGTGAGTTGAATATCGACGACCTGATCGGTACTTACAATAAAAGTAGGTGTTTGTTCCTCGGAAGTTAAGACGGTGCCATCTTCGGTTTGTATTACCCAATCCCATTCTGCAATAGTGGTAGCTGTATCTACTGATAAATCAATACCTGTAATAATGGCACTATCTAAACAGTTTAAAATTTCAGCATCTAAAGCTGGGGTTAAAGAATTATTATATTGTAAAAATAACTCGTGAAAAACGGTATCAGCACAAACAGAACCTGGCTCTGCAATTAGCACTACTGTATACTCTCCTGGATCGGCATAAGTATACGACGGGTTTTCTTCTGTCGATGTAGCTCCAGGATTATTTGGATCATTAAACATCCAAAGATAAGAAGTAGCATTATCTGAACCATTTATAAAGTTGATCGTAAAATCATCACACTGAGCATATGGATCAGCAACAGTAGAAACTACCGCTCCACATTGTCCAACATTATATTGAAAATCTCTACGAAGAGCAGAAATTAATTCTCCATTTCTATACTCTTCCACACAAATTCCAACTACATATTGACCTATAACTGCAGGAACTCCTGTAATCAAACCAGTTTCAGAATCGATTTCTAAAGCATCACCAAAACCGAGTAAATTATCCAAACCGTATCCTGAAGCAGCATTCCACTGTACAGAATCGTAAGGAGGAGGATTAGGCGGTTGAGGTTTTCCTACCGATAAGGAAGCCCCTTCTAGTGGTGTACACAAACGATATACTAAAGAATCGCCATCTACATCAATAGCAGAGTGGTCGAAATCAATTGGTTCATTTACACAAATAAAAATTGGAGGCCAATCATTAAAGATTGCTGAACTATTACATTCTTCCAAAGCTGTTTCAGAAATATCTATAGAAAAGGTTGCACCAGTGGAGACTGGATCAATGATATTATCTATCGTCTCGTTTCGACAACAACGCTGGTAAACGACTTGATAGCCACCAGGTGAAGGAGCTAAAGTAATTGTATCTGTGTAGTAAGTGGTATGCACACATACGTCATCTGGCACAAACAAACAAGGATCATTAAACACTGCTGTCAAGGTATCGTTTATACCTTGAAGATTGAGCAATGACTCGTTGACTAATGTTCCTCCTGCATCAAAAATACCAATAGATGCGGGATCGTCAAACCAAGCGGCAGGATCGCCATAAAAGCAATCTCTATAAACAGTTAGTCTCACTTCATATTGGTCGTTTCCTAAACATTGATAGGTCATTTCACCACCAATAATGTGAGTAGCTTTTACTTGAGTTGGCATAATAAGCATTCCAACAAGTAAAGCGAAAAGTCCGAAGAATTGTTTTACCTGTCGGCACTGCAAAACTTCAGCTAGTATATTATGGTATGTTGTATTACGTTTCATTACGCTAAATTTCTTTTTAATTAGCTAAAAGGATTCATGGTTAATATTTGATCTCAATGATTTCAACTCTTCGTTCAAGTGATGCCTCTACACTAAAGATAGAGTTGATTTGATCACTATCACTTACATTTGTAGAAGCTGCTGATTCACCGAATGGTTTTTCAGTAACTTTTAGTTGACCTGAGTTGAAGTACTTGGTAAGAATTCCTCCTCTATAATTTCTAAAATGGTTTCGGACACTCGAAATACGACGTTTCGTTAAGTTTACATTATAATCACTTTTGGCTCTAGGACTTGCAAAGCCTTTAACCATCAATTCAGCGGTATTACCTTGTTCTAAATATTTTATTAGATGTTCTGTAAACGCATTAATACCTTCATTTCCAGGACGTACTTTCGTTTCAAAGAAATTGGCAATATTTTGTTGAGCAGTAGAAAAACCTGCACCTGCTAATTTTGATTCAAACTCCCCTTTACGAGCATAGTATGATTGGTAGGTTTCTCCATAGGTTTTAGTCGTATACGTTCTAGTCGTTCGGCTATCTGGTTGATCATTATCAAAATATAAAGGCATAGGCAAATACTTACTCAACCTAATTTCCAATACCTTTTTGGGTGGTAATTTCTTAAGATTAATTTCTTTATTGATCGTAGTCGTTTCTTTAAGTCCTAATGTATTAAACTCAACGGTAACTGAATCATAATCAGGTTTTGAAACAACAATTTTATATTTCTTATTAGGGTCAAGATCAAAATCAAAATCATTGCCTTGAACATTATACTTTTTGTCTAAACTTTTCAGCGCACCATTATCACCTAGTTCGAATAATTCGACCGTTGCTCCTGTTAAGTCAAGACCATTTTCGAAGGTCGTCGCTATTAAGTCAACAGCAATAACTTTCTTCTTTAAATAAATGTTCTCTTTTATAGATGGTTCACCTTTAAAGTTGATAGTAGTAATTGGTAACTCTACAGGTTCGTAACCTTCTCTAGAAACTAAGATTTTGTATTCCTTATTACAGTCTAAAGGAAAATCAAAATCATTGCCTTCTGTATTTACCTTTTCCGTTTGACCGTCGCTAGATACTTCTAATAATTCGACCTTCGCTCCAACTAAAGATTCTTTCGTTTCGGCATCGAAGACCAAAGCCATTAAATCAATCTTAGCGCATTCAATCATTACTTTATAAATGTCATTACAACAAGCTTCTCGTTCACTCTCAATAAAAAGTGAACCTGCACGATTAGAAGATAAGTAACCTTCCGTTCCTGCTTCATTTAAGAAATAGTAAACATCGTTATAACTAGAATTAGTAGGTGCTGATAAATGTTCTACTGCACTTCCAGTATTATCCATTACTTTTTTATAAACGTCATAACCTCCTAAACTACGATAGCCATTTGAGCTAAAATAAAGTGTCTGAGTTGAACTGTGATAGAATGGCGTGATATCGTCGTTTTCAGAGTTAACTGCTGCAACATTTATAGGTGTTGTAAAATTGCCTTCAGCATCACAAGTAGTAGACCAAATGTCTAGTTTACCTTTTCCATCAGGACGATCACTAACAAAATATAACAACTCTTGCCCTGATGCATCGTATGCGATATTTGGCTGTGTTGCTGTATAACCAGAAAGATTAACCGTCTCGGATAATTTGATTTCATTATTCCATGAGCCATCACCTTTTTTGTTTTTGTAATAAATCGCACAACGCAATTCAGAATCAGAAACATAATCGCACTTGGTAAAGTACATTCTAGATCCATCTTTGTTGAAAGCGGTATTAGCAGCGTGCCCTTTTAAGTCAACTTCATCTGATTCAGCGTTTTCAGCAGTAATCGTATTTTTTAAAACTTTAGCGACTTTTCTTGGTGGGTCATGATCGTCATCTTCAGGATCGAAACGCATAGTGGAGTAATATAAATCGTCACCTACTAAATAAGGAGCAAATTCTGTAAAATCAGAATTTATTTGCTCTTTTAGGCGTACAATATTGACTCCTTCATCAGGAGTATTTAATTGATCTAAAGCCCAATCACAATTAGTAATTTCTTTTTGGGCTGTCTCATTAAATGATGCATTGAAGTCAGATGATCCTGACAAAAAACGCTGGTAAATATCTTTAGCTTCAGCATATTTACCCAAACTTTTTTTGACGGATGCTAACCAATAATCATTTAATGGAAAAGCAGATTTATCATTAGCAGTCGCTACTTTTTCATAATTTTCTTCTGCTAATTTGTATGCATCAAACTGCCGAGCAGATTCTGCAAATTTATATCTAATATCTGTACGCTGGCTATCAGCTTGTAATAAAACTTGATAGTAGTTAAGCGCAGAATAATAGTCTTTACTATTAAAAGCTTCGTTGGCAGCTTTCATAAAAGCTTTGTAGGATTGTGCCTGTAATGGCATCAATGCTAGAGGAAGTGCCAATAGGATTAAGAATATTTTTTTCATAATTATATCTAGCTTGACTTTTGTTTTTAAGAAACGTATGGCTTTTGGCTTGATACGCATAGAAATCGGTTCTCGAATAATGTTTTATTCAGTAAGTAATAATTGAAATGGGTCGATAAGTTTGTATTAATAAATTGGACAAACTTTAAACAACTCTAATGGCTGAACTTTACTAATAACATAGATAACAGAAAGTTCTGGCCCACCTAAACCAGTAGTAGCGGTATCAAAATCTGAGAAATTGATATCGTAGCTAAATCCAACTTGCCATTGCTTGTAGTATACTTCGATATTTGGAATCCAAGCATCGCCAAGACGCATCGAAAGCCCTAGCTGTAAGGCCAACTCTTTTGTGATCGTTTGATCAATAAAAAATTTACCTGCCAAGCCAACTAATGTCTCTGTGTGAGGCATTTGTTTTTGTACAGTTGCCAATGCCAGAAGGTCTAGTCGTTTAGTCAATTGAATGGTACCAATTCCGTAAATACTTAATCGAGCAGGAAGGACTACATCACTATCGGTGTAGTAACTTTGAGTAGGTTCATTGACATGGAACAATGCTGCTCCAATATCTAATTTTGAACGTTTACGATTTAGGAGACTAGCCGGTTTTTGCCAATGATAATTTAAGCCGATAGAAAAGTCTGAAAGGAAAACAGCCATCTCATCAAAATTTTCGCCAGTTGCTAACGAAGCATCATAAATATCTCCATTAAACTGTTGGTCAAAACTCAAATCATCCATACTAAAACGACGTTGAGCGAAGCCAACTTGTAAGCCAAGTGTAAGAAAATTCTTTTGGTTTAATTGATGAGTATAAGACCCATTCAATCCTAAATGAGAACTTTTTAAATGAGAATAACCTGCTTTATCGTAGTTCAAAACAATTCCAGCTCCAAAGAGGCTATTCTTTAATTTGGTGCTAAAAAAATTCATGTCAAAAGCACCAGAAAACGTCAAGTAATCAGCAACATCACCATTGGAATTTCCATTCCATTGGCTTCGATAGTTACCAATAAAACGCATGTCACCTTTGTAGACTCCTGTCAAAGCAGGACCAAGATTTAAAGGCGAATTTTTAAACTGGGAGAAGTGCTTGTCTTGGGCATTAGTAGCCGCTGCAAAAGACAAAACAAATAATGCCAGTAAAAATGGTCTGAGTAGTAGATTTTTATTCAAAACTCTTTACCTTTTAAGGTTAAAAAAATAATTAATTTTACAAAATTATACAGGTAATTGGTCAATGCATGGCATCAACATAAAGGTCAGATGATCGGTGTGAAATCACGTGTTTATCTATAGGAAATTGCAGGCGCAATTCAGTAATGTAGGACAAACTATACCGTAGTATAGTTAAATCGGTTTTCGGAATATTCATGGTATTACAGTATCAAAAAATCAAGTAATTTTTTATCTTCACTGTAAGGTTAAATACAATCGTATTTCAACCCTAGTAAAGATAGTAAATATTTATAAATAGTAGAAATTAATAATGGAAATTTCCGTGTCCAAATTTCCACATAATTTTTACGACTAAACATAACCGTTTAGGCAAATGACATCAAGAACAAACAAATTAAGTTGCGCTTATCATGTGAAATCGCTTCTTAGTAATGGTTAAAAAATAACTTCCTGATTTCGTTTATGCTCTTTTGCTAC
>JAHDIP010000122.1 GCA_020630735.1 Saprospiraceae bacterium | reverse complement strand
GTTTCATCTGTTTTAAAATTCTAATTATAGTTTTAATATCGAGTGTATTTGATCAATGAAAGCCATCAACTTAGTAAAATAGGTCAAAGACCTATTTCTACAAATCGCATTATAGTACTGCGAATTAAGTAGCGGGGGGCTTTGGACAAATACTAAAGCGTAGGCTTGATTCGGGGAATTAAAGAGCGTATAAAATGAGTTTATTTGTCCTAGATTTTTGCCTTCTTTTCATCGATGGAAAAGAAGGACGCCGTAGGCAACAGCCAAAATCAATGCTCCGAACTTTTAACTTGAGACGAACGCTTTCGCAAACCTCTTAAGTTGATGACATTCATCTAATAGCTCTATTTATCAAGCTAATATAATCATTCTCAATCTATCTTATCGTTTAGCTTTTTTGCAGATTAATTTTTGTCCTTTATCCAATCTTACTTTTACTTCTTTTGCACCTTTCTCTAGTTTCAAAACTGAAAAAACGTCGCTTTCTACTTTGTCTATTCGACCCCAAGCGATTGCCTCCATTCGTTCTACTTGAGTTCCATTTACATCTTCGAGGACAATTGCTTGCACTTCGACAATAGCATTTTTCTTAAGTCCCATTTTAGTGCCACCAGCAATTAATAATTCTTTTGCTTTGCTTTTGGAAGCATCCATCGGACGAATGACGTATATAAAAGCTTCGGAAAAACAATCTGTCATGAGTGTTTCTACACCTTCTTGTATTTGATAAGAATTGGGTGACCTTCGGCGACTACTCGAACTTGTTCCGTTTAGTTTATCAACCGCATTTGTTAATTTGGTTAAAGCTTTCAATAGTTTACCTGAGGGTTCTTTTTCTTTACTACTACTTGTAATCACTCTAGTTCCCATTAAGGAAGCATCGCCAGCATTAAAGACTTTCAAGGTCAAATGATCAACTTTATTATTATAGTGTCCTTCTACCAAGTATTCGGCTCCGATAGCTTTGCCTTGTTCTACAATTTCACCATCAATAAAATCTTCTGATTTTTGGTACTCTCGCTCTCGTACTACCGCATCAACTGCATTACGCTCTAGTAACACCACTCTATGATCTGTAGCAAAAGTTTCTTCGACCAAATTCTCCACGGCTTGTACATAAGCTGTACTTTTAGCAGAATTACAGGTAAATGGCAATACTGCTACATACAGTGTGTCGTATTGGGCCCTTGCACTGTACACTAAAAATAATAAAATCAGTGTATGTAAATATTTCATTCTTTATCTTTCGTTATTAATTCAAGCAACTTTCAAAGTTACACATTTTACCACACAAATAACGTTCTGCTTTTGCTTTATGTGCCTAAAAATATGCGATTTTTTAAATTTTCCCTACCTTCATATCATGAAAAAAATCTTACTAATTTGCTCCTTATTAATTCTTTGCCTTACTTCTATTACAGCACAAGAAACCATCTATGAACGTCGGGGGCATGGCTTATATGTAGAAGTATTGGGCAATAGTTTTTCGTATGCGCTGACTTACGAAAGTCGTTTTACGGATAGAAATGGGGGAATTGGTGGTCGTGTAGGCATCGGATATATGAGTGTTAACGATGGTACTTGCCTTTCTATTCCTGTTTTGGTCAATTATCTTTTGGGTAAAAAAGAGGGCAAACATTTCTTGGAATTAGGTGCCGGTATATCTTATCTAGATTTTAAAAACGTAACCGATATTACGGTAAATGATGAATCAATTTTCTTTGAAGGCAAAATCTATGGAAGCTTTGCTATTATGTACCAACGAAATCCTCCTTACGGTGGTTTTTTATGGAAAATTGGTTATACACCTTTGATTGGTGATTTTAATGATAGCCGATCTGTTTTGCATTCTTTGGGAATGGGCTTTGGTTATGCGTTTTAGTTAATCAATTAAAATAAAAGTTTAAATGAAAATGAAAATCTTACATTTGAGCTTTTCATTTTTATTTACATTTTCATTCTTAGTCTTTGCTAATTCCTTCGATATAGGTATTGCTTATTGACTTCATCGACTGTTCTCGTGCCTTTTGTAATTCCTTGTTATCGCTATAGACTTTGTTTAGAAAGGCTAACTTTTTTGCCGTTTGTTCTTCTACGATATTATCTACTTTTTGCAAAGCCTGTTTTGCATCAGCAGCACAAGGCGATTCGACATCTACTCTGCTCAAAATATTAATTGCTTTTTTGTAGTCTTTATTCAAAATAGCGATGTCTGCTTCTTGAACATCTCTACGACAATTTTTGGCTTGGTATTCTTGATAAGCATTTTCTAACAATGCTTTATTTGCTGTTCGACAAGTTGAATTCTGAGGAAGCGCATTTAATAAAGCAATCGCTTTTTGATACTCTTTATTTGCCAATGCTGTCTCTGCATCTTCTTTGATGGCATCGCATTCTTCTTCGTAATAAGCGGTTACTTTTTCTTGCATTTCTTGAATAAAATCTTTGTATACTTTTTGCCTTGGACGAATGCCCATAATTGCCTTGTTGATCGCTGCACGTTTGCTCTCTCCTGTTCCACTTATTGACCTAGAAAAAACGGTAAAATCTTGCTTCGAAAAAATGTTTTTCACCAATAAGCTCAACTCTAATTGTACAACATCATAATTTTTTATTCCTTCCATTCTTCCGAACTCTACTATATTCAAAGCGGGGTAGACTACGAAGGTACTTCCCTTAGCATTTGCCACTCCATTTTGAGTAAAGATGTCCACTACTTTTCGTTCGACTTTAGCTTTGTAGTTAGATGGAATATTAGCATCTACAGTTGGGTACATTATTTTGATATCCAAATCTTGTACAACTGTTTCTTGTGCAGCAAGCAGTGAGGTTAAACAAAAGAAAAAACAAAAAAGTATATATCGGTAAAACATAATTTTTAGTTTAGGATTAAATATAAAAACACCTAATTAAATGGACAACGAATATAAAACTTCAAAAACAGGAACAGAAAGTAGGGAAACGAGAAAAGAGATTATTTTTATTATTTAATGGCATTTTTAATTTCCAATTAACACTAAAAATCCCACTTCACTGTACTCTACTCCCGCTTCAAAGACTTAATTAATCGTGATATAAATTTTAGTACCAACGACATCTCTTGTAGCATCAAGGTCAAGTGTCTTTAGAAAGTTTCGAATTTTTGCGGCGTATTTTGTTACTCGATAATTACGCCCCGTTTTGGGATCTTTAATTGGGATACGCACTTCGTCTAAAATCATTTTCGTAGCAGTTACACCTTGAATATGGAAATAAGCATTATGTGCATTTTCCTCAAACCATTCTTCTAATACTTCAGAAAACAAACGCCCATCTTCCATTTCACTATCCATATCCATTTCGGCATTTTCGTCGAAGCCAATATTTACTACTACCGTTCGACCTTCTTTGAGTAAATCATCGAACTTGTCTTGAATATTTCCGATAAATGGCTTCATGATTTTATCTATTGCTTTTTGCGTAAGCTTCTCGAAATTGTGTGTATAAAATTTAGTCGTCGTTGCCACATCACTTGCGAGTACTTGTCCCGAAAAGGCATCAAAAGCTGTTACGGTAACCGTTGAAGAATTGCCTGCCAAATCTTGGATAATGCTAGACTCTACTTCGACGTAAATATCTGCTCCAGAAACTTGAATAACTTCTTGCTTTATTGTGGATTGATTTCCTATTTGCATCAATTTATCATTCGATAATTGACGAAGCTTTGCTCTAAAGTCAACGGTAGGAATTTCGTTTTTATCAAAGCCTTCTTTCACTTTCGTAACAGCTACTCTTAAGTGTAATTTATCGTCTTGTTCATACACCGTTCGTAATTGTTCACTTTCCTTTACAAAAGGAATCACCATTATCGTAGGCTTTATCGTTGGTTCCGCTTTTACCTTCCGTTCTTGTGCCTGAACTGATGTTATTAAAAACAATGTAACTATGAATGTTAAATATCTCATTTATTTGGATTTTGTCCTTTTTTAGAACGTATTAGAATGACAAAAAGTCCCGTAAGTCTGAACTTTACTTTTCTTGCAGATTTTAGAGTATGTTTTAAAATTTGATTTGGGAAAATTAGAAGAATCAAAATAATTGACTATTAATTGATTTATGCTTCCTACTTTTCAAGGATTTAAGAACCTGAGGTCAGTATACAAATCTCATTTAGCTCGTTAAAATCCATTTGTATCCCTTACTCAGAACCGTAAATCCTTGAAAAGCAGTTCGCAAAATTTTAAAACATACTCTTACTATTTTCGTACCAATGAAACTAGGAATGCAACGCCATAGTGAATAATAAGTGCTGGAATAACGGTCATAAAAACAGGTATCAATAATTCTATTTGTATAAAAGATGATCTACCATGAAAATAGTAAGCATAAGCTATTGGAAATATAATGACTACCGCTAAACACCCAACAATACTAGGAATAGGGTTTGACCGATCTCCAAAATATCCAGCAACACCAGCAATAAGTAGTATCAACAAATACCAAAAACTACTTGCTCCGCCAAAAATTGGTCCGATCATCGTATACAATGCTATCGCTATAAATGTGATCATATAAGCTCCATACTGGTTATCTTCTTCTTTTGTATAATTGCTCATTTTTGATTTTTTTTGAAGTTTTTTTTAACAACTTCTGGTTATAAATTCTATTTTTTTCTACCAAAAAGAAAGATCATCAGTACACCAACTCCTAAGACGGAGAATAACCAAAATTTATTGAATGTAAATCCTGAATTTTCTAAAGAAGAAAAATCGCCAACATGTACAAAAGCCGCCCAATAATAGGGATGCTGTTTTGACTTTGGCTGTGCCTTGATGTAATCTATTTTTGCTGCTTGCAAAGCTTTACTTTTCGAATGACCACTTTGCAAATAATCGTAATATATAGCCATGATATCTGCTGTAGCTGCATCCGCTACCGACCACAAACTCATCGTAACACTCGGACAGCCTGCATAGGCAAATGCTCGTGCTAGACTTATCATTCCTTCTCCATTATATACTTTTCCAATACCCGTCTGACAAGCACTTAAGACTGCCATTTTCGCTTTGATATTAAGGTCGTATATTTCTTCTGTCGTAACGTAATTTTGGTTCGCAAAAAAGATTCGACTATCCATTGGGTTGTCTTTATTCATACAAGCATGTGTAGACAAATGGATGAGTTCAGCTTCTGACACTTGTGCTTTGAAAGCATTGGAAGTCGCTTGGTTACCCAAAAATATTTCACCCGTATAATGACTGCTCACCGCATCCAATTCTGTTTGATTGTATTCCAATTGCGGCATCGAAGCATTCTCATCAAAACAAGAACGTGCTGCAATTTCTGTTCCTCCAAATTCTGGTGCAAAACCTATAAAGGGCAGACTTGCTTGTGTAGGTTTATTTCCATTCAAAAGCAAACTCGACGAATGTGCATAAGTCACTGCATATTTGGTCAGCAAATAAGACATATTGTCTATACCAAAATCAACAGCAGCCGAAGCAGCCTGATCATACAACAATAATTCAAAAGGAATTAACCATAAAGCTCCATCTGGAATAATAATTAATTCATCAATTGTATCATCTATACGTTCAAGTGGCGACTCTAAAGTTAAACTATACAAAACAGAAGCATTTCGTGTAAACTCACGGAAAGATTGTTCTGCATCTTTTTTGAAATTTAGTGATTGTATTTCAGTGCGTAGTGCGAGTACTCTGTCTTCGATTTGATCGACATCTTCGAGTGTTTCAATATACAGCTTTTCTGCCGTAATGACAAAGACATAGGCACTACTTTTACCGATAAAATATTCGACTATTGCAGCATTTTTTTCACTCAAAAAAGCTTGTAAAGAATCCGTAGCTAATGAGTTGGTCGCAAGCTTTGCATATTCGTGCTCTGGGTAATAAATCTTTAGAGAATCTTGTAAAAAATAAAGGGCTTGTGTCGCTGAAAAAATTTGTTTTTCTACTTTATCTGTTGGTTGTTTTTTGAGTCGTTGTTTTAGGTTTGCTAAAGTGATTTTTAATGCTTGCTGACGTTCCAATATATCTGTAGGAATCGAATTTAAGCTATTTGCTTTTGAATCTAAAACGGCACTCATCAAAGCCATTCCTTTTCCTTTTTCGGCAATGGTGAATAATTTATTTTTATATTTTTTATCTCTGGTTAATTTGTACAATTGCAAGGCTGCATCAATTGCCTTTTCACTCATATTGGTCACCTTATCTCGCAACTGCAACTTTGCATATTCCGAACGGTATTTTTTGCAAATGGCATCCAGTAATTCAATCGCTCTTTCGTAAGCCATAAGGGCTGCTAATAATTTATTTTCATCTTTATTGGATCGAAGTAGTAAATTTCCTTTGGCTTCAAAAATAGGAATAGCAAGCGTAGGCGAAATGATATCTTCAGCTAATGGATTAGCCAATAAATCAGAATCATCGAAATCAGTAGCGTTAGAACTCAATCCTCTTTGATAAATAATGAGTGCTTCGTCTACTTCTTTTTTCCCTTCAAGGGCATTACCTAAGTCTTTGTACGTTCGGGATAATTTGGGATGCTTTTCTATTCCACCTAATTCTTTCTTTGTTTTTTCGACTGATTTCTTGAGATAAATAACTGCCTTTTCATAGTTTTTTTGTTGTAAAGACCGCTGCCCTAATTCTCGATAATATTGTCCTGTTTCATTTCCATTTTGTACGCTTGTCGCTCTGTCATAATCTTTTGATGCTTCGACAACAGGTTTTAATAATTCAGGATAATCTTTTGCCATTATTTCCATTGCTTCTTCTAGATCTACATTTACATCCATGATAGACTCATAGAGGTCTGCTTCTGTTTGCGCTAAGCTATCTACTTGTGCAAAAGTCCAAGAAGTGAGTAGTAAAAAAAAAACGATGAAATTAAAAGCTGTTTGATTCATTGTAATATGTTGTTTATTCTTTCTGTAAAGGTACTGCTTTCTTTTTTTCATTTATACTGAAACCAATATGGCTTTGGGATTATCAAATGATGATTCTTAACCTGCACACCAGTAGGTTTATACAAAGCGACATCTAAAGTACGATGTCACTTTGTATAAGTTATTGTTAATCGCAGTCATTCGTATAGTCAAAAACGTGTGTTGCAAATTCAGACCATTTTAAGTCTTTTCCGTACTTATCAACTAAATTAGAACAATCTTTAAAGAACGATTCAAAACCTTCTTTGTAATCTTTTTTCTTTAAGCGATAAGCTGTTTCGTTTCCTCTTTTCACATAATAAGACTTATCAATTCCACCAGCCACTTTGATACCAGCGACACCCAAAGATGCCGTTTCTTTTGCAAATGGATCGTGGTAAATTCTTACTTTGCTACAAAAAGAAGGATTAACTATTTGCATCATTAATGTTCTTTTCTTTTTCTTGATTTGCACCTCAGCTTGTTCAAAGAAAACATATCCTTTTTGAATAATATCTTGTTCTAAATCGGTGTTTTCCCATTTAGTAGCATCATTCATAAAGTCTAGTGCCTTTGCAAATTTTTCGAAGCCGCTTGTAGGTAAATACATCTCCTTGATTTCTTCAGGTTTCAAGTCGTGTTTTTTACCCTTTGCATCTTTTATTTTGATTGCCTTTATCAAGCCTTTTTTGTAATCTAGGTCTTTTATTTTACCTTCTAGTTGTTTTCCATTTTTCAATGTAATGTACGAAACTTTCTTTTTCGAAAACATATGAAAACCTGGTGATAATTGTTGACTAAATCCTGCTATTTGAAAACAGAAGGTACATAAAAATAGGATAATTACTTTTTGTAAATTCATTATATGTTGTTTTTTATTGAAAATTAATTAATGTTTTTTGTTTAAAATCCGATGCTAATTCCTCCTGTAATTTGGGATAAAGGTTTACTAGAAGCATTGCTACCAAAAATTGAGTATTCTATAAAAGGGGCTACTTTTTTTCCTAAGCGAATTCCAGTAGTTGTTCCATACCAATGAGAAGCACTTGCTTTGGAGTCATTACTTTTTGCAGTACGTAGTGTATATCTTGGACTGGTATAAATTCCGATCCATTCTTTAGGATGATAGGAAAGATTTAATGGCACATAGTAATCGACTATAGTTGTTTTAGATTTGTTTTCATCTGTACCTGATTCGATAGTCAAATATCCGAGACCTGCACCACCACTTGCGGCAAACTTTGACTCTTGATCGCCTAAGAATTGATATTTAGCATAACCTCCTGCTGTGCCTAAAATCGAAGCTTTCACCCCTATATCTAATTTATCTGTAATACCATATCGCCAATCTATTTCCCCTGTCACGGTTTTTCGATTAATAGTATCCGTTTCAGATGGAAAATAATCGTAGCTTACTCGGCTACCACCTAAGCTTAATTCAGTATTTCCTTTGCCTAAAGTGCGTGCCGTTTGCATACTAGACATGGATACACAACTAGATAACAGCATAGAGCAAATACAGGCTATAAGAGCATAAAAAAGGTTTGTTTTTTGAATTTTAGTCTTCATTTTTGATATTTTAAATGTTTAATCAATATTAATTACATCTGTTAATACCGATACTTTGAAGACTATAACCGACAAAATCAATGTTTTTTTAAATTAAGAGCTATAAAATGCCTCACATTACAAATAATGCTAATTAAAAGCAGTAATTTGCGGACTTATCTAGCCAAACGACTAAAAGCTAAAATCACTACTTATGAGTATTCAAGCTGTAAAATTCAATAGAAAAGACCGCCCCGAATTTTTCAAAGTACTACGGAATAGAGTAAACCAACATTTTCAAGAAAACAATATTTCGAAGCACGCCAATTTTGAAATGGTATTCAAGTCGGTATTTATGGTTTGTCTTTATACCATTCCGCTTATTTTGATGCTGACAGGAGTTGTCGCATCTTTTTGGGGAGTAATGGCAATGTGGACATTGATGGGGTTTGGAATGTCAGGTATAGGATTAGCAGTAATGCACGATGCCAATCATGGTTCTTATTCTAGCAATCCAAGAGTAAACAAAGTTGTTAGTTATGTTATCAACTTAATTGGCGGTTTTCATACCAATTGGCGAATTCAGCATAACGTATTACACCATTCATTTACCAATGTCCATGAACACGACGATGATATTAGTAAAGGGATTATGCGTTTTTCTCCTGATCAAGAACGTAAAGGAGTCTTTAGATTTCAAGCTTATTATGCTCCTATTCTTTATGCCTTAATGACTGTTTATTGGTTATTGCTAAAAGATTTTCAACAGTTATACAAATACAGTAAGCAAAATTTGATAGAAGCGCAGGGGCTTACAACTGGAGAAGCATTTGTTTATATTATTTTTAATAAAGCTTGGTATGTTGGTCTGACAATTGTACTACCTATAATGCTAATCGACTTACCTTGGACATCTGTAATGGCAGGATTCTTTATTATGCATTTCATCTGTGGTTTAGTATTGGCACTTATTTTTCAACCCGCTCATGTTATCGAAGAAACTGATTTTTTCAAGACAGATGAAGATGGAAATTTAGAAAACAATTGGGCAATTCACCAAATGCGTACAACTTCTAATTTTGCTCATAAAAGTGTTTTATTTTCTTGGTTTGTTGGTGGTTTGAATTATCAAGTTGAGCATCATCTTTTTCCAAATATTTGTCATGTTCATTACAAAGATATTTCTAGTATTGTAAAATCTACAGCCAAAGAATATGGCATTCCTTATCACGAACATGAGACCTTTTTTGATGCGGTAAAAAGTCATTTCACGTTGCTCAATCAATTGGGTACAGGATCGTATGACCGAAAAAAAGCATTGCAAGCAGCTAAAGCAGCAGCTTAAAAAGATAAAAGTACTTTATAAGTAAGTGCTTGGACTAAATAAAAATCCTTTTGCAAACTGGTTTTGCAAAAGGATTTTTTAATGCTATACCCATCATACTCGGTTTCTGTATATTTGCTTTAAAACAGATTCAATTATATTCCTTAATTTTGTTCAAAATAGAATTGAATGAAAAAGACAAAACAGTTACTTCGTCCACATGCCGAAGAAGCTTATGCAGCAGAGCTAAAGAAATTAGTAAAAATAGACGATAAGCAACGACCTAGTAATTGGCAACTCTCGCCTTGGGCTGTCGTTACTTATCTGATGGGCGGAACGCTAACAGATGGCACCGAAATCGAACCAAAATACTTTGGCAATCGACGACTAATCGAAGTAGCTGTAGCAACCTTAGCTACTGACCGTGCTTTGCTCTTAATGGGCATTCCTGGAACGGCTAAAACATGGGTTTCAGAACATCTAGCTGCGGCTATTTCTGGTGATTCGAAACTGCTTGTACAGGGTACGGCAGGGATGAACGAAGATGCGATGCGTTATGGCTGGAACTACGCACATTTATTGTCAAAAGGTCCTTCGAAAGAAGCACTAGTTCCTAGTCCGATAATGAATGCTATGCAAGATGGAAAAATAGCTAGAGTAGAAGAATTAACTCGTATTCCTTCGGATGTGCAAGATACCTTGATTACCATTTTATCAGAAAAATTGTTGCCTATTCCTGAACTCGGCATGGAAGCTCAAGCGCAACGAGGTTTCAATGTCATCGCAACAGCTAATGATCGAGATAAAGGAGTGAACGAATTGTCAAGTGCCTTGCAGCGACGTTTTAACACTGTCGTATTACCACTTCCTTCTACACTTGAAGAAGAAGTAACCATCGTTAAAACACGAGTAGAAAAAATCGGTCAACGATTAGAGCTCCCTGCCGAAAATGCTCCTGTAAAAGAAATACAACGATTGGTAACGATATTCAGAGAACTGCGTAGTGGAAAAACAGAAGATGGGCGTACAAAAGTAAAATCTCCTAGTAGTACACTCAGCACTGCGGAGGCTATATCCGTTATCAATAGTGGACAGGCATTAGCCACTCATTTTGGAGATGGTACCTTACAAGCTAATGATCTAGCTGCGGGTATTACTGGTGCCATCGTAAAAGATCCTGTACAAGACAAAACGGTTTGGTTAGAATATTTAGAAACAGTCGTTAAAGAACGAAAGGACTGGAAAGACTTGTACCGTGCTTGTATTGATTTGGTCAAATAGAGTTATTATAAGGCAAACAAAACCCAACCTTTGTCTTAACACCATCGTGTATAAAAATAAAATATGAGATATAAAAATTTATTGAATTACGCTTTCATCGTCGGACTAATCGTTTTAGTTCTTAACGATCATGTTTTAAAAGAGGCTTTTGGCAATTGGTACACAGGAAAATTATCAGATTTTGCAGGAGTATTCATTTTACCAATGTTTATCAAATTTCTGTTCTCCACAAGTACACGAAAATCTATTGTGGCAACTGTACTTTTCTTTGCCTTTTGGAAATCTCCTTTTTCGCAATTTATCATTGATAACTTTAACTCCATCGGGTTATTCAGTATCAATAGAGTCATAGACTATACTGATTTGATCGCATTCATGATGCTACCATTATCACTTTTAGTGTTAGATAATATTGAAAAGTTCGAGATAAAATTGAACTATCCTACGACTCAAAGACTTGCTACTAATCTTCTATTATTCTTTTCAGTAATTGCCTTTGTAGCGACGTCGCAAGATGAAGATTTTGAAGACCTCGACCCTAGTGTATTGGTTGCAAATTGTTGTTTTAACAATCCCGTTATAGCTGAAGTCGGAGCTGGCAATATCTATATTCCTACTATTTTTACACCTGATGGCAACGGACTTAATGATGTGTTCCAAATTTCTGCAGATGATAATATTGCAAGGATCGATACCTTTTTGGTAACCGATCAAATCACTGGAAACATCGTTTTCAACAAAATAAATATTACAGAGATTACAGCTGACAATGGTTTTGATGGCCTTGTTTCAGATACCATTATCGCTACACAATATCTTTATCAAATAATTGTAACATCGACAGATAGTGTTAGACAACAGTTCTTTGGTGCTGTATGTTGTATACCTTGTCAGGAAGCTTTAAATCTTCCTAGTCCAGACAGTATAGGCAATTGTGCTTATCCGATACAATATGATATGATCAACGGCTATGATGATACGATTGACCCGGGGGAAGATTTAGACTGTTTTAATTAAAAACCAAAAGAAGTAATGCAAAAATACATTCTCATTTCTTTTTTACTTTTTATAAACTGCTCATTTCTATTGGCGCAAGAAGAAGTACAATTTTCAATTCTACCTACTTGGCAAGTCGATCAACAGCTAACGTATCTTGTTACTAAATACGACTACTTTAAATTTAAAGAATCGGAAAAAGAGCCAAAAGAAAGTTCGTATACATTGACACTTTCTGTCGTAGAAAAAACGGATGAGGGTTTTATCATAGAAGCCCGACGGCAAGGTATGCTACTCCATCTTTTGCATACGGCTCAATTTGGTGATTTATACAAAAATATTCCTAGCAAGGAAGGTGACTATTTTCGTTATGTAATAAACGATATAGGGCAGATCGAATATGTTGAAGATTTGGAACGAGTCAAAAGCTTTTTTGCAGAATTGAAGCCATTAATTAAAAAAGGAAAATATAATAAGAAATTTAAGAAAGCTATTACTTCTGATATTGATTCTATACTAGACGATGAAGAAGCCTTAGCAGAAAGTTTATTAAAAGACATTATCCTTATTCATGACTTTTATGGTGGTGCAATTCCGCTTGATCAATTTGTAGATCTATCAGGTGGCGCTTTACAAGAAGCAGAAATGACTGAAAAAGATCTAGAAGTTTTGAGTAAAGATGATAAAGAAAAGTTACTAGCCTTAGCTGCTTCCAAAATGAACGAGATGCACCTTGCTAATTTTTATTCAAATGATGAAATAGTAACGATTGATTATATAGATGGTATTGACCTAATGACTTCAGAAGTACGAAACGATTTTGCTGCACTCAAAAAAATATTTCAAAAAAAAGAACTCAATATAGACGAGCATGACGATATTACCTTAGTTCAAACCATACATGATTTTGATCGGGCTACGGCACTCCTCAAACGTTACCATAATAAACGTAGAACAGTAAGTCCGACAATGACAAAAATCACAGAAGTAAAAATCGAATTACAATAATGCTTCAAGTATTTGGAATACGACATCATGGACCTGGTTCAAGCAAGAGTCTGCTCAAAGCATTACACAACTTTGAGCCAGACATCTTATTAATCGAAGGGCCGCCCGATGCTAACGACTTAATTGGTCATGTCCAGAATTTAGGTTTAATTCCTCCTGTGGCTTTATTGGTTTATAATCCTAAAAACTTAAAGCAAGCTGCCTATTTTCCATTCGCTAGCTTTTCGCCCGAGTGGCAAGCCATGCGTTATGGATTAGAGCATGACATTCCTGTTGAGTTTATGGACTTACCAATGTCTTTGCAATTTTCATTGAACGAACAAACAACCTTGAATCTTTTTGAAGAAAACTTACCTTCAGATGAAGATGAGGAAGATGTCCCTGAAGAAGACTTAGCAGCCATTGAAAGGGAAATAGCTGCCAAAAAGAAGAAACAAGAAAAAGCTAAAGCACTACGTCTTGATCCACTTTCATACATTGCTCAACTAGCTGGCTATTCCGATAGTGAACGTTGGTGGGAAGTTACCTTCGAACAACACAAAGGCGATGGCGACATTTTCCCAGCTGTTACGGAACTAATGAGTGCCCTTCGAAGTGATACCGAGGCAGAAGAAAATACTCGTGGCTTACAACGAGAAGCCTATATGCGTACCTGTATTCGAGCAGCTCAAAAAAAGGGATTTGAAAAAATAGCTATCGTATGTGGTGCTTGGCATGCTCCTACCCTACAAGACATCGACCAATACAAAGCTAGTGCAGATAAAGCAAGTCTAAAAGGGATTAAAAAAATAAAAACCAAAGCAACTTGGGTACCTTGGACGTATGACCGTTTGTCTGTTCAAAGTGGTTATGGAGCAGGAATTCTTTCGCCTGCTTGGTATCAATTATTGTTTACCGACCAAGCTGATGCCGTCGTGTTGTGGATGACAAAAGTTGCCCGACTATTTCGAGAAGAAGGTATCGATGCTTCTTCTGCTCATGTTATAGAGGCAGTACGTCTAGCTGACACATTAGCTACTATTCGCAACTTACCTATTGCGGGGATAGATGAATTGTTTGAAGCAGCTATAAGTATTTTTTGTAGCGGCTATGAGAGCAAAATGGATATTGTACAACGCAAGCAAGTCATTGGTGATGTGATGGGTAAAGTACCTGCTGATATTCCGATGATTCCTTTACAACAAGATCTTGAAAAACAAATCAAATCTGCACGTTTATCGAAAGAGTATGCAACGACTGAATTGATTGAGGAAAAAAAACTAGATTTACGTGTTGCATCTAATTTAACTGCTAGTCAGTTATTACATCGTTTAAACTTATTAGGTTTACCTTGGGGAAAACAATTAGCAGATTCTAAAAAACGAAAAGGAAGTTTTAGCGAAAGTTGGGCGATGCAATGGAAGCCTGATTTTGCGATACAAATTATTGAAGCTGGAATGTGGGGTAATACAGTCGAAGTAGCCGCTACGAATTTTGTAAAAACATCCATGAAAAAAATCAGCACCTTGCCTGCCCTCACCAAAATGGTTCAGCAGACACTCAATGCAGGATTAGACGATGCTATTGAAGACTTAGTTGAACAATTACAGAACTTATCTGCTATTACTAAAGATGTTTTACATTTGATGGAGGCGCTACCTTCATTAGTCAATACCATTCGATACGGGAGTACTCGACAACTCAATATTGGCGCTTTAGAACAAGTTGTTGATCAAATCATTCCTCGTATTTGTATTGGTTTGCCGAATGCTTGTATTGCCATCGACGAAGCTGCAACTGAACGATTATTTAAACATATTTTGCAAGTCAATAGAGCAATCAATCAACTCAACATCAAGGAGCATAATTTGCAGTGGCATAAGACACTTGAACAAATTGTCCAATCATTTCAAATCAATGGAATTTTAAGTGGTGCTTGTACTCGTTTGTTATTTGACAAATCTATTTTTGATGAAAAAGAAACGGCTACACAAATGTTGTATGCCCTGTCAAAAGGAAATGATACTACTAAAGCGGCTTATTGGTTAGAAGGTTTTTTGCATGGTAGCGGTTTATTACTCATTCACAATCCCGCTTTATGGAATATTTTGGATCGATGGGTAGATGAATTGCCCTTTGCTGCAATGAAAGAATTATTGCCATTACTTCGTCGTACCTTTTCTAATTTCTCTACTCCCGAAAAAGAAAAGATGCTACTACTTGCCAAACAGGGACAACGTGACGAAACGCATAATCAAGAAAGACTGATTGAAATTGATGCCGCTCAAAAGGTATTGCCGACATTGAAATTACTTTTAGGAATTGACTGATTGATTGATTGATTGATTTGATTATTAACAAATGAATCAATTCAAAAAAAATACTTCTTATTTTAACTTTTATTTTTATTCTTCCTCCTCACTTTCCCAATCTATATCTTCTGCGACTACATCTGATGGATCGAGTGGTTCTATCCAGAAATTATTGAGCCCGATACCTTGAGTAACTTTCATCTCTTGTCGGTTCAGCATTTCTAATAAGGCTAGGAAGGTAACAATAGCGTGCATTCGATCTTCGCACTTACCGAAAACACCTACGAAGTCTGTACGTTGGCCTTCTTTTAGGAGAGAATAAATATAAGTACGTTGACCAGAAATGGTATGGCGATAACGATAAACACGGTGGACAGCTTTTTTGCCTTTTTCCTCAAAGCGAGCCATTACCTTTTCAAAGGTCTTGAGTAACTTAAACATCGTAAGCGACTCTAATTCAGCATCGACTAATGCCTTTGTAGACAATTGCTTAAGTTCTTTAGATATATTTCCACGACCCTCTTTTAACGATCTATGTTCTTCCATCGAACGCATATCATCCAATATAGATTTGTAGCGTTTGTATTCCAATAGTCGTTGTACTAATTCATCTCTAGGATCTATTTCGTTACCTTCTTCATCAATAGCTTTACGAGGCAATAACATTTTGGCTTTAATACGCATTAAGGTAGCCGCTACAAGGATAAACTCACTCGCTACATCTATATTGAAAGACTCCATTGCACGAATATATCCCAAAAAATCTTCTGTGATTTTTGAAATATCAATATCGTGAATGTCTAATTCATCCCGTTCAATAAAAAACAATAAGAGATCAAAAGGACCTTCAAATTGCGCCAACTTAATCGTATATCCGTCCATAGTTCCGAAATTAGGACTGCAAAGATAGTGAAAAGCTTTTAGAAGTTGTTTAAATACTTTGTAACTTCGCTGTCTATAAAAATAAAAGTTTAAATAAAGATAATTATCCATTATTAATTATTGATCATTAATGAGTTAGTACTGTTTTGACGTTTAATTTTCTAATAATCAATGATTAATAAATCAATAATTTTGCTTTTCACTTACATGCTACATTCAACGATAATTAATGAATAAAGGAAAACTATACCTCATACCAACACCTCTTGGAGAAAATGCCGTTCATACGATACCTACATACGTTATCGAACGCTTACATGCACTTGATATTTTCATTGCAGAACGAGCCAAAACCGCAAGGCACTTCATAAAAACAACCAAGCCAACAAAGCCTTTTAGTGAATTAGCCTTTTTTGAACTCAATAAACGAACGGCACCAGAAGATATTCCAAGTTTTTTAGACGCTTGTGATCAAGGAAAAGATATTGGCTTACTCTCCGAAGCTGGTTGTCCAGGTGTAGCCGACCCAGGGGCTGTAGTGGTTGAGTTGGCACATAGAAGAGGTATTGAAGTTGTCCCTTTAGTTGGTCCTTCTTCGATATTACTTGCTCTTATGGCTTCGGGAATGAATGGTCAGTCCTTTAGTTTCAATGGCTATTTGCCTGTCAAAAATGGAGAATTGGATAAAGCTTTAAAACGCTTGGAACAAAATGCTGCACGATTCAAACAAACGCAAATTTTTATCGAGACACCTTACCGAAACGGGAATTTAGTTGAAACAGCATTAAAACATCTTTCCCCTCAAACGAAGTTTTGTATCGCTGTGGATATTAGTTTAGAGACAGAGTACATCAAAGCTCAAAGCATTAAGGAGTGGCAAAAGGCTACTATTCCTGATTTGCATAAACGACCTGCTATTTTTATTATAGGAAAATAAATGAGCTTTGTCTTAAAAATCAAGTACTTAAAACCAAAACACATTTTTAAACAACTTCTATAAATACTCATTTGATTTTTGAAATTCCACTATCCATTCTTCTGAAAATATTCAAAAAATATTTAACTAAGCTCCAAGCATTCTTTTCAACGTATCTTGCATAGCAAGTTTAAATCCTTCATCCTGTGAAAGTAGGCGATAAAGATCTAATTCATTTCTACGTTGTTTATTCATCACCTCTTCAAATATTCTATTGAAAGCAATCGCTCTATTTTGTACATCTTCGTTTCTTTCAAACTTTTCCTCGAAGTCTGGATGTTCTTTCATTTTTTGCGCCAAGCTAAGTAATGGTTAAAAAATAACTTCCTGATTTCGTTTATGCTCTTTTGCTACTACTCTTCGTTATTTTTTTCAACGATAGCTAGGCTATCCTTTCAAAAAATGCCTCGATTAGTAACAAAATTTCTATCTCCAAATCGGGAACTTATTATTCACCCATTACTTATAAACTTTAGTCGTTGCT
>JAHDIP010000121.1 GCA_020630735.1 Saprospiraceae bacterium | reverse complement strand
GACGAAAAATAAGTTCCGTATTTTGGTAAAGGAATTTTGAGTGTAGACATGCAATTAGCCTAGCTATTGCGAGTATTTTCAATAGAATGAACTGCTAGCGGTCGGGTCAGCAACTCTAAAATACCAGCCTCAAACCGGGAAGTTATCAGTTAACAATTACTAACTTATTTCTGAATAAGTTTTAGATAAGAAGCTTTGCTTGGGTCGTCCCAAGCAAAGCTTCTTTGTATTTAATGACGTTCAACTTGTAGAACATCTATACAAGTAGTACCTTTGTACGCTAATTGATAAAAATATGATTTCAGCTACAAATATATATGTACAGTATGGTGATCGGGTTTTGATGGATAACATCAATGTCGTTATTGGAGTAAAAGATAGAGTAGGGCTGGTGGGGCGCAACGGTGCAGGTAAGTCTACTCTTTTGAAGATTATTGCCGACGAAGTTTCTCCTGATAAAGGTACTGTTTCTCGTCCAACTACTTCTACACTAGGTTTTTTGCATCAAGAAATGACGATCCCGAAGGGTAAAACAGTGATGGATGAGGCATTAACAGCTTTTGATGAAGTTCTGAAATTGGAAAGGGAAATCGTAAATCTTACAAAAGAATTAGAAGAACGAACAGATTATGAGACGGACTCTTATACTGGCCTAATTTCTAAATTAACGGAAGCGAATGAACGTTTTTTGATTTTAGGAGGAAATAGCATGAAGGTAGATGCCGAGAAAGTATTAAAAGGTCTTGGGTTCAAACATTCTGACCTTAATCGTCTGACGGATGAATTTAGTGGTGGTTGGCAAATGAGAATCGAATTGACTAAAATGCTTCTTCGTCGTCCCGATTTTTTATTGCTGGATGAGCCTACCAATCACTTAGATATCGAATCAATTATTTGGTTAGAAAAATTTCTTAAAACTTACGAAGGTGCAGTCGTTGTGATTTCGCACGACAAACAATTTTTGGACAATATAACGAAGCGAACTATTGAAATAGAACTGGGCAAAATTTTTGAATACAAAGCTTCTTACTCTAAGTTTGTAACGATGAGAAAAGAGCGTCGAGAAATGCAGGAAGCTTCGTTCAAAAACCAACAAAGAGATATAGCTCACAAAGAACGAATCATTAATAAGTTTATGGCCAAGGCCACTAAAACTAAAATGGCTCAGTCCATGAAAAAGCAGCTTGATAAAATCGAACGTATCGAGATTGATAGTGAAGATACCGCTGCTATGAAAATCAAATTTCCTCCAGCTCCACGATCTGGTGATATTGCTGTTGAAGCCAAAAAACTAACAAAGCAATATGGAGATTTAGTTGTCCTCGAAAATGTGGATATAAAATTGGATAGAGGCGACCGTGTCGCATTTGTAGGACAAAACGGACAAGGGAAAACGACTTTAGCCAAAATACTTGTCAATCAGCTTCCAGCAACCAAAGGTGATCTAAAACCTGGGCACAATATTCAGATTGGTTATTATGCTCAAAATCAAGCCGAATTTTTAAATGGAAATACTACGGTGTTGCAAACGATGGAAGCTGCAGCTCCTCCTGAAATGCGTACTCGTTTGCGTAATATTTTAGGTGCCTTTATGTTTAGTGGTGAAGATGTTGAAAAAAAGGTAATGGTTTTATCTGGTGGTGAACGTGCTAGGCTTGCACTAGCTTGTTTATTGCTAAGACCATTCAACTTATTAGTGCTGGATGAGCCTACTAATCACTTAGACATGATCTCTAAAGATGTATTAAAAAAAGCTTTGCAAGACTATGACGGAACGATGATCGTTGTTTCGCACGATAGAGATTTCTTAGGAGGATTAACGAATAGAACTATCGAATTTAGAGATAAAAAGCTACATAATCATATCGGAGATGTTAATGCTTTTTTAGAGAAACGTGCAGTCGATAATATGCGAGAAATCGAAAAGATGACGGTTCATAAAAAGCAACAAAAAGAAGATGCTGGAGGAAGTAAAGCTTTATCGCATGAAGAGCGAAAAGCACTCAAAAAACTGGAACGAGCAGTACAAAATGCTGAACGAAAAATAGAGGATATCGAAAAAAAGATTGCTAAGATTGAGGAAGAAATGGGGGCTGAAGGTTTTTACGAAAGTGATGCTGTAGATGCTACGATGAAAAAATATAATGACAAGAAAGCAGAACTAGATCAAGCGATGCAAGATTGGGAAGCGGCTCAAGAAAAGTTGGATAGTTTTCAATAATGGAATATCGAATATTGGGTTCCAATTGCGGACATAAAGAAACAGAATGTAGGGAGGCGAGAATCGGAATTATTCGTAGTATGAAATGATGTTTTTTTGTAAAATTCCGCTTCGCATATTCTCTACTCCCTGCTCGATAACTTCTACAAGATTTATTCCTATCTACAATTTTTATCTTTCAATTTTTTCTCAAATTTGAAAGGTATATAATATGAATGAACAGCTATATTTTTTTCGTTTTCGATTGCAGGAATCCATTTGGGCATCTTATTGATAATTTCGATTGCTACTTTGGTGTAACGCTCATTGGTCTCCGCAAATTTATTTTTGCGAATTATTCCTTTGTTGATTACGTGCCCATCTTTGTCGATGGATACCTGAAAAATGATTCTTGGAATAGCTTCATTATTTTCGACGAGTACATCATCAGGAATATTGCAGTAAATGTATTTCAACAATGCTTTTTCACCACCTTTATATTTAGCCGTTCTATCTCCTAGATCAATGGCATAAAGACTATCCACTTTAGTTGTAATTTTTTCGAAGGCATCTGCTCCATATTTTTCTTTAATTTTTTTTATCATTATTTTATTATAACAATCGCCTTCTTTACTTGAAATATCGCCACCACCTTTAACTTTCAACTGATATTCCTTTCGTATTAATCGCAACCAAGTATTATATCTTGGTCCTGTACGACCATAAAAGTAGAGTCCCCAATCATTGTTTTCTAAATCGTTCTTCGCTTCTTGTTCTCCCTTTTTGCAACGCTCATCCATCTGGCGATTTTGCTTTTTTTTAGGCGTATTATCTTGTAAAGATTTTGATTCTTTACATCCAAAAAGAAAAAATAGGATTAGGAGAAGTAAGGTAGATTTCATCTTTTAATAGATGCAGTTTTTTTTCGGATTGGTGTTTCAAATCTTAAATCGAGGATTGTTGAAGCTGCTTTGTTCTGACTAAAAGATAAGCTGCAAAGCCTACAGCAACCCCTGGAACTATTCCCAATAATACACAAATCCATCCATGTTTTACTTTTGGATTTTCATAAATCACCCATATGAGTAAGATAAGCCAACAGCAAATAACATCTGAAGAATAACCAGAAGCATAAGGATTGACAAAACCAGCAGCAAAAGCGCCAATAATATCTGGTTGCTCGATCAATGGAGGAATAACGACAATGCAAAATATTAACGTGAAGGCTATCGCTATTAGAGAAATGCTTATTTTAAAAATAGATGCTCTCATAATTCGGATTTCTATTATTTTTCATTTTTATTTTAACTTTCATTTCCTACCGCATTCGTTTATAAAAAACAAAGCCATTCTTACGTCCAATTTCTTTAATCGTTTTTACTTTTTCCAATTCGTGTGCTCGATGGATTTTACAAATGACATAGACCTGTCTATCCACTTCACCCTCTAATAACCAATCACCATTATAGCTTTTAGGATTATCTACAGGTGTTTTGTCAGCATAAAAAAGATGACCATAAGTTTTGTAGCCATGTGGTAAAATATAACATTTTTCATCAGCTTTACTTTTGAAAAAATCTATAGCAGCGCGTTGTGAATAAGCTTCAATATTATTGATGATAAATAGAAGCGTCAGAAAAACAAAGCAACCAGTACCTAGAAATAAAGTTTGAAATGCTTTAGATTTTTGAGCTTGTTTATACTGCCAGAAAAATAACATTAAAATCATCAATAAAAATACACCAGGAATAATTTCTAAACCTGTCCAAAGCACTTCCGCTTCCATATTTGCCACAGCAAACGGATCATTAATATATGGAATAATGGCATCGATATTCATCCCTACAAAGGGGAGGGCTATCAGAGCCAAAACAAAAAGCCCACCTACAAAAATTAAACTTGCCTTCATCCAAGTCGAAAATACGATTTTAGCATCAAGCAAATGAACAATACTCAACGCGGCTAAAAAAGTAAGTGGATAGTATGCCAATGATGAGTAATGAACGATCTTCGATTGTACGATAGAAAACAAAACTAGGACAACCCAAAATAGGATTTTCATCCAAAGTGTAAAGTCTTTTTGATATGCAAAACTAGATGCTGGTAAATTAAAAAATGATCGAAGTGCAAAAATAGAAGCAGGAAAACAACCAACCAATAAGACTACAAAATGATAACCCAAAAAGCCTTTATGACCAGCATCAGGCGTACTAAACAAGCGATATTGATAGGTGATAAACTCTTGTACAAACCAAAAACCTGAATCTATTACTTCCAATCCAAACCATGTCATCGTAAAAAGCAATGCTGCAACACTGAATAATAAAAATTGTGGAATAGAAACATACAAGCGAAAGCGTTGGAAAATCCAATACACAAACAACGTCAGACAAATAATAAGATAAGCAACTGGCCCTTTCGTCAAAATAGCTAGCCCGATGAAGAGACCTCCAAGGAAAGCATACCGCCAATAATTTTTATCTAATTCGATGTCTTCTATATTGTCTTTTTTCCAATAAGATAGCACGAAATAATAAAGTCCTAAAAAAATAAAAAGATTAAAATACGGATCAATAATACCTGATCGAAAGTACAAGTGCGGCAAAATCGAACCAAAGTAAACACCTGCCCATATGATTCCGAAACGAGTAGAAAATAATTTTTTGCCAATATTAAAAAGTAAGAGAAGGGTAATGATGCCACAAATAGCATTAGGGAAACGTGCAGCAAATTCATTCACACCAAAAACCTTCATGGCAGCCGCTTGGAACCAAAAGAATAATGGTGGTTTTTCCCAAAAAGGTTTGAAGTCGATATAGACACGAAGGTAGTCGCCAGTCCGAATCATTTCTCGACTGACTTCAGCAAAGTTTACTTCATCCCAATCAAAAAGATGTACCCCACCTAAGAACGGAATAAAAAAAACTGCTCCTAAAATGGCGAATAAAATAGAATATTTCAATCGCTCGTTTTCCATAGAATAATTAAAATAAAAGTTTAAATGAAAATAAAAATGCTGCAGCCGAACCTTTAATTTTTATTTGCATTTTAATTTTAACGAATACCTAACTTCCCCACTTTCTCAATTGCTTCAAAATAGCATTAAAATCTTTGGGTAAATCTGTTTCAAATGTCATCCGTTCGAGAGTCGTTGGGTGGTCAAAGCTAATGCGTTTAGCGTGTAAGGTTGTACGACTCATAAGCGGACGTTCTTCTACGTGCTTTGCAATATTATATTTTTTTCCTTTTATTTCTGACAACAAGAATGCAGACTTTCGCCCATACATAGGGTCGATAGCAAGAGGGTGTCCAATAGATTCAAAATGGATTCTGACTTGATGCGTTCTACCCGTTTTGATATTTGCCTCTACTAAAGTATAGTTTTTAAAGTGTTCTAAAACTTTATATAGTGTCAATGATTCTTTACCTCGTTTATTGATGACCATTTTGCCCGCAATTGCCTGACTTTTGGCTATTGGTTTATTGATCTCTCCTTCCTTTTGGTAGACAGAACCTTCGACAAGTGCGTAATAATATTTATCGACTGTTCGATTTTCAAATTGCTGACTCATGTGTTTATGAGCCATTTCATTTTTGGCAAAACATAAGATACCACTCGTCTCTCGATCAAGTCGGTGAATGATAAAAACCTTACCATATTTATTATTTAGAAAATGATAAACGTTTTTTTTATCAGGTCTATGCCGATCAGGAATCGTCAGGACATTTGCAGGCTTATCGACTACCACAATGTCATTATCTTCAAATATAATTTCAATCTTTTGCTTCATATGTTTTTTAAATTAACGCTACTCAATAATCAACCTCTTACGATCATAACTATGCGCAGTAAAAATTCCAATGCCTCCTTCGATATTTGACAAAACTGCTCCAGGTTGCGCAAAAGGATTTCCATTGGAGCCAATAGCATCATCATAGGATTCCATGAAATTATAATAGTCCTCATCCATATGAAACAAGGTAGATATTAAGGTATCTCCTTCTGTAAATGAAAAGCCTGACCCAAAAATAATTTGTCCATTACTATTGACTAAGGCATCTGTTGTCGAAAAGTCTTGTTCCAATATTCCATCATAAATATTTTGACCTGAATGAAAAACACGTCGGAAAAAATTATCTTCATTAGGAGGATCGGTAAGATAAGTAAACACCGATGCAAATGAATTATCTTCATTAAAAATAGGCACAAGCGAATCGATCAAGATAGGTTCCAAAAAAGAAGTCGTAGCACTTATTTGTTGACCATCATCAAGCGAAACGCTTAGCGTATAAACTTTATCATAATCTTCTTCTACAATTCTTGGATGTACGAAATTGTATATTTTTTCACTAAGTGTATCAATTACAAAAGTATTTAGTAAGGTATCTGAATGAAGCCCATCCGAAATTACGACGGTAGCATTATTGATAATAGGCAATTGAGGATCGGCGAAATAACTGACACTTTCAGAGAGCGCCAGTCGATAAGGTTGACCAACTTCTAAATAACATTCGACGACAAGTTGACTTTCATATTCAGGAAGATCAACTTGAACATCTTTTTCTAGATTGCAAGAAAATAGGCATGCAAGAAGTAATAAAGTAAAATATAAATATTGTCTCATCATATTCTTTTCAAAAAAGGTTCGCAAAGTTAAGAAACGAACCATAATGAATGCTATTTTTGCAGCAAAATAAACTATACGAGATGACAAACAAAGAAATTGCTCGAAAATTTAATGAGTTAGCTGGGCTAATGGAGCTACATGAGGAAAATACCTTTAAGATTAGATCGTACCAAAATGCCTATATCCAATTGCGAAAACTAGACAAACCATTGCTTGGTTTGAACGACGACGAAATCACAGGTATCAAAGGAGTAGGGAAGGCGATTACTGGCAAAATTAGAGAATTACTCGATAACGGCGAAATGGCAACGCTCAATAAGTATCAAGAAATGACGCCTGAAGGTGTCCGAGAGATGCTTCAAATAAAAGGCTTTGGACCTAAGAAAATAAGAGTACTTTGGAAAAATTTTGGAGCCGAAACCATCGGAGAAGTATTATATGCTTGTAACGAAAACCGCTTGATAGAATTAAAAGGGTTTGGTAAAAAAACACAAGAAGATTTACGTCAAAAATTGGTGTACTTTTTACAGTCGAAAAATAAGTTTCATTTTGCAAGCCTCGAAACATTTACTGCTGAGTTATTGAATCAATTTCAACAAACACTTCCAGATGCAAAGCTAAGTCTTACAGGAGAGATGAGACGTTTATGTCCAATCGTAGAAGAAGTAGAATATCTTATTGCCTTTGATAAAAAAATTGATAAGTTATTTGATGCAGAAAATATAGAACTACTCAGTCAGGAGGGAACGAAATATCAAATAAAAGTAAATGAAAGTATTCCTGTTACTGTGCATCATTGCAAACTGAGTGAATTTGGTTCTAAGCTATTTCAGCATTCTTCGAATCGAGTGTTTTTAGATGCATTCTTAGAAAAATCTAAAGCAAAAGATTTTAAAGGAATCGAAACAGAAGAAGCTGTTTTCGAAAAAGGAGGCATACCATTTATCGATCCTACATTGCGAGAAAATGCTAGTTATCTAGATGCTGCCATCAATGGAACTTTACCTGAACTGATTGAAGAAACGGACATCAAAGGCGTTTTGCATACACACACTACCTATAGTGATGGCTTGCACACCTTGGAAGAAATGGCAACAGCCGCAAAAGATTTAGGCTATGAATACATTGGTATCACGGACCACTCCAAAGCAGCTTTTTATGCAAATGGTTTGAAAGAAGATCGATTGATGCAACAGATGGCTGAAATTGATGAACTCAATAAAAAACTTAGTCCTTTCAAAATATTTAAAGGCATTGAATCAGATATTTTATATGATGGTTCTTTGGATTATGAAGAAGCGATATTGAAGCAATTTGATTTTATCATTGCTTCTGTACATTCTAATCTCAAAATGGATGAAGAGAAAGCAACTCAGCGACTCATCACAGCCATCGAAAACCCATATACGACTATTTTAGGTCATCCGACTGGTCGCCTCTTACTTTCAAGAGAAGGTTATCCAATAAACCATAAAAAGGTAATTGATGCCTGTGCTGCCAATGGTGTTGTGATTGAGTTGAATGCAAATCCTTATCGTTTAGACCTAGACTGGAGGTGGATTCCTTACGCTTTAGAGAAAGGTGTGGCGATTTCGATAAATCCAGATGCACATAGCAAGGAAGGAATTAAGGATATACACTTTGGTGTTTGTGCGGCAAAAAAAGGAGGGTTGACAGCGCTACAATGCTTAAATGCTAAGGGTTTGACTGCTTTTGAAGACTATCTTTCTAGGAAGGTTACATAATAAAGAGTTCTTATATTAACAAGTCGTTAACAATTATTGAAGTCTTGTTAACAGGTAACTGAATAAAGTCAGCTTATATTTGTATTATCATTGTTCAAGATAATTCCCGGGCATTCTAGGATAATGTAATAAAAGCGGCACTTACTTGCTTTTATTTTCTAAAAAATCATGTATTTTTGCGCTCGGAATCCAAAATTAATTGTATCACTTTTAAATTAGAAACCTGTAATGAAAAATTTAGTATTAAATCTTGCTGCTTTCTTAATGGTAGCTACGTTGTTCGTAAGCTGTGCTAACGAATCTTCTGATAACGTTAGAGAATCTGCTGTAGCTGCAGTTGAAAATACTGCTAATGCTGCTAAAGATGCAGTGACTCCTACACCAACTGCAACACCTGCTGCAGATGCAGAACCTGTTGGTCCAACAACAACAGTTGAATTTACTGAAACAGAATTTGACTTTGGAACAATCGACTCTGGCGAGAAAGTAGCTCACACATACACATTCAAGAATACTGGTACTGAGCCTTTAATCATTAGCAACGCTAAAGGTAGCTGCGGATGTACTGTACCTAAGTGGCCAAAAGAACCAATCCCAGTTGGTGGTTCTGGAGAAATTCAAGTTGAATTTAACTCTAAAAACAAGAAAGGTAAGCAAAGCAAGCGTGTAACAATCACAGCGAATACAAACCCTTCTCAGTCGTTCTTAACGATCAAAGGTGACGTTACTCCTTCTGCTGAGCAATTAGCAAAAGAAGCAGAGAAGAAAGCTGCTGACGCTGCTGCTGGTGCTGCTGCACAATAAGGAATATTTTCCTTTCCACTAATTTTTAGTTAGTGCAAAAAAACCTGTATAATTTTGAACAAAATTGTACAGGTTTTTTTATACTTGTGTGAGTTATACTGAAACCAAAATGGTTTTGGGATTGTCAAATGATTAAAGCTACTGAGAATCGGAGGGTAGTTACCAATGATGATCCTTAAACTGAATACCAGTAGGTATATATTTGTCTTTAGCTGTCAAATTAAAAGACTAAACTGAATGAAGCATTATTTGTCCCTTATCAAATTTAGCCATACGATCTTTGCATTACCTTTTGCATTATTAGGATTTTTCTTAGCAACGGTAGAATTGCAAACAGTAATCGACTGGCGAATCTTTTTACTAGTACTGCTTTGTATGGTCTTTGCTCGGAGTGCTGCTATGGCCTTCAATCGATATCTTGATCGAGATATAGATGGTCAAAATCCTAGAACGGTTGTTCGAGAAATTCCTGCTGGAATTATTAAGCCAGAATCCGCTTTATTGTTTGTAATAGGAAGTAGTCTTCTTTTTTTGATAACGACTTATTTTATTAATCCGCTCTGTTTCTATTTATCGCCAATAGCTCTTTTTATTATTCTGATCTATAGCTATACCAAACGATTTACCTTTCTTTGTCATTTTGTACTTGGCTTAGGCTTATCCCTAGCACCAATAGGAGCTTACCTGGCAGCAGGAGGTCAATTTGATCTTATTCCTCTGTTATATTCTTTTGCTGTATTGTTTTGGGTGGCAGGTTTCGACATCATATATGCCTTGCAAGACGAAGAGTTTGATAAGTCATTGGGCTTACAATCTATTCCTGTAGCTCTCGGCAAGAGTAATGCTCTTATGCTTTCTAGTTTCTTACATCTCCTGTGTGCAGGCTTGATCATTTATGCAAGCTATATGCTTTCTATTCGTTTTGACGTTTTTGAATGGTTGCATTGGTTGGGCACTTTTATATTTGTCTCCTTATTAGCTTATCAACATTTCTTGGTGAAACCTAATGATTTGAGTAAGGTCAATATGGCCTTTTTTACAACCAATGGAATTGCAAGTTTTATTTTAGGAACATTAGTAATACTTGATCTTTGGCTGTAATTAAGCATGTCAATTTATACCTGATACACTTTCAATATCTTATGCTTTATAAATTAACTTAATCCTTTATTTGTTCAATTTGAGTATTAAATAGATTGAATTATTACGTATAAATGTAATATATTTGGCATGGTTTTCGGTATTAAGGATAGTGATAATATTTTATAAGCATATACGTTAATACCTGGCTTGTCAGCTAACATCTTTCATCAAAGAAAACTGTTTTAAAAGATAATCCGGAACATTAGATTAGTAATGGTTCTAAAATTTTATTTCCACAAAAGTTTTAATTAGATCACTACTAAGATAGCCCTCGACTATTTCGTTGGGCTTGATTTGAAGTATGAGCGCAAAAATGTATTAACCATGAATAGATTGTTTTTACAAATTCTATTTTTCTTTCTTACTGTAAACTGTCTTTTCGCTACATCCGATAGTGGCACCAAAGTGTTTGCAGGTGAAGAAACTTCAATGTACTCTTTGGCCTTATTGAGTGATTCCTTAGATATTACTATAGACACTGCTTTCATTCAAACATCTGATTGTTTGGGGGAGGCATCTTTATGTATAGATATTCCGCTTGAAGATATTTCTAATTACGAAATCACAGATAATGGTATTCCTTATAGCGGTACATTTCAAGGTTGTGATTTTGATACCATTAGTGCTTATACCTATACGACTTTATTTGGTCAGGGTGCTTTAGGGCCATATATGATTGACTCTTGGGAAGTCAATGGAATGATCTTTACAGGTGTTTTTCAAGATATTCCAGAATTAGTTGGTTTAATGAATGGTTGGGACCCAACTGGTAACTGGGTTTTAGATGCAGATGCTTTATTGATATCTGGTGGTGATCCTGCTAATGTTTATAGCAATATTGATGTAACCGTAATTTCGATTAATACTCCTTCTTTTATTGGTTATAATATTGGTCTAGAAGCAATGGGGGTAAGTTTAGAGTTTCCTGTGGGAATACATGAGGTTGTTGTTTATGATATGCCTAATGATTGTTACGATACTGTATTCGTTACTACAGCTTGTATAGTTCCAGAAACAATCATCAATAATCTAGCATTAGATGATGTAACAGTTGAATGCCTTGACTTTACGGAATTGATGAGTGCACCTGTTTCTGTAGAAAACGTCTGTCCAGAATTAGGGGGAACGAACGCTGAGTACAATTTAATCAATGGAGAAACATGCGTAGAGATTACAGCATTAACGGTTGGTGTAGATACAGCCTGCATTGTAGCCTGTGACGAAATGGGACTTTGTGATACAACTTATTATATCACTATTGTATCTAGCATGGGTGGAAATATGTTTGAGTTTTACGACTCCTTACTTGTAGGTAGTACCGATGTTTTTTGTGTTGATACAACAGGACTAGCAGGAAACGTAGTTAGTATCAATAATATATGTCCAACAACAGGGTCTGGTTCTGCTGTTTTTACTATTGATCCTATGACCTACTGCGTTACGTACGATGGGGTTCTCGAAGGCGATGCCACAGCTTGTATTGAGGTTTGTGACGATCAAATGATTTGCGATACAACATTTATGTATATCAATGTTGATCAACCTGTTTTGCCTGATACGGTTAGTCAAACTATAGCTGTAAATACTACAGATACTTACTGTGTAGATCAAACAGAGTTGAACGGAACTATTGTTTCTATAGTAAATGGATGCCCAGGTTCTTCAGGAGAATATGTAGATTTTTCAGTTGATAATATGACATATTGTGTCGATTTTATGGGAATAGATATTGGGCAAGATACTGCTTGTATTTATCTGATAGATGATACAGGAGCTATAGATACAACGATAGTAATCATTAGAGTTGTTCCTCCAATACCAGAGACCATAGTAGATACCCTAATCTTGGGAGAAGATATGGTTTATTGTATTGATACGACCGAATTAGGTGGTAATGTAGTAGGAGCAGTCAACTTTTGCCCTGATTTATCAGGAAATATTGTCAACTTTGATGTAAATAATGTAACTTTATGCGTAGAGGCAACTAGCCTTGCAATTGGCACGGATAGTGCATGTATTGAAATATGTGATGAATTTGCAGTTTGTGACACTACATACTTCCAAATTACTGTGATAGAACCGGATTCAAATAGTCCCCCTACAGTGAATCCAGATATAGATACTACTTCCCAGAATACTGCTACTGTTATTAATGTTTGTGGTAATGATATATTACCAGGCTTAAACTTTACAGAGTTTTTCATACTCCCAACTACTGACGGCGGTGCAGGCCCACTTTATGGAACTGTGAATGTAAATAACGATTGTACAATAGAGTACATTCCTGATGCTGATTTTTGTGGTGATTTTGACAATTTTAACTATGTCGTTTGTAATACTGCAGGTTGTGATACCACATTAGTCGATGTTTATGTTTCTTGTGGTACGGCATCTGGTGATTTCGAAATATATGACGGATTTTCGCCTAATAATGACGGAACGAATGATGTATTCTTCATTAATGGCTTAGATAATTTCCCTAATAATAGTCTTTGTATCTTCAATAGATGGGGAAATCGAGTCTTATTAGCCGAACCTTATCAAAATAATTGGGAAGGAACATGGGAAGGAACAGATTTACCAGATGGAACATATTTTTATGTTTTTGATGATGGAGAAGGAAATATCACAACAGGATATGTTCAAATACATAGATAACTGATAATCAAGAAAAGCATAATTTGAGTGACATAATTTTATTTTTAATAATTGTAAAGCTAAATAAAAGACACTCAAATTTTTAAATAGTACGAATAGTTTTAACGTATTGAAATAGTGAAACTTAGCATAATTTTTGCTTTAATTATAAAAGGTAAATAGCAAACGGTTGATTTTAGATAACAACGAATTTTGTGACATTAACCAGAACCTTAATTTTTTATAAAATACTTGACATGAGACGAATTTTTACCTTGCTAACCCTCATTTTGTTTATTGGATATCAGGCGAATGCCCAGCAAGACCCGATGTTCACTAAATATATGTTCAATTCTTTGGTGTATAATCCTGCTTATGCTGGTGCGAAAGACCACTTAGCAATAGGTTTATTACACAGAACTCAATGGTGGGGAATAGACGGTGCTCCTCATACACAATCATTCACCATTCATTCACCTCTTAAAAACGAAAGAGTAGGGGTTGGTTTGAGTGCAGTTAATGACATTATCGGACCTACCAGAACAACTGGTGCCAACTTGAGCTATGCTTATCGTATTCCTTTTGGAAAAGCGAAACTGGCTATTGGTTTACAGGGAGGTGTTACCAACTGGCGAGCTGATTGGACCAAACTAAATATCCAACAAGGAGGTGATGAAGCTTTTCAAGACCAATCGCCTAGTAAGTGGATTCCTAATTTTGGTGCAGGACTTTATTTTTATACGGATAGATTTTATATCGGAGCTGGTGTTCCTCAAATGTTAGAATACGATTTGAGAGATGAAGCTCAAACTGAGATATATGCTAAAACATATCGTCATTACTTTTTCTCAGCTGGTGTTGCCATTCCTCTTAAGGGAGACGATCTCGTTTTCAAACCATCTATTTTGGTTAAAAACGTAGGCTTGTTGAGTAACTTAAGCAAAACAGATGCTTTCCAAAATATTGGTGCACCAACGGAATTTGACGTTGATTTATCTTTATTGTTTTTCCAACAATTTTGGGTAGGTGCTTCTTTCCGTTCTGCAATCGAAGCATTTGATGATACAAGTTCTTTTGACTCTATTGATGCTTGGATCTCTTACATGATGATGAATGGATTGCGAATTGGTTTAGCATATGATTATACACTAACGAAGTTGCAACAACCTGCTAAAGGTTCTTTCGAAGTTATGCTTGGTTACGAATTTAACTACAAAACGAAGAAGGCAGTTACGCCTCGATACTTCTAATTTACAATACTTAACCTAAACGTTAGCCATTAGCAATTTTTTTAATAGAATTGCTAATGGATAGCCTAAGGTTATTTTATATATATTAAATATTTTTGTAATATAAAACATCTATCCCTTAACCTTTTTTATAAAACACTTGAAAGATGAATTTTACGAGAATGATATTTGCTGGTTTGATTTGCTGTTTAGCAACAAGTGGCATCTATGCGCAAGGGGCTAAGCTTAAAAGGGCAAGTATGTATATGGAAAGCCTTAATTATGTAGGCGCCATTGATCTATACAACCAGATTCTTGAAAAAGATGATGTAGGCGAAGCTAAAATCAACCTTGCCGAATGTTATCGTAAGGTTAATGATTCTGAAAATGCAGAGTATTGGTACGGTCAAGTAGTTCGTATCCCCGAAGCAGAACCTGTTCATAAACTTTACTATGGTCAAATGCTACAACGTAATGGTAAGTGCGATCTTGCCAAAGAGTGGTACGAGCAATATGTCGATGAAGTTCCTGACGATCTTCGTGGACAATATTTGGTTAAAGCTTGTGATTACGAAGACGAGTTGATGACCAAAAATGCTGGTATCTACGAAATTACTCACCTTGATATCAATTCTAATTTAGATGACTTTAGTCCTGCTTTTTATGGTGACGGTATCGTGTTCTCTTCTGAACGAGATAAAGGGTCTGCTGTAAAAAGAGAACACTGTTGGACAGGTAATCCTTTCTTAGAGTTGCACTATGTCGATGCAGATAATTCGGCTGGTGAAGGTGATTGTGGTGCCTATGAATTTGGTAAAGTTGAAAAATTTTCAGATAGATTAAATTCTAAATTTCACGATGCCGCAGTAACTTTTTCTGATGATGAATCTCAAATTTTCTTCACTCGTAACAATATCAGTGAAGGTAAAGTAGGAAAAAGTGATGATGGAATCGTAAAGTTGAAAGTTTTCTATGCGACTGGTAGCGAAGGTAACTGGTCTAAGCTAGAAGGACTTCCTTTTAATAGTGATGAATATTCTGTTGCGCACCCTTCTTTGGGACCTGGCGGAAATATGTTATATTTTTCTTCTGATATGCCTGGTGGTTTTGGTGGCATGGACTTATATGTCTCTGAGCAAGAAGGCGGTCGTTGGGGACCACCGATCAATCTTGGACCAAGTATTAATACAGAAGGTAATGAGATTTTCCCTTCTTACCACGATGAACGTTTATACTTTTCTTCTGATGGACAAATTGGTCTTGGTGGTTTAGATATTTACTACATGCAAGACTTAGGAGAAGGCGAATTTGGATCTATCGAAAATATTGGATATCCTTTAAATACGATTGACGATGACTTCGGTCTTGTTTTCAACGAAGACGGAACGAAAGGTTTCTTCTCTTCTGACCGTGATGGTGGAAATGGACGTGATGATATTTATAGCTTCTGTAAAATGGCTGCACCTGTTGAAATTTATGTTTATGATGCAGATACAGAAGAACCAATCGAAGGAGCAACAGTAATCAATGACTGTACTGGTAATACCTTGACAACAGGAGAAGATGGTCGAGTAACTATTGATATGAAAGTACCAGAATGTTGTACGTTCTCGGCAAGTATGGAAGAATATTTAGACAATGAAGAAGAAGGATGTACTGAAACAATTGGCGAAAAAGTTTTTGTAGAAATACCATTATCTAAAGAAACACAGTTTGATCTAGAAGGTATCGTGTTCGATCAAAGCACTGGTTTACCTCTTGAAGGAGCCGAAGTTGTTATTGAAAACGATTGTGATAAAGAAAACCCAGAATCAATTGTCACAGATGCCTCTGGTAGATATTACTTCAAGTTAGAGCCAGATTGCTGCTATAAAGTAAAGGCAACTAAAGAAGGTTATTTTGGAAACCCAGTAGATAATCAATGTACAAAAGATTTGACGGAACCAACAACTTTACAAACGAACTTAAACCTTCAACCTACCTCCGTTTCAACAACGACAGATCAAGTGATCAATAATGGTACAACACCAACTTATCCTAATGATAATGGATCGGGAGTAGTTACTTCAAGTGGTCCTCCAACAGGAATTTACAAAGATGGTGGAACAGGTTTATATATGGATCCTGCTACAGGTTTACCTGCTGAAGGTGAGCACAACGGCGTTGTATATAACAAAGGGGCAATGGAAGGTGGAAATGTAAATGATACTTATGTTCCTTCTGGTACTGTTTATAGTGATGGAAACTTAGGATACTTACTACATATCTATTATGATTTTGATCAATCTTATATCCGTTCTGAATCTGAATCAGAGTTGAATAAATTATGTCAGATGATGAATGAAAATCCTGACTTAGTGGTAGAGATTGCATCACACACCGATTCTAGAGGTTCAGATAGTTATAACCGTCGTTTGTCTCAACGTCGTGCTGAAGCTGCTGTAAGATGGATGTGTAAAAACTGTGGTATCGAGAGAGATCGCTTGATTCCTAGAGGTTATGGTGAAACTAAAAATGTGAACCAATGTGCGAATAGTATTCCATGTAGTGAGCAAGAACACCAAATGAATAGAAGAACTGAATTTCGTGTAATTGGTTGTAAGAGTTGCTGGGATAATCCTGAAAACACACTCTCTAAGCCAAATCAAAATGCACAAGTTGATGAATGTCAAGGTTGTCCATTCTAAACTATAGTTATAAATAAACGAGAACCAAATGAAAAGGTGGGGCATATACTTATGCTCCACCTTTCCATTTTTAAGGAAGGTTTGAGTTGATGTCAAAATGGTTTTATGAGTAAAAAGATGCCTTTTTGGTCATTCAAAATTATAGTTGTTTGACAATTTTTGCAAAAGAATAATAACCTAAACAAAAAAATGAATTCGCTGGTCGTAGTTTAAAAACAACACTCTTTGTGACAGAGGCACAAGCTTAGGCCAATGACCCAATATTTGCGCCGTTTTTAACGGCATCTTTTGCAGGGTGCCAAATGCTAGAAAAACAGTATTTATCTAAAATGCAAAAATTGTCAATGTGCCAAAATTATTTGAGACAAAACTCTATTGATGTTAGGAAAATTAAAATAATAAACTCCCCGTTTTGGATAGATATTAACTTTTTTTTGCCTTAAAGAAATACGAATCAATTTGCCTTAAAGAAATACATACTATCTTTGCTAGCTCTCTCGTTAATTTATGAATGATCTTTCTGAAAGATTTTGCCAATGAAAACTTAGGAAAAAATATTAAACACATGAAACACTATGACTAAGTGATTGATTCGTCTGCCGACAGGCAGGCACACGAGGGAATGATTAAAGTGCAAAAGCAAATCAAGATCAACAGACTTGATCATCGGAGAAATACTGATCGGGT
>JAHDIP010000427.1 GCA_020630735.1 Saprospiraceae bacterium | reverse complement strand
TAAAAAAGGCCCTGCTTTTCAGCAGAGCCTCTGTTACAAACTATGCGTAAGTAACCTCCTCATTTGTCAAATTTGTAAAGTTGTAGTTCTTCAATAGATCTGATTAGTTTCTCGGCGTAATTTTTATCGGTAGCGTAACCCGCTTTTTTCAAACCTTTTGCCCAAGCTTTGTAATCTGTTTTGTCTAGCTTAAACAAATCTTTGTATCGACTATTCTCGGTTAAGAGGAGGCTGTGTGCTCTATAGCTTTCCCAAGCATTGTCATAAATGCGGAAAAAATCTTTGTGACTGTCGTCTGAAAAATTGCTACAATGCCCTTTCCTACATTTTCTTGAAAAGCACTTCATCCCAAAATGGTTATAATTTTTGGTAGCTAATCTACTTGTACCAACGTTTGTTTCGAGTAGCGCTTGTGCAAGTTTGATGCTGGCAGGAATACCATATTTTTCCATTTCTGTTTGAGCAACGTTACTAAAGCGCTCGATGTATAGCAATTCTTTTTTGTACTTTTCTTTGTCTACTTTTTTTTCTTTTGGGGCAGAAGATGTGATAAAATTGCTACCTATTTGTGCCGTAACGGCTTTTGCTTGTGGAGGAGCAGATGTATTACTTTCATTCGAGTTCAAGCTTACTTTTTGTAGTAGAGTCGTTAGTTGTTCTAGTGCAGATTTTTGGTCGTTGTCCTGTACGTAATTACTTTTGATTTCAGTAGTGGTGGCTGTAGCTAATTGTCTATTTTCGTTCATGTTAAATTGGAAACTAATGTCTTTTTGGACAAAAACATAGCCCAATAAACAAATGACAAGAAGCCTAAACCAGTAGGTTTGTAGCCAAGCTTTTGTTTTTAAATAGTTGAAGTTCATTTTCATAATTAAGCGTTGTTGTTTTGTAGTTCTCTAGTATGTAGTATAATCAAGTAGACAATAAGTACAACGCAAATTTAAAACAATTTGTTTCATAAAACAAGTTTTAAAACAAACATTTTGTTTTTATATTTAATCTTTTTGCTATATCCCTTTATTGAAGCAGCTTTCGGGCATCTTTTTTTGTTTTAAAAATGAAATCATCAAAAAGAAGAAGATTTTAAACAACTTCTAAGAAAAACTTAACAGTAGTACTTAATCTTCTGTTAAAAATTAGAAAAGTTGATTTTCAGGGGCTACCTTTGCGTTGGATAAATAGGTAAGGTCGAAAAGTAGATGAGCTTACTGGTTTAATTTCTTAGAACTTAATTTTAAATAAAATATACAGATGAAAAAAATCACAAAATTAACTTTAATACTTTTAGCCTTAGTGCTGTTTAATTTTTCTGAAGCTACCGCTCAAAAATACGGTCATCTAAATTCTGGAAATTTATTAGAAATGTTACCAGATGTGAAAGCAGCAGATGAAAAACTGCTTACTTATCAAAAACAATTGGCAGCAAAAGGAGAAGAAATGTTGAAAGCATTTCAAGATAAATATCAGAAAATATCTGAACAGGCAAACTCTGGAACGATGTCTCAAATACAAATAGAGGAGTCTCGTCAAAACTTGGCAAAAGAGCAACAAGGTATTGCAGCATATGAACAAGAAATGATTCAAATGATTCAGAAAAAAAGAGAAGAGTTGCTTGGACCAATCTTAAATAAAGTTGACGAAGCAATCAAGGCTGTTGGTAAAGAAAATGGCTACCAGTTTATTTTTGAAACAAGTAATGGTGCTATGCTTTTCGTTGAAGATTCTGAGGATGTAATGGAAAAGGTTAAAGCAAAATTAGGCCTTTAATCAATAACACTTCCAGCATAAAAAAAGGGTCAAGTAAAACTAAGTTACTTGACCCTTTTTTTATGCTGTTCGCAAGTATTTATTTAGACTATTGATATCGATTACTGCAATTAATTTACCTTCTTCAAATACAGGAAAAATTCGTTGATCATCTTCATGTATTTTGTCATAAACCATTTGGAGGGAGTCAGTAGGATTTACAATATTATAGGTGTGAGAAATATAATTGATGATGGGTAAGTCATCCGTCGACTTTTTAGCCACATCCAATAATTCATGTTCTGTAAGTATACCAACCAATCGTTGCCATTGATCAAACACTAAAAAATTTCTTTCGTCTCCCTTTTTCAAAATACTCATTGGTAAAGAAATATCATCTGACAAAGAGATTCTTGAAAACGCAGTCTGCATGACATCACGCACCTGTTTTTCTTTTAGTAAGGTGTCTGCTTTTACCATTTTGTATTCGTGCCCCGCTACGAAAAACACAAAAAGTCCGATAATACTAAGCATAGGACTTCCTTCGTAAAAGCTGTAAGCGATAAAAAGAATAGCCATTAGTTTACCAAAAAAGGAAGCTATTCGAGTAGCTAATAACCGCCCAAACTTCATCGAGAGCAAGGATCGAAATATTCGTCCACCATCCATAGGAAAAGCAGGCAATAGATTAAACAGAGCTAAGGTAATATTAACCGCAATTAACATTGGAATGAAATAAATCCAATTTGAAAAGATAATATCAAAATTTAAATTCTCTGTCTGAAAAGTTTCTGAAGGCGAATAGAAAAAGAAGTAAGGACTCAGCACTAAAGCGATGGCAACATTTACGAGAGGCCCTGCGATAGCAATGATAAATTCATGTAAAGGTTTTTCGGGTAGATGTTCTAAACGAGCGATACCACCAATTGGCGAAAGTATGATATCTCTAGTATTGACACCATAACGACGTGCCGAAAGAGCATGACCAAATTCGTGCATGACAACACACACAAATAAAGTAAGCATGAAGATTCCGAAAAAAGCAGTAGACAACGGACTCATTCCCATTGTATGTCCTGTATACAAGACATAAAAAAACATCAAGCCAAACGACCAGTGTATTAGTACTGGAATTCCGGCTATAGTTGCTATATGGAGTACTCCTTTCATCTGT
>JAHDIP010000426.1 GCA_020630735.1 Saprospiraceae bacterium | reverse complement strand
AATAGCTATGACCTTCAAACTACGTATGAGAAAAACAATACTTCGTTTTTTCGCCATTTTCCTAATACTATTTTTTTTCAGACTAATCTATGGCTATATCAGCTATCCTAATAATCGACCTCCAAATTTTGGGGCAAATAACCAGACTATTGGATCAACTTCGAGAGGCTTTTCGAATATTGCTTCGACCAAATACAAAATCAAAAAAGGCGCTTCAACATCTGCTCCAGCTGAAATGATAAGCGTCGATCAGAAATACGAAAAAACAGCCAATATGGCTTGTACTAGTTCTACCTTTGAGGAAGATGAAAAACAAATTAGAACAACCATAAAAAAAGAAAACTCCATTATTCAGTTTCAGCAAAAATCTGGGAACGTCGGAAAACGAAAACTATACCTCCAAATTGGGGTACAACCCGACCGCTTTGACTCCTTCATTGAACAAATCAAAAACAATCAAACTGTAGTTGATTTCAATGTGACCAAAAAAGATAAGACCAATGAGTACCGAGAGCTAAACTCTAAAATAAAAACCCTACAAACTACTCGTACTTCTCTTATTGATCTCAAATCGAAAGGCGGTAAAATAGAAGAATACATTAATCTTGAAAATCGAATTTTAGAAATCGACGAACAACTACAACAATTGGGGGTTAAGATGGGAAACTTTGATACGGAAAATGAATTTTGTACCGTCAATATTTCACTCCGAGAAGGCAAAAGTGCCAAAATCAGTTTGATACACCGTATAAAAGTTGCTTTGGAATGGACAATCAAATATTACTTGATGCTCGTTTGTGTTTTTTGCTTCGTTTTAGCTAGTAGTTATCTTTTGCTACTTATCTTAGATCGTCTAAAAATTATTGCTCGATTGAAAGATTAACTTCTTGACAATGTATATAATTTTTACTAACTTGTTAGGGTCTGTATAACGCTTAATTCCCCCACTATGTCTAGCTTTATTATTCAATGCCCTAAATGCAACTGGCAACCTCCTCGCTCTATTAACTGGACTTGTACTTGTGGTCATAGCTGGTATACCTTTGATACTGGCGGAAAATGCCCGAGCTGCAACAAACAATGGCAGTACACTCAGTGCCAATCGTTTATTGTTGGTGGCTGTCAACAGTGGTCACCTCATTTAGATTGGTATACCAATCTCGACGATATGCTCAATGAAGAATTGGAAGATATCAAAAATGTCCTTTCTGAAGTTGAAACGGTCTAATTGTTTATCTTTACTTCATGTCAAAAGATGATACGTTTAAACGCATTCAAAAAAAGGTACAAAAGAGTTTTGAGCTAAAAGACGAGCACCAATCAATACAAAATCCAGAACGATTTCGCTTTATTGGTACTTTCCAAGATGGCTTAGCACCTGCTCTCAAAGAGTTTTCTTCAACTAATGCATTAGACAATGGACTCTATGGTTACATTGATACGAAAGGAAACGAAGTCATCCCTTTTCAATACCATAATGCCAAAGCATTTAGTGAAGGCTTAGCCGCTGTTGCTATATTTGAGAAAGTTATTTCTCCTCAAAAAGAAAAACCAGACGATTTGTTTGGTGCATTATTGGGTTTGTTCTCACAAAAGTCCAACCTTTCCCCAAGCAACTCAGGAATTAAATACGGCTTCATTAATCAAACTGGAGCTACCAAAATCCCATTTCAATTTCAAGATGCCAAAAGCTTTCTAAATGGGCAGGCAGAAGTGAAGCAAAATGGAGAATGGTTTTGGATAAATAAGGAAGGAAAACGCGTATAAGGCAAATTAAAATAATAAATTCCCCAGTTCGGTGTTTGAACTAATTAAAATAAATGTTTAAGTGAAAATAAAAATACGCATAACCTTTGTTGAAACACGCATTGGAGTGTTTTAATTTTTATTTGCATTTTTATTTCAAAATTGGAATCCTTTTTGAAATAGAACCATTGTATTCCCCACTCATATATCCAATTTCTTTTTCATATGTCCTTAAAGACCATTTTAGAGTACCAATTATTAAGTATCGGTGATTTCAGTTTGACCATCGTACAGATCATCTCGGCTGTCATCATTTTAGTAGCTGCACGATTCTTTCTAGGCTTTATGGACAAGGTCGTACTAAAAAAATTCTTTGCTAGTAATAACCGCTTCGATGTCGGTAGGCAATATGCTTTAAAGCAATTTCTAAAGTATATTGTTTATACCTTATCATTACTACTGGTTTTACAAACAGTAGGTGTCGATTTATCGCTCTTGTTTGCGGGATCAGCTGCCTTATTGGTTGGTATGAGTTTGGGCTTACAACAAACTTTTAATGATTTATTTTCGGGAATTATTTTATTGATAGAGGGCACGGTTGAAGTGGGAGATATTGTACTAGTAGATGATATGATTGGGAAAGTACAATCTATCGGTATTCGAACTTCTCGAATCGTTACACGAGACAAGAATGTGATCATTATTCCAAATTCAAAACTAGTAACAGAAAGTGTTAATAATTGGAGTAATAATAAAACGCCTACTCGTTTCCAATTGTCGATTGGAGTTGCTTATGATTCGGATATTGCAAAAGTACAGCAACTATTATTACAAGCAGCTATTGCTCAACCAAAAATTTTGAAAGAACCTGCTCCTTGGATTCAGTTCGCAGACTTCGCTGATTCGTCCTTGCAGTTTAATGTTCATTTTTATTCGAAAGAAGTGATGGATATTGAAGCAATAAAAAGCGATGTGCGTTTCAAAATAAATACCTTGTTCAATGAACACGAAGTATCTATTCCATATCCTCACCGAGAGTTATTAATCAAAAATGCAATGCCTAATTTTAAGGTAGCAAATGGTAAGTTATTAGATGGAGAGAAATTAAAGTATGCACCAGATAAGTAGAAATAAAAATGAAAGTTAAAATGAAAAATCTTTTCATTTTCATTTTA
>JAHDIP010000425.1 GCA_020630735.1 Saprospiraceae bacterium | reverse complement strand
TAAACTCAAAAATTCTATAGCCAAAATGCGGAACTTATTTTTTACCCGTTACTAACAAAAGTTAATTGAAGTTTATGTTACTGTGTTTTAAAAAAGCTAGAATAAAACTATTTATCATATCTATTCATCATTTAGAAACAATTTAGCCAACTTTGACGTTGTATGTACAAGTTCAATGAAGCGTCAATCGCACTATAACGTATCTCAACCTTTATAAATACAATTCATTATTTGGTTCTTTGACAATTTTTGCAAAAAAGAAAAATCCACACAAAAAGATAAAATCGCTGATCGTAGTTTATAAACGACAACCTAATATTGCGCCGTTTTTAACGGCATCTTTCCAAGATGCTAAACGATAAAAAACAGATGCATTATCTAAAATGCAAAAATTGTCAACGAACTCATTATTTTTTAGTTTTAAACAATTCTTACTTGATTGTTTAAATAAAAAACGCTTATTCTTAATTCTCCAAAAACTAACAAATTAAATGCCCCGAGTCACTTACGAATATTCTTTTCACCACTTAGACACTCCTTTTATACTAGAATCTGGCCAGCAAATTGACGAACCTGTTATTGCTTATCATAGCTATGGTAAGCTGAATGAAAATAAAGATAATGTTATTTTTATTTGTCATGCTTTAACGGCAAATTCGGATGCAGACGATTGGTGGCATGCGCTTTTTGGGAAAGGTGATATTTTTGACTGGGATAAATATTTTATCATCTGTGCAAATAATTTAGGTTCGCCTTATGGTACTAGTGCACCTAATCAAATCGATCCTAGTACCAACGAACTCTATGGAATGGATTTTCCTTTTTTTACGATTAGAGATACCGCTTTATTGCACATCAAATTACTTGAACATTTCAACATCAACAACATCAAATTGTTAATAGGTGGATCTTGTGGTGGAAACATATGTCAAGAGATTGCTTACTTGTGGGAAGAACGAATTCAAAATATGGTGTTACTTTGTTGCTCTTCGATGGAAACACCTTGGACAATAGCTATCCATGAATCGCAACGCATTACCTTGAATTCTGATCCAACATTAAAACTCAAACAACTTGATGCAGGTCAATCTGGCTTAAAAGCCTGTAGAGGAGTTGCCCTTCCTTTTTATAGGACACATGCATCGTTTAAGCTAAGACAAAAAGAAATTGACATCAATAAAGTGCAAGATTTTAGAGCATCTACTTATATCAACTATCAAGGCGATAAATTTGTAAAACGCTTCAATGCACATTGCTACTACAAATTACTAACGGCATTAGATACGCACAATGTAGGGCGAGGAAGAGACAGCATTGAAAAAGCACTTTCAAAAATAAAAGCGAATACCGTTGTCATTGGATTTGATTCTGATATTTTAATTCCAAAAATAGAACAACAGTTTATTGCGAAGCATATTCCGAATGCAGCGTATGCTGAAATAAAAACACTTTTTGGGCACGATGCCTTTCTTATCGAAACCGACGACATTCGAAAACAAATTAGAAATCATATAAACATTTAATCATCTTTCTTAAACAATAGACTTTTTTCTAAAGAATTTTGTTTGGCACAAAAGCCTTTCAGAATAAAGTCTAATCAATAACCTTTCATTATGAAAAAAGAAACTGTAGCACTTCATACAGGATATACATCAGAAGCTACTACAAAAGCTGTAGCAGTGCCAATTTATCAAACGGTAGCCTATGAGTTTGACAATGCACAACATGGAGCTGACTTATTTAATCTTGCTGTTCCTGGCAACATCTATAGCCGCATCATGAACCCAACAGTAGATGTATTAGAGCAACGAGTAGCAGCACTAGAAGGTGGTATTGCAGGTCTTTGTACGAGTGCAGGTTCGGCAGCAATACATTATGCCATCATCAACCTTGCCGAAGCAGGAGACAATATTGTATCGACTCCACAACTATATGGTGGTACTTATACTTTGTTTGCACACATGCTTCCAAAGTTAGGAATTGAAGTTCGTTTTGCCGAATCTGATAGTGCTAGCGATCTTGCTAAATTAATTGACGATAAAACAAAAGCAGTTTATTGCGAATCTATTGGCAACCCTGCTGGCAATATTTGTGATCTTGCTAAAATTACTAAAGCAGCTCATGCTAAGGGTGTGCCAGTCGTTTGTGATAATACGGTTGCTACGCCTGCTATCATTCGACCAATCGAACATGGAGTAGATATTGTAGTGCATTCCTTGACCAAATATATCGGCGGTCATGGTACTACTCTAGGTGGCATTATTGTAGATAGCGGAAAATTTGATTGGGCAAAACACAAGGATCGATTCCCTCAATTTAGTACTCCTGAACCATCGTATCATGGTGTGGTCTATACTGAAGCAATGGGACCTGCTGCTTATATTGCTAGAGCAAGAACAGTAGCTCTGAGAAACACTGGTTCTGCCCTATCGGCTATGTCGGCTTTTCAAATCTTACAAGGTCTAGAAACCTTAAGTTTACGAATGGAAAGACATTGCGAAAATGCAATTGCAGTTGCTAAATATTTGGAAGCACACAAGCAGGTATCTTGGGTAAGTTATGGTGGATTAAAGTCTAGTAAGTATAATCGTTTAAGTAAAAAATATTGTGGAGGTACACCTTCTTCTCTACTTAGTTTTGGTATTAAAGGTGGTTTTAAGAAGGCAGAAAAATTTTATGATGCCCTTACCATTTTTAAACGCCTAGTAAATATTGGTGATGCAAAATCGCTTGCTTGTCATCCTGCTTCTACTACGCACCGACAAATGACGGTGAAGGAACAAGCCTCTGCTGGTGTAACGCAAGACTTACTAAGACTCTGCGTCGGTATCGAGCATATCGATGATATTATTGCTGATCTAGATCAAGCATTTAAAGCAGCTAATAGACGAGCTAAAAAATAGCATTCTTGTTTAGTAATGTTTACAA
>JAHDIP010000424.1 GCA_020630735.1 Saprospiraceae bacterium | reverse complement strand
GTTTCAATTCCAAGATGGTACGATTAAAAGCCGTTTGGCTCAAATGTAAAACTAACTCATTATGAATGATTTACAAAATGTCAAAGAACTTTTTTGATGCTTTAAAAGCGTCTACCTCTAATGCTAGGATTTTAGCCGTTCATCGACAAGCTAATTAAACCGTTGAAATTCAATAAATTAAATAAAATTGTACTTGCTTCGAATTATCCAACACATCCGTTACCATAGTCAGCGACGACCTTGAGTTATAGAAAATTGTCTAAACTATTCGGTTCTACTCCGATTATTTGCTTGTCTAACCATTTGCTATTTCGGCTACTAAAGATAATCAAACTATCGTAATTTTCATCCATTATTTTCTTCGCTTCTACTTGCAATTCTTTTAGTTGGAGTTCACTAAGTTCGCCTTCAAAAACAGAATTTTGAATCCAATTCAAATAACGTCTACACAACTTTAGCATCTTCCCTACTCTCTTTTCTCCCATATCGTATACTAGTATAATGTACATATTTGTTTGATTATTTTAAGTTAGTCTTGGTATTATTATTTTTCTGAAAATTTGTGTTTTGGCTCACCCACCCACTTCGTGGTTCGCTCCGTCGGATGTTCCCCGAACATCCGATTTTTCTACGAAAAATTACACTTCGCTCACCACCAAATTTTAAAGGGTTGGTAGGCTTCATCTATTTTGAGAATATACTTTGCTAGTTTGTAACATTCTAGTTTTACTAAATGCTTATAACTCACTTTTTTCTTGAGTGTACGATGTTGGATCGTTTCTTTAAGGCGATCTTCAAACGAACGGATAAATACCTTTCGACCAGTGTCTTTCAAAAAACAACCATTCATGCTTTTTTCAAAATGTTCTGCTCGTATTTCTCGTTTATTAAATACTTTAAAAATAGTTCGATCAACTAATATAGGTTTAAAAATTTCGGCCAAATCCAACGCAAGAGAATAACGTCTTACTCCTGGTTCATGCAAAAAACTAATGGTCGGATTCAGTTGTGTATGATAAATTTGATCTAAAGCCAAGGTATAACACATCATATTGCCAAAGGAAATCAAGGCATTTACTTCATTGCTAGGAGGTCGTTTCACTCGGTTATTCATTTCAAAATCTTGGATAATATGTTCGAATGCTTGATAATACACTTGCCTACAATTTCCTTCTAATCCCATCAGTTCAGGCACCTTTGTTGGTTTCGATAACTCCCCTCGATGTTGTTCTAGTTGGTGAATAATAGTTTCCATATCACGACCACGACTATTATAGTAGCGTACATTTTTCAGCATATTAAAAGAAGCTCCTTCAACCAATTGGCTGGCTATGTGCATCCGTCTTTTCGATTGCAAATAAGCCTTTGTTTGTTCTACTTGCATTTTACCCGCCAATAGATAATCTTTAGGTTGAAAGCTTCCTGTGTAATGTTCATAATAATCAAAAAAGTGGACAGCAATTCGTTTCTTACCTAAAAAATTAAACAAGGCACTATTGGCATCAATGCTTCCAAAGATGTATAAATTTTCGACTCCTTCGACAGGAATATATTTGGGTTTAGCCTCTCGCCCCATTTCATCTACAGCAATAAATTTCAAGGTATTGTCCTTGCGGCTCATACGTCCTGGATTAAATAAATAATAGGTTTTTTTCATTGTCTTTTATTCATCGATGTAACAAAAATCGTAATACGCACATTTTTTACAAACAGGTTTATCAATTCGAGATGGACAATCTGAAGTATCAATAATTTCTTCTACTCCCCTCTCCCACTCTGGTATTTGTTGTCTATCTTCTTCACTCAGCCAAACCTCTTCCGTTTTACGAAGCTTTGGATATTCCAGCAAACCATGTACACCGTCAATGCCATTGCGTTCCAATACATATATATAGTATTTGACTTGTGCCAAATGAGCCGCTTCCATCTTGCTACTTTTTTTCACCTCTCGCACTATCTTTGCTTGTGGATCATAGTGATCAATTTTAATATTTTCAATTGCTAATTCTCGAAAGCGTTCGGCTCGTTGTGGATAGCTTTGCTCATGAATCAATTTGCCTTCTGCCACAAGATCAGATTGATCTTCCATATTCAGACCATTCGAAAAAAGCCATAGTTTTCGATGACAAAGATGGTAGTAATTGATTTGAGTACCTGTTGGTTTCATTTGTTTAAAATTCTATTTAGTTATAGCATAGGGGCTATCTTAGAGATGAATACCATCAACTTAAGAGTTTTTTTTGCGAAAGCGTTCGTATTAAATTAGGTGTTCTGAGCAACTATTTTGGCATTTGCCTTCGGCGAGTTACTTTTTCATTGCTAAAAAGTAACCAAAACGCTAGGACAAATAAACTCCTTCCAGTCAAACAGTATTTGTCCGAACCCTCCCACTACTTGATTCGCAGTACTATAATGCAATTTGTAGAAATAGGTCGTTGACCTATTTTACCAAGCTAATGACATTCATCTTAGAGATATCTCCATGTTTTTCTCATTCTCTTTACCAAATTAAAATAAAATCATAGTCGTTTCATTTGTACTTAAAAGTTCGTATTTTTGATAAAATTTAATGTATGATTACTGACATCAATCAGTTAGATCTCAATAAACGGTATACCTATGCAGACTACCTCACCTGGCAATTCGACGAAATGGTTGAATTGATACGAGGAAAAATTGTTAGAATGTCTCCTGCTCCAAATCGTTTGCACCAGCAAGTATCTGGAGAATTATATGCTTGTATTCATCAATATTTAAAGGGCAAAAATTGCAAAGTCTATCATGCGCCTTTTGATGTCCGTCTTCCTTTACCTGATAGTCAGAAAAAAGATAGAAAAGTAGATACTGTTGTTCAGCCAGATATTTGTGTCATCTGCGATATCAAAAAATTAGATGATCAAGGTTGCAATGGTGCTCCTGATTGGATCAT
>JAHDIP010000002.1:29378-78792 GCA_020630735.1 Saprospiraceae bacterium | reverse complement strand
CCAAAGTCTAATGCCCAATCGCCATCTGATAAAGTCAAACCATCAGGAATATAATCAATCACTTCGATATTTTGAGCGATTGCTGTTCCTTGATTGATCACTTCGATATTGAAGGTGATGTCTTCGCCAGGATACACTCGTACATCTTCGCCATCACCTAATGTTTTTCTTAAGGCTAGGTCGAATACTTCTACTTTGATTGGCTCTAGATCAGCATCATCTTCATCACCACTTCCATTATTGATTTCGTCATTTGTTGTTGGATCATTGTCAGGGTTGTTATCAGAATTAGAATCGATGTCTTCTGGATTGTCTCCTAATAAATCTTCAGCGCTACTAATTTCAGCACGGTTGATTAATTCTCCTTCGAAAGTTTGGGTTACTTCTAAAAGGATAAAAGTTGAAGCAGAACCGCCTTCAGGAATTTCATCCACGATAACACGTGTTGCAGTATTACCTGGCCCCGCCGTCCAAGCTGGATCAGCTAAAGCTAAACCAGTAGGAATGTATTCTGTGATTTCTACATTTTGTGCAGAAACTGTTCCTTGATTAAATACTTCAATTTCAAAAGAAATAAACTCTCCTGGATAGACCCTATCGTCTTCGCCAGTATTAATTGTTTTACGTAAAGCTAAATCAAATACTTCTACTTTGATGTCTTCAGGATCAGCATCATCTTCATCACCACCATCATTGATTCCGTCCTCTCCTATTTCGTCATCGTCTGGCGTATTTACATCACCACCTGTATCATTGTTTGGATTCATGTCAGGATTAGAATCGATGTCAATACCTGGAGCACCTAAGTCTACATTTCTAGCTCCTTTAATTTCGGCACGATTTACAATTGAACCTTCCGTGGTTTGATCAACTGTGAACGTGATATCTACAGAAGTGTTTTCACCTGGCGCTAATGTACCTGGTAAAGTCAATGTCGCCATATCACCACTCAATGCCCAAGCGCCATCATTTAGAGAAAGTCCGTTTGGAATGTAGTCAACGATTTCGATATTATTTGCTGGTTCAACTCCTTGGTTATATACTTCGATTGTAAAAGTAATGTCTTCACCTGGATATACTCTTTCGTCTTCGCCATCAGCTAATACTTTTCTTAAGGCTAAATCGAAGGTACAGTTTTCAACTGTAAATGGTGCACCTGCAACATCTAGTCCAGCACAAATATCACCACCACCTTGCTCTAATAACGCATTGATATCGCCACCTGTAGTAGAACCAGGGTTAACGATGCTTAAATCTAAAGTGTTTGGATTGTAAACTAATGTGTGAATTCTATAGTCACCTACTTCATTAACAGTAAAAGAAGGTGTTGCACTTGTTTGAAGGATAACTAAATCTGATCCTTTCGTAAGTACATAAATAATTTCATAGCATGAAGGAACAACTTGGTTACCATCAGTAGTTGCTGTTAGTGTTGCTTCTCCTGTGAAATATTCTTGACAAACTGCTTCGTTTGTATTTGGCGTAATTGTACCTGGGCTTAAGTTGATATCAACAGTGATCACTTGCGTTTCTATATCTTCATTACCACAGTTATCTGTCGCTGTCCATGTACGAGTTATTGTATAGTTGCAACCAACTGGATTTGATACTTCGTCAAAATCTAATTCGATGTTTTGATCACAATTATCTGTGATCGTTGGATTAGCTGGAGCTGGAATATCTTCATCACAATCAATAGTGACATCTGCTACGTTTTCGATTTCAGGGTCAGTCGTATCACGAACTACAATTAATTGTGTTTTTTGATCAACATTACCACAATTATCGGTAGCCTTATAAATACGGAAAATGGTATACTCATTATCCGTACACTCATCTTCATTTGTTTGTGTTGTTGTTTCTTCATCTAAGACTACTTCCACATTACCATCACAATTATCCGTTGCTGGTGGCATAAGAGGAGCAGGAATATCATCACTACATTCGATTGTTAAATCTTGAGGCATTTGAGTAATCTCAGGACTTGTAGTATCTTGTACAGTTACTAATTGTTCGCTCGTACGAAGGTTACCACACTCGTCTGTTGCAGTCCATGTTCTTCTGATCACATAGTTATCTGTACAGACACCATCTAAAATATCTTCATTAAATGTAAGTTCTGGATTAGGATCACAATTATCATCAATTGTTGGATCTTGAGGAGCAGGAATATCGTCACATTCTACTGTTACGTTTGCAGGCATATTGGAGATTGAAGGGGAAGCTTCGTCTGCTACTTCTACTATTTGAGTTTCCACATCTTCATTTCCACAATCATCCCTTGCTGTCCATCTTCTTGTAATCGTATATGTATAATCAGAACAAGAGCCATTGCTCGTTTGCGTACTTGTTTCACTATATTCAACAGCTACATTATTATCACAATTATCCGAAGCACCTAGTTGTAATGGTGCTGGGATGTTATCGCAAGCGACTGTGATATCAGCTGGAGCATTTGCGATTTGAGGACTAGCTGCATCACGTACTTCTACCGTTTGTTCGTATGAACGAGTATTGCCGCAATTATCAGTGGCTACCCAAGTACGTACTAAGGTGTAGGTATCAGCACAGCCATTATTTTGAATATTTTCATTGAAATCTACATCTACATTATTATCACAAGCATCAATAAATGTTGGAGCAGTAAGATTCGGAATATCATCACATTCTACTGTTAAGTCAGCAGGAACATTACTAATGTCTGGACCAATATTATCAATCAATGTGATTGTTTGAACACAAGTAAGTGTTGACGTTGCAGGAGGGTTATTAATATCATCTGTAGAACCAGAAAGAGCAATATTTATATCACCATTTGTACCACTAACGACTAATCCTGAATTTGGTTGACTTACGATATCTAAAGTTAGCCAGCCACTCGCTCCGAAAGCATTTTCAAATACGTTTGCACCAAAACCTAATTGCATAGAAGGTCCCATACGGGTAGCGTTGATTACTAAACCTTCTAGACCATTTCTACCTATTAAAGTTCCACTGGTTACAGTATAATAGTACCAAGAACTTGCATTAGTTGTGTAACAAGAATTTTCTTTAGGGCTATCACTAGGTGCATTAAATGTACGGTTTGAAAAAGTAAACTCTGCATCGAATTGATAGTTTGCATTATCTACATTAGCCACTCGAACAGTATAAGTAGCTGTTCCGTTAGCATACTCAATAAAGTCTCCTCCGCTTACTACTGTATATCGCTTATTAGGTAATCCTGCAAGGTTTAACCAGATGGAATAATCTTGACCATTACTACAATTAGTAATATCTGTTGCTTGACGAGCTACAATTTCGCCAGTACTACCATCACTAGTTGCTGTCCATGTTCTAGTGATTACTTCTGGGCAAGCTCCATTACTTACATCACTATAAGTGAAGTTATAATTCTCTGGATTATCTAAAGTACAACCTGGAGAATTTCCATATAAGTTGATTCGGTCAAGTCCCCAACCACCAAGAGAGAAGGCTCCACCTGGACCATAGGCTCTAAATCGAATCTGGAACGAATTACCTGCCGCACCAGGAATGACTAAACCATCTTCGTTGTAATCAATTGTTTGCCCATTGACTGTTTGGTAACTTTTAATACCAAACCAACTACCGCCATCAATACTAGCTTCAACAACAAAAAACTGAACAGGCTGTCCAGCATATTCAGTATATAAGTCTTGTCTGAGGCAAAAATCTAACTTTACTTCATCAATGCAACAAGCATTATAAATACCCGATTCTAGAGAACGATTGTAGGAATAGGTCATGTTAGTAAAGTCGATATAAGCATTTGGGGCTGCACCACAAGAAGGAGTACATCCACTACCTATCGCCCAACCTTGACCTAATGTCCAATCATTAACATCGCCAAAGAAACGTTCATTTTCAAGAACAACATTTCCAGCAGGTCGGTCACAGCTGTTATTACTATTATCACAAAAAATTTCAGGATTTCCTGTAACTATTGGATCAGTATTAGCGGTGCATTCAATTGTCAAATCGCTTGGACATTTGATTTCACAAGCCATCATAAAATGTTCTGAACTAGAAAGATTTGCATCTGTAAAGGAAGGATTGCTATCAGCGAAAAAAGAGCTAAAGACTGCTCCTAATGAAAGCAATAGAATGGAACCAAAAATTTTAGCTCGGTGGTTTGAGCTAAGTGTGTTTTTGATTGAAGACGTAAAAAGGTGTACAAGTTGCCCCATAAGTCTCATAGTTAATTGTTTTTTGTAATGTTGTTTGTATATATCAGCAACGACTCAAAACGATTAAAATCAAACGTCTTTCTAGCCGTTACTTTAGAAAAATTGATCCCAAATTATTGGTAATCAGTTTTTGCTATTTTGTATTTTGTTTTATTCTGACAAATAATTACAGAATGAATACTACTTTCTGTTTGTATCAAAAAACAGAAACTAATTATTCATTCAATTGCACAGAATCTATCTTATACTCATAAGCAGATAATTAATCCAAAACATGGACACAAGTCATGAAGGGTTAAGGATTAATGTTGCTTCGCGAACATTATTGCATAATTTTACTAGAGGTCTATTTAGAGGGATCTTTATAATATGTTGTTGGGATTACATATTACATTTTCCACTCGTTGAAGTGGAAAGAAAATAGGTTGGTGATTGTGTATTGTGGATATACTTTTTGCTTTATTATTGGACATAAAATTACATAAAAGTAACTAGAGAGAAAAGACAAATAAAAATAAATAGAATACATTTCATTTTTATTTAATATGTAGATTCACTCCTATTTTGAACTAAATATTTGAATAAAAGGAATTTAAACTTTTTAGATAACTATAATACATCTAAAAAAAAATCTTAAAAAAAAGTATTTTTAATATGACTTTTTTTACCCTTATTAGGGTAGATATTAATCAGTAGCATAATATAAAAGGTTCTAAATAGAAGTAAGTACTATATTATTTTTTTTAGTAACACAAGGGCACTTTTTGAATGGTATATGCGGCAAGTTCTTTTTGCGCTTTTTTAAAATCTAAGCTAAAGCCAATGATAAAACCACCACCACCTGCGCCACAAATTTTCAATTTATAGACATCTTTTTCTAAGGCTGTTGCCCAAAGTTTACGAAAAGATTCAGGAATCATTTTATCAAAATGGTCGTATTGAAAAGCTCCTATCTGATGTATTGTTTCAAACAAAGAACTCCAATTTGCTTTCAACAAATGATTGATAGCTCTATTATTATAAACATTAAGTTGATCATTACACAGAGTTTTATATTGTTCGTTTTTACAGGATTCTATGAAGTGGTTTACGAGTGGTTCTGTCTTTCTAGGTAGGTGTGTATTGAGTAAAAAGAAGGAAGCATCATTGATCGTATTTGGTAATTGAACTAGTTCAAACTGATTTTTGGACTGCATCAATATCGATTCATTGAGGTAACATATTAGAGGATCTATTCCAGAACTTGAGCCATGAAAGAAGCTTTCCATCTGAGCAAATATTGATTTCAATTTTTGTATAGCTTCCGTTTTTTTTTCAACTATTTTTGAGGTACAAAAAGTATCATATATAGCAGCGCACAAGGCTCCTGAACTACCGAGTCCATATCCTAGTGGAATTGAAGATTCAAAATAAAGTCCTTTAGAAAGTTCTTCTTGAAAAGCTTTAGAATCAAATGAAAAAAGGAGATTCTTTCTTTGTTGCAAATCGTCTAAGTACTCTGCAAAGTCGGGCAACGAAAGTTGGAGTTTGGAGGCATTCGAAGACGCATTTTGCCAACGCCCTTTATACTCTTTCAATGGAATTGCTAAGGCTTGAGATCCATTTATAATAGTATACTCTCCAAAAAGCAGTAATTTAGAATTATAATATTTGTTGTTCATTATTGGACGGAATCCTTTGCAATCAATAAATCACTATAAGAACATTCTATCAAATCAGATGATTCGATTTCAAGTTGTTTTAGATAAGTTGCACACTGCTCATTAAGTTTTTCTTCTCCAATTGATCCATCTTTATCTATCGCTTCAATCTCTACAAATGCCCCCAATCCTTTTACATCATCAATATGAAATTTGACATTATCAATAAAATAAATCGCTCGCTTTTTATCTACAACGACGAGTTCGCCTAAGGTCGCTACCAATATTTCTTTTAGAGAAGAAGATTCTGAAGGGCGATGAAGTATTACATCTGACCGCTTTGGTCCTGCTTCGTTGGAACGTTCGTAATAAATAAGATTGGTTTCAATATTGCCTTCTCGCAATTTTAATCGACCACTTTTTGCTTTAAAGTATGTATCAATTTGATGGTCTACTCCTTTAAAATCTGCTGCTTTAGCTTCTAAAAATGCTTTTATCTTATCAGGATACTCGCATTTAGCTTTTATTTCAATATTTAACACTTTCATACTGCGAAAATATGAAAACTAGTTTAAAAGGCACAGTTCATAAAAATAAAACTATCTATCTACCGTTTGATTTAAAGATACATGTAAAGCTTTTGCTATGCGTAAGTAGTATAAAATTATTATTTTCTTTATAAAGACAGGAAAATTCACATTATCTCGTCGTCAATATCATATTGATATTGATAATATGAGCAATAATGATTAAATTGAAGGTGAAATTTGAATTTTTCTAAAAAGGCAGCCCCACAGCAATTTTTTTGTAATCAGTATTTTTTTGATTTTTGCTTAAGAACTAGTGAGAGTTTCTACGGGGCTGCTTTTTTTAATGGTTATATCTTTTTACTGGAAGTAAAACGTTCTTAATTTTCTATACGCTGCCAGGCATTACTCTTTTTTTTCATATCCTGCTACTATTTCTTTTAATTCTTTCAAGTAAGCTTGTTTTTTCGATTCTCTACGCTCTTTATTAGTTTTTGTAAAATATTTATGTGCCGAGAGGAAAGAAACTTGAATGGTATTCCATTTTTCGATTTCTGATAAAACATTGTACGCTTTCAATTCTTCAAATAGCGTATTTCCAATTGTGTAAAAATCTTTTCGACCTAAGTAATCCAAATCAGCATCACTTAGTATCTCTTCCAAAGCTGTCTTAGGACTTTGAGGAATTTTTGTTGCCATTATCATTCCACAAATCGTTTCGATTTCTTCCGTTGTATAATGATATTGTGGTAAAGTTTCTCTCGCCAATTGGCAGCCTAGTTCTTCGTGATTACTATAAGACATGGCAAAACCAGAGTCATGATATAAGGCTGCTGTCTTTAGCAAAATCGTATTATAGGCGGAAACTTTTTCTAATTGGCATAATTCCTCTGTGATGTTGAGTACATCAAGTGTATGGTGAATGCCATGATAAAACAGGTTATCTGACAACTCTTTCTCGAGCTTATCGAGTATAAATGCCTTGGCGGAAATATAATCCATTCGTAATTTTTCAAGAGATCAATTTAACATCAATCTCTAATCCAAAACGTAATTTCGTAAAAAATGTTCTTATTTCACAATTGCGAAGCTTTCAAATCTTTCTTTCTACAAAATACATATCAATAGCTCCTTTATTTTTTGCTTCTATTTTCCCCCTATATGCACACTCAAATTGATCTTTAATCAACTCATATGTTGTACTAGAAATATTGACCTTTTCGATTGCTCCACTTGCTTCCATTCTAGCAGCAGTATTTACGGTATCCCCCCAAATATCGTAAGCAAATTTTCTATTTCCTACGATTCCAGCTACAACTGGACCTGTATGAATTCCGATACGGGTATCGAAGGTTTGTTTTCCTAATTTCAAAAACCGCTCCTTTCTTTCCTGCATAAAGCGTTGAATCTCTAAAGCTGCCTCTACTACATCGACAGGATGTGTAGTATTTCTACTCGGTAATCCACCTGCACACATATAAGCATCACCTATGGTTTTTATCTTTTCGATGCCAAATCGACTTGTAATATCGTCAAAAGCACGGAAACATTCATCCAATTCTGCAACTAATTCTTCTGGGCTTAATTGTTCAGCAATTTGAGTAAAAGACTTAAAATCGGTAAACAATACAGTAACTGATTCGTAAGATTTTGCTTTTGCGCTTCCGTTAGTCTTCAATTCTTCTGCCGTTTCGGATGGTAAAATATTAAGCAATAGTTTTTCTGATCGTTTACGCTCTTCTTCTATTATTTTGTTTTGAGTTTCTAGTTTTTTATTTGCAGCATTTTTGATACGATATCGGTTGTACAATAAAAAAGCCAGCAACAATAAGCCCAATGCTCCACCGATTAGAGAGTTACGAAGTAAAGCAGCATTTTTAAGTTTCTCATCTTGCAGTATTAGATCTGCCTTTTGACGTTCTATTTCATTTTGTTTTTTAATGTCGCCATACCAAGCTTCTTTACTCTCCAAATCTTTTACTCGACTTTCGTCTAAACGCTCATAACGTAATTCATCATACTTGATTCTATAGTCTAATGCCTTTTCTGTTTTACCTAATTCTTTATATACTTTCGAAAAGTCTTTGTATGCTTTTTGGATAAATTTTTTATCATCTATCTCTTGAGCAATAGTCATGTACTTTTCCGTATAGTTTAATGCCTCTTTTGATTTATTTTGACGTCGATATACATCTCCAATTCCATTATAGACTTCCATTATTCCTTTTTTGTCTTCTAGTTTTTTTCTTATTACTAGAGACTTTTCGAAAAACTGGAGTGCTTCTTCCAAGCGTTCTAAATGTTTATGTATTTCACCAAGATTGTTATAACAGGCACTAATACCTTCTTCATCTTCCAACTCTGTTCGCAGGGTCAATGCTATATTTTGTAATCTTTTTGCCTCTTCAAATAATTCAATTTTCTGAGCAGTCGTACATTCGCCTTCTTTACAAGTATTTCCGATTTCATCTTTCACCAACGCAAGGCTTGTGTAAACAGATGCCAAGCCCCATTTATCATCAGTTTGTTCGAATAATACTTTTGCTTTTTCATAATAACTTACTGCTTCTTCCCAACGTTCTAGTTCATATCTAATGTTACCTAATTCGTTGTAAGCATTAGCAACTGCTACAGTATCTTTTGCTTTTTCGGTAATGACGAGTGATTGAAAAATATGATCAGATGCCTCTTCATAAAAGCCTTGCGACTGATAAAGACTTCCGATATTATAAAGTACTCGACCAATTCTAGCGGTATCTTTTAGTTCTTCTCGAATCCGTAATGATTCTTTTAGATTTTGGATAGATGCTTTGTAATCATCTAGTTCTTCGTAAACATTTCCGATATTGTTATAACAGGAGGCGACACCTTTTTTATCTCCAATAGTTTGGCGAATAGCTAAGGCTTTTTCATGATAGACTAAAGCTTCTTTATGATTGGAATGGATGGTTTCGGTTACACCAAAATTATTATAGGCCTGAGCTTCACCTTTTTTAAAATCTAATCGTTTAGAAAGCGTAATGGAAGCTTGTAGTTTTTCTCTAGCAAGGTCTGGCGTTTCAAACATTTGCTCCCAAGCAATATCGTTTAATAGTTTTACTTTGTTCGTGTCTGCTTTAGATTTTTTCAACTCAAGAAGAAGGCTATCGAGCTGTGCCGATAGCGAAACAGTTGTACAAAGCAAGAGTGCTAGTATACAAAAACGTTGTCCTTTTTTAAACGATGCAAGCTTTTTCAATGATAATAAGATAAGTTCCTATTCATTTAGAATGATGACTCCAGAAGCCATGTAACGGTATTCTTCTTGTGGTTCTGTAATAGCATTTATTTCTTCTTTCGATTTTCCTTCATCTTCGGCATAATGTCTTAATTCGTCGACAGGAGTAATATTTTTGAAGGCATAACCATTCATAATCACTTTTCTACCTTTGGAATCAAGAGGCATAAAGAAACCATAATCTTTGAATCGGACAAAAACAGATTCTCCTTCCATCGCATTTTCTGCTTGTATATTCATCCAACAGCCTTTTTTCTGGCAAACAGATTCTATGGTACCTGTCAGTTTAGTATCTATGGAGTCGGTTGCAGCCATTTTTGTTAATAATTCATTTACTCCAATTGCGCCGTCTTTTGTGATTTTTTCACCAAAGTAAAGATCACCAGTCGCCGTATCAACTGTTGGTTCTGGAGCATTATTGCAAGCTATCGCAAAGACGCAAAGTATTATAAATAAAGAAATTCGGTTCATCATAATCAATTTTGTTTTGATACAAATTTAACTTTTATCTTAAAAATATTTTAAAAAAATCAAATAGAAACAATATTCTTTGTTTTTAACTGTTTATAAGGTACGTTTCATAAATCTTACTTACCGATATTCGGTTACAGTATATTTCATAAAGTCCGTTCCAAAAATAATACGCTTATACAACCTACAACCACTACATTTTACTCATTCTGTCCAGACAGACAACCAATTAAAACCTACAGAGATGAAACGTCTATTGAGTATAATGGTGGTACTTACACTATTCAGCTTCCAAATAAGCTTCGCACAATGTATTAAAGGAGATTGCTATAATGGGCAAGGCACTTTTGTATATGATAGCGGTGCAAAATATCAAGGCACTTTCCGAAAAGGCAAAATCCATGGAGATGGCATTCTTTACTTTTCTAATGGCAATAAATACATTGGCAATTGGGTAAACCAATATCGAGAAGGCAAAGGAAAACTAATCTTTGCGAATGGCGAAGTATACAAAGGTCATTTCAAAAAAAGTCAGTTCAATGGAAAAGGTACTATGACTTTTAATAACGGTGATAAATACGTTGGTAATTGGACAGATGATATACAAAACGGAGAAGGTAAATATTACTATGAAGATGGAAATCGTTATGAGGGTACATTCAAAAAAGGAAAACTACACGGACAAGGTACTATGTTTTATAAAGACGGCTCTAGATATGTTGGAAGCTGGAAAAAAAACTATAAAGATGGCGAAGGTACATTCCATAAAAGTAATGGTACTGTAGTAGCTGGGCTTTGGCTTAGTGGCAAATATATCGGCAAAGATGGTAAGGACTACAAGAAAGAAAATACGAATGATGAAGTCCTTGTAAATACAGATTCTGAAGTTTCTGAAAAAAATATGCGTGATTGCAATAATAATTACTGTGTCGATGGTAATGGTTTCTTCAACTACTCAGATGGCACCAAATACGTTGGTGAATTTAATAATGGTATGCCCCAAGGTCAGGGTACTTGTTTTTATGCCAATGGAGACAAATATGTTGGTAACTGGAAAAAACATGCTCCTCATGGTGAAGGAATCATGTACTATAGTAATGGTAGAGTACTTGGCGCCGAGTGGGTATATGGCAAACCAATAAAAGTATTAGAAGCTGATGATGACTATCAGAATGATGATGAAGTTATTGTCGATAAGGATAAAGATGTAAAAATTTGGGCTGTTATCGTCGGTGTCGCACGTTACTCTCATATGCCCGTACTGAAGTACACCGATGATGACGCCTACCAAGTATATGCGTTTTATAAAAGTCCTGAAGGTGGTGCGCTTCCCGATAAGCAAATAAGTGTGCTGATCGACGAAGATGCTACTCGAAATAATATTCTAAGAACAATGCGAAATACCTTCTTAAAGGCAGACGAAAATGATGTTGTCGTTCTTTATTTTTCAGGGCATGGCCTGCCAGGTTCCTTTCTTCCTATTGATTATGATGGGTTTAATAATAAACTTAGGCATGAGGATATTAAAGCAGTATTGGAAGAAAGTAAAGCTAAACATAAGCTTTGCCTGGCAGACGCCTGCCACTCTGGAACACTTATGGCTATGAGGGGCGCTCCAGTAGAACAAACTATCGACAAATACTACAAGGCTTTTGATGAAGCTGCAGGAGGAACAGCACTCTTTTTATCTTCTAAAGGCGATGAATATTCACTGGAAGATATGGGCTTACGTCAAGGTGTTTTTAGTCACTACTTGATTAGAGGATTGAAAGGTGAGGCAGATAAAAATCTAAACAAAATCGTAACGATAAAAGAATTATACGATTTTGTATATAAAAATGTGAGAACCTATACAGGCTATGCACAATCTCCTACGATTACAGGAGACTATAGCACAAAAATGCCTGTCAGTGTAATTCGGTAGACTCCAACATCTTGCCCCTTACATACAAAAAGCCAGTCGATTTATAATTGACTGGCTTTTTGTTTTCTGTATATTAGCTTTTTTTTTAATTATTGGCAATTTTTTTGCTTTATTATAAGTTTTAGTATTCGTAAGCAAATAATCAATAAATTTGCTCGTTACTCAGTCAAAACAAAACTGCAAAAATGAAAAATACAATCTGTTTTCTTTTCTTGGCTTTCTTCATAAACAATACGATATCTGCTCAATGTATATCTGGTGATTGCAAAAATGGCAAAGGTATCTACATGTACCCTAGTGGTGCTAAGTATATCGGTGAATTTAAAGATGGCGAAATACACGGTATTGGCACTTGTTACTATACTGATGGCAGTAAATATCAGGGCGAATGGAATTTTCGTTTTCCGCAAGGCAATGGTACCAAAACCTTTGCAGATGGCTCTAGCTGGACTGGACTTTGGGAAAAAGGGGAACGAGTGGATGAATCTGGTGATCTAATTGAAGATATTATTACGGCTAAAGGTGAAGCTAATGATGATGGCACTGATATTCAATCGGGTTGTATCTCTGGTGATTGTTCTGATGGCGAAGGCATTTTCGCTTATCCTGATGGTAGTAAATATGAAGGACAATTTAAAGAGGGCAATATTGATGGATGGGGAACGTGGTATTACACCAATGGTGATAAATATATTGGGACTTTCAAAAATAATTTTTCGCACGGAAAAGGAACAATTTACCATCCTGATGGCAAAAAAACGACTGGCGAGTGGATTGAAGGAGAATATATAGGTAATAGTACTGCTAAATTGGGTCGTGAAGGCTGCATCAAAGGAGATTGTACTAATGGAAAAGGCACTTATATTTACAAAGGTGGCAGCGCAAAATATGTTGGTTCATTCAAAAATGAATTAGCCCACGGTAAAGGAATTTGTTACTACGATAATAATGAACGCTATGAAGGCGAATGGGAAAATGGAAGCTTCAATGGTCGTGGCACTTTATTTTTTGAAGATGGTAGCGAAGTAAGTGGTCTTTGGGAAAATGGTATTTATAAAAATGGTACAGAATCCGAAATGGCTTCTTTTGAAATGGACATAAAAGACGAAGAGGTCGCTGATGAAAAAGTTGAGGAAATCATCGTAGAAGAAGACTCTAAAATTGAAGAAGTTGTAAAAGAAACAGTTGAAGAAATTATCACCTCAAGCGAAGCTCCTGATTTAAAAGTTTGGGCTGTCGTTATTGGTGTTTCTTCATACAATCATATGCCTGTACTCAAGTATACAGATGACGATGCTTACCGTATGTATGCTTTTCTGAAAAGTCCTGAAGGTGGTGCATTGAGTGATGATCAAATTAGTATTTTGATCGATGAAGATGCTACGAAGGAAAATATCAAAAAAACTATGGCGAGCGTTTTCTCCAAAGCAAGATCAAATGACTTAATTATGCTTTATTTTTCTGGTCATGGTTTAAAAGGTTCTTTTTTACCAATCGACTTTGATGGATTCAATAACAAATTATTGCATGATGAAGTAAACGAAATCTTTGCCAAGAGTCCTGCCAAATACAAGTTGTGTATTGCTGATGCTTGTCACTCTGGTAGCTTACTAGCAATGCGAAGTGGTACTGTCGAAAATGCCTTATCAAAATACTACTCTACCTTGGCACAAGCTGAAGCAGGAACTGCTCTTATTATGTCTTCAAAATCAGAAGAAACATCACTCGAATCTAGTGGTCTTCGCCAAGGCGTATTTAGTCATTTTTTAATCAAAGGATTGAAAGGTGAAGCAGACAAAAATACTGATGAGATAGTCAGCATTCAGGAACTCTATGAATACATTTTTGATAATGTTCGGAGTTATACTGGCAATAGACAATCGCCTGTCATCAAAGGTGATTATGATGAGAAAATGACGGTTAGTGTGAAGCGTTAGACTAATTTGTTAGGTTCCCAAAGCGACAGTATTCAAAAAAGCCTCAGAAATCATATGATTTCTGAGGCTTTTTTGAATACTATTTTTTGATCATTATCTATTATATCTTGAATTAGATCGTGCTTTTTTTCTGTTTGCAAAAAACTCTTGTTTTCTCCGTTGTTTTTCTTTATTCCATTCCTTCTTTTCTTTTTCTGTCATAGGCTTATCTGTCTGAGGAAATGGATTATTTTCTATTTTATTTAGTTTTTTATTGATCAGTTTTTCTATATCTCGTATAAATATATTCTCTTCTGGCTCACACATTGAAATAGCAACACCTTCCTCTCCTGCTCTCCCCGATCGACCTATACGATGAACATATGTTTCTGCAATATTAGGGATATCATAATTGATGACATATCTTAGTTTTTGAATATCAATTCCTCTTGCTGCAATATCAGTAGCTACTAGTACTCTAACTTCTCCACTCTTAAATAATTTCAATGCTTTTTGACGTTGATTTTGTGCTTTATCTCCGTGTATAGCAGCAGCAGAAATTCTAGATTTTTTGAGATTACGAGCAATTCGATCTGCACCTCGTTTCGTTTTAGAAAACAATAATACCTGATCTATTCTTTTATCTTCTAAGATATAAAGTAGTAATTCTTTCTTACTCGTTCGGTTTGTATAATAGATATATTGCTGAATTGTTTCTGCAGCTGAAGAAACTGCATTTACTTCTACTTTCTTAGGATTATTTAAAATCTTATTCGAAAGAGATAAAATATTATCTGGCATGGTCGCAGAAAAAAACAATGACTGGCGTTTTACTGGCAGCAACTTCAACAACTTTTTGATATCATGAATAAAGCCCATATCCAACATTCTGTCTGCCTCATCCAAAACAAAAATCTTTATCGTATTAAGGTTGATAATACCTTGAGTTATTAAATCCAACAATCGACCAGGAGTAGCAACCAAAATATGAACACCTTTGCGTAATCGCTCAACCTGTTTCATTTGCTTTACGCCACCAAAAATTACAGTATTTTTCACTACTGTAGCCTTACTATAAGCTGTAATATTTTCATCAATTTGTATGGCTAATTCTCTTGTTGGTGTGAGTATTAATGTCCTCAAAGTGGGCTTTCCATTAGTATTTTTCTCCCTTTGGTGAATCAACTGTATAATCGGAATTGCAAAGGCTGCTGTTTTACCTGTTCCTGTTTGAGCACAACCTAAAACATCATTTCGCTCTAAGACAAGAGGAATTGCTTTTTCTTGAATAGATGTAGGTTCTGTATAATTCTTATCTTTTAGTGCTTCTAATATTGGGTCAATAAGTTCCAAATCTTCAAATCTCATTACGCGCTTTTTTGTTCCCGTTTTTAGTAGATCCAATAAAAGACACTATCCGGGATGACATATAGAGTCGATTAATTTTACTATAAAAAAGTAACCTACTCTGAAAATAGGCTCAAAGGTAGCATTAAATTTAAACAAAATACTATATGTCTCCTTTTTCTGAAGGGTTTTCTCATAAAAATGCGTGAGTCGAAAATCTGACATTACTAGCATTTGGCCCTATATGTTTCATTTCTGTAAAAGAAACTAAAGTAGAAAAGCCCTCGACTAAAGAATTTTAGATAAATAATGACTAATGTATTTCTATTATTTGTGTTTCTATATTTCTTCAAAAGCCCTAAAACCATCATTATTGAGCTTTTTGACTCAGCTAGATATATAAGCTCTATTTCAAAATGACGAACTTATTTTCACCCGTTATTAAAAAAGAAAAGCGACATTGATATAATCAATGTCGCTTTCATTTTCTTTATCAAAAGTCGTCTTTTAGGATGACCTCGGATTTTATTGGATAATAATCATTTTCTTAGTAGCTGTTTCGGTAGCTGTATCTAACTGATAGTATACAACGCCTGCACCTTCAAGTTGAGCTTTGCTAATTGTTATTTCATTATAACCTTTAGCATAGTTGCTTGCAATTTGCTTTAACACTTTACCAGAAACATCATAAATAGTCAATGTTGCTGCACCAGCTTCTCTTAAGTTGAAACCAATTACAGATTCATTTAACACAGGGTTAGGTCTGTTTTGGTATAACTCGAAAGTGCTACCAGAAACAAGAGTACCATTCTCTGTATTGAATGCAATACCAACTTCTAATAATTCTTCAGCATTACTGTAAGCTTCAGCAGCTAAGAAATTAGAATTTAGTGTTAAAGCATCACTTAACTGAATATCTTGTGTTGCTCTAAATGTTAAGCTAAATGTTGATTTGGTACCTTTAGGTAAACCAACAGCATTCCAACTTGTAGTTATTACACCATTGTCAAGATTAGTCAATCCAAAGTTTGCAGCATCACCTTTAGCAACAGCAACAAACTCTAAGTTATTATCGAATGCAATTGTAAATTGGTAACCCAATACATCGCTTTGTGCAGCGAAATCAATTGTGTATTCTTGACCAGCTTTTAATTGTTGATCTTTAACATCAAATAATAACTGACCAGCAGTTGTACGATTTTCTGTTCCAACTAAACCACTAGGAATAGCGCTATCATTTACATCACCGATTTTTACTGCAACAAAATCTGCAGCCATTTCAGATTCTTCTAAGTCATTAAAAGAAATAACTTCAGGGAATGATGTTTGGAATGGATTTGCTTCGTTAGGGAAAACAAAATTTTTGTCTACAAATCTCCAAGATGTATTATTAGTGAATGTCGTATTGATTCCTAAAATAGTTTGCTGTAACTCAACTAAATCAAAAGTGGTAACACTTTCAGAGTTGTTGATATCAGCAGCAATAATTTTGTAAGGAGAATCAAAAGGAGTGATTCCTAAAATATGCTTTCTAATAAGTACAAGGTCAAAAGTAGAAACACCATTTAATGGGTTATCATCTTTTTGAGGATTAACAGTGTAGTTATTGTGCATTTCAACATTTGAAAATTCGTATGTACCATCAGTACCTGTTTCGAAGTCATTATAACCATCGAAACCAACCATTACACCTGATACTTCTTCTTCCATTTCAGTTGCAATTCTACCAGCAATTAAACCAGCAGTTGGATCTGGATCACAAGCTCCTGTTGGATCTTGGATTTCGATGAATGTTCTACAGTGATCTGCATTACCAGCTTCATCAATTACCCACATATCAACCCATTGCGTACCTAAGTCAGCACAACCAAATGTAACAGTTGTTTGAGAAACAGAAGGTATTGTATTATTAGGAGGATCAAATTGACCTGTTCTTCTAATTCTAAATTCTAAATCTTCGAAAGCAGTACAGTTATCAAAACTACTACCATCAGCTTCGAAATCAGTTGCCCAAATTGTAATTTCACCTGAAGAAGGCATTACTGTTGTAGCGATTTGTTGACAAACAGGAGTTGGTGCTTTGCCATCTAATACTGTAATTGTCATTTCATCAGTAGAAACATTTCCACAAGCATCTTCAGCTGTAAATACAACTGTAGTTGTTCCATACGGATATGTACCACTTGCATCTTCACCACCACTATTTTGGTCGTTTGTAATTGTTACGTTTGCATCGCAATCATCAGAACCAATTGCAGGATCAAGCGTAACAGGACCAGAAGAACAATTATCTTCTGTACTCAAGATCGTAACATCAGCAGGAGCTGTAACTGTTGGTGCAGTTGTATCCAATACTTTAATTACCTGAGTGTGTTCCCAACGTCCAGGACTATTTGGTACATTAGGGCTAAATTGACACCAGTCAATTACGATCCAAGTACGTAATATTTTATAGCAGAAAGGAAACTCTACTGGTAAGGTCAAATCATCGTGACCAACGAATACATTATCACAATCATCTTCGATAATACCAGGTTCTCCAGTTGCATCTGTATCAATACCTTGAGAGCAATCAGCTTCTTTGTCTATTGGCCAAACGATATCATCTTCATCAAATGGATTGTAGTTGACAACATAGATACGTTGAACACATGAAGCAGTTCTACCACCAGCATCTGTAGCTGTAAATGATCTTGTAATAAGACCTTCACCACATTCAATGTTTTGGTTAGAAACTTCTGTAATAGTCAATGAACAGTTATCGTAAGCATATCCATCAATACCCCAAACATTAGGCTGAGCTATTGCTGTATTACCTGCATCATCAATAATGATTTCTTCTCTATCATCAGCATCTGTAACCACTGTTCCGAAAACACTTAGGTCGTCAGTAGGGAACTCACAGCTAATTGTAATATCTGGAGGACAAACGATGATTGGCTCAAGCTTATCTTCTACTTCAACTTCTACCATACATTCGTTGTAACGACCATATAAGTCACCACCTTCGTTGTGACGGTTTTCAGCAATTGGTCCATCACCAGGATATACGTCATACACACGTAAGATTACCATAACGTTAGATCCGATATCATCGCAGCAAAAATCTGCATAATCATCAAACCATTCTTGGTAACCACCTTGAGTAGCATCATCACCATTTAAACGATCACATTCAGCAGTATTCATTCTACGAACTTTGAAGTGAACATCATTACAGTTGTCATGGCTACCATCGTCAAATGATTCAGCAAAAACTCTACCTGTGCCATCTACACCCAAAGAAACATTTGTGTATTCATCACAAATAGCAATAGGAGGCGTACCGTCTTCAACAGTAATCTCCATTGTACATTCACTTGTGTTTCCACAACCATCATCAGCTGTATATGTAACTGTGTGAGGACCACCTTCTGGAAGATCAGTAACAACATATGCAGCCGCACCTAGAACAACTAAGTTACCTGCTGAAACCGTTACTGTATAACCAGCAGTAGAACAAGCATCATTTAAAGAAGCAGGTTGAGGTAATGAAACCGTAGCCGTACAACTATTTTGCTCTGTACTTACTGTCATATCATCAGGACATGTAATAGTAGGTGACTCTGAGTCTAAAATTTTAATAATTTGTGGTTCTTCAACAATTTCGCCTGTACACCAATCAGCAACCGTCCAAGTACGTAGAATTTTTCTACTACCAGTACATAGTTCAATTGTTTGATCTACATAGCTAGAACCAAGATTACACTTAAGGTAATCTATATCTTCTCCATTTACATTAGGAAAATCATCTGCTTCTGATAAATCTTCAGGATCTGAAGCATCACCACATTCTAGGGTAACATCATCAGGGAAGGTTACATCAGCAACACCTGGTCTTGTTCTAATGATTGTTTGTTCACAAGTAGCAGTATTACCATTACAACTTGTAAATGTCCATGTTCTAACAAAACTTTCTTCACAAGCATCATTAGGAGGAGTAGAAGGACCATCTTCATACGTAAAATCGCCTGCTGTTATTGAACAACAAGGCGCACCAGTTACCGTAGGGTAATCTGCTGGGTAAGATGGTTCTGTACCTTCTGTACAGAAAATTTCTGCATCGTCAGGACAAACAATAATTGGATCTATTTTATCTTCTACCGTTAAATTCCCCCAACAAGAATTGCCAGTTGGATCAGAAACCATAACAATAAAAGTTTGTCCCACTTCCGTAGCACCAACACTTGGGCTAGTAGGAATAGGAGTACCATCTAGATATTGAATTTCAACGACGAAAGGACCATCACAGTCTATTCCTTCATATCCTTCAAGTATCATATCGACTGTGACCGTAGCTTCACAATCGCCATCTACTGACAAATTGATATTGTCATTACACGCTAATGAGCACTGCCCATTAACACCATTGCTCCATAACGTAAAAACCATTAGTAGCAACAAGCTTGCTAGAGGTTTTGTCATGTACCAATTCTTTTGGAAGAAATTAGTAAGCATTTTTTTCATGAGATTTTAAAATTTTGAATTTAACAATACACATACTTTTCACGCTCTAAAGCAATAGCAACAATTATTATAAACCCGCAATGTACTATTCTTTAGATTGTCTTAACTGACTTGTTTAATATCCAAAAAAGAATGTAAAATCCTCTAAGCTTTAAGGTTGGTCCTAAGGTTAAGAGGGGGGAACATTTTTTTTCATGAGATAAACTAAAATATAGTGCTGTATACGCTATACAACACTTGACACTTAACAGACTTATCTATTAAGTGAAGCTCACAAAATTGCTATTAATCCAAATGAATAAGCAATTCATTGAATTAATCGTATCAGTAGCTCTTTACTGATTTTTTCTAAAAACGGTTTAAGGTATTTTTTAAATCGGTGGGAATTGGGATTCAACTATTAATTCTCTCTCTTGCATATATTGGTCGCAGAGTGTATACAAAGGTAAACATTATTTACTTTATTTCCAGCTTTTATATAAATAAAATATCATAATATGTACTTGAATTATAAATTTAATACATAAACTATTATTTATCAATAGATTAAGAAAAGTGATCTAATAATGTTAAAATTAAAAAAGCCTCTTTATTATTCAGGAATAAAGAGGCTTTTTTAATATAACTAGATAATAAAAGTACTTATACACAAATAATCGAAACTTTTGAAGGTTTCTTTTTTGCCGAAATGGTCTTATTCTTTCTCAACTATAGTTTAGGCCACACTTTCAAAAAATGCATTATTTAGAAAAATATCCTCATTCAAAAAGTGACGCTTATTTATATCCAAGCACTTACTAATATTTCATAAACTTATTCGTGTGCACTTCTTGCGTTTTTGTTAAGAAACGTACAAAGTATAAACCATTTGGCATATCCTCAACATTAACTGTTATTTCTGAGGTTCCTTCAGGTTCTAATTCAGATATTATCTGACCATTTATATCTATGATTTTAATTCTTTCTATTATAGTACCATTCCAGTTAAGCTTTAAAAATGTATTGACAGGATTTGGAGACAACGTTATTTCTTCATTAGTAGAAAGCAGCCTTGCCATTTCTTCAGCACTTTCAAATGATGCAGGTGTTGTGAAAAAAGAGTTGCCAGACCAATTGGTCCAACCACCTGAGCATTTTGTTTTTAACTTGTATTTGTATTCTTTTGCAGCTAGAAGTCCAGTTTCCGTTTTAGTATTTACATTCAAACTTGTGTATTCTGTCCAGGCAATATTTCCAGAAGTTGGCTTGTATTTAAATTTATATTTTTGATCAGCAGTATTTGCACTCCAATCTACTCTTGCAGACGTTGCACTTAATAAGGTCACAGTACTAGATGCAGGAATATCGCAAACATCTGACAAGGTTATAAATGTATTCGTTCCAGACCATACTGAATTAGCTGAAGAACAATTTGTTTTCAACTGATACTCATAAGTAGTATTTGGTATAAGATCATTCAAAAAACGGAATGTCTCTGTCCCTGCTGTCAATTTTTCTGTCCATGATCCACCGACTTCTCTATAGCGAACTCTATAACGCTCTGCATCATTAGCTGACGTCCAATCGATTTTGACAACATTTCCGCTGATACCTGTTACTTGTGGTACTGTTGGCGGTAAACAACTTACTGTAGCTGTACCAACAACGTTAACGTTATCCATTAGTAGTGGATTATACCAACGACCTGTTGCCACAAATTCGACAAGTACCTGACTTTGTCCATCAAAAGCACTAAGGTCAATTGTAATAGTTTCGACCTCCGAACAAACAGGATAATGATAGTCGCTACTAAACGCTCCCGTTCCGTCTGTAGCTAAATCTAAATCTGCTTCTGAAAATAATACAGTAGGTGTTCCACAACCTGTAGAAGCCTGAACGGTAAGTGAATTGGTAATAAAAGAATAACGCGCAACATAAGCTAAATCAAATGTCAAAACAGAACCACTATAAGCCGTTAAGTCTAGTAAAGGCATTGATAAGATAGCTGTTTGGGAAGCAGGTGCAAAAGCTAGTACTTGTGCTCGACAGCCCGGCATACAAGTTGCTAAATTACTTGAACTACTTAAATCCCAATCTACTGAAGTGGCATTCAAGGTCGTCCAATAATCTGGTATAGTACACGATGAAAAATCCTCTGCATATGGCAATGTCAACCCAGAAGAAAGAATATTAATCGTTGAGTAATAGGTATCATTATTGGGAAAACCATCGGCACTACCATTTGGATTACTTGTATAAGCAGTAAGTAAATATTGTCCATCACTTAATGTAATTGGAGAAAGCATTACATCTGCCGTTTCTCCAACAGCAATACTACCAGACCAACTATAGTTTTGTACTACTGCTCCATCTATTTCTACTGTTATCATTGTACTCGTTAAAGTCGAACTACCATAATTGGCTATCGTTACAATTGGTGAAAAAGAAACATCACAAATTCCTTTATTCGTATCAAACGCAATAATACCTGCTTCGTTAGCAGGTGCTGCATTTGTATTACACGCAGTAGAGTTTGCTAAAGCTGAACGATCATTCTGGATATCAAAACGCATTCTAGCTGATTGCCCTTGTGTAAAAGCATCCCAACAACCGCCAGTATAGTCCATGTAATTTTCTAAAATATCAGGTACATCTCCTAAAGCAGTCGATCTATATGGGTTGTTTGTACTTGTATCCTCATCATCTGTTGTGCAAGAGTTAGCTGGTGCTCCACAAGAACCTCCAACATAACCAGAAGTTGACTTTGGAGGTGTATCACACACGGCATCTCCTGCTATTAGACAATCTGCATTAGGACAAGCACTTTGAAAAGTATGTTTTAAGGAGAAATAATGTCCTATTTCATGCGCAATTAGACCAGACCAAAAAGCTCCAGAATCATAAAGTGTTGCATCAAAATTACTACTACTTGAGAATATAAATACACCTGAAGCATCTGGTAAATCGGTAACAATAAAGAGATTGCAGTATAAGTCAGGGTCCCATTGAATTAATGACAAATCAGGTACTAAAGCCCAATAATCACCACTCGTATTTGGGTCATTGGGACGAGTAGCATTGACAGGATCGTAGTAGCGATGTACACCAGTTGTATAATTGCCATCAGGGTCTGTTGTAGCCATACAAAATTCTATTTCTGTATCTACACCACTATATGGATTGTCAAAAGTTAACCCGCTAGTGTGTCGAAAACGATCAGACGATTCTTGGATTATTTGTGATACGGTTTCATCTGTAGGATTAGCTTCAGTACCTAAAGCTGCTCCTGCATGGATAATATGAACCACAACAGGAATCGTGTAGACGGTACCTGGGGCATGTGAACTTGCATATTCTTCGGTCATATATTTACGGTAGGCCTTTTCGTAAGTTTTCGTTTTTTCGATATAAGCAGGGTCGTTTTGCAGTGATGCTTGCACCTCATCGTATGCGCAAGTTTTATCTTGAGTTTGGGTAGTTGTAGTTTGCTGTCCGAATAACAAAGGTATTTGCAATAAATAGATAGCAACTACTAAAGCTAAGTTAGTTCTCATGAAAAAATATTTTTTTTAAGTAGACTGTTTTGAATTAAATATTGAAAACAATCCCAAAGAGGGTTGAAAAAATCATTCTATTTTATACTGAAACCGAAATGGTTTTTGGATTGCCAAAGCAATAAAGCTACTAAAGATCAACGGATAGCTACTAACGACGATTCTAAAACCAAATACTGGTAGGTATAAAAAGAGCCTACAAGATAAAAAAAGATAGGCAAGATTAATAATAAGTGCTACATCACAATTACTTCAGTATTTTATGTCATCTAGCAACCCATCCCATTTGCAGTTCGGAATTGACTTTCATCATGCTATATTTTCTAAAAGTCTTCGATCTAAAATTTACCGAATTAGTTATCGTGTGCTACTTATAAAGAATAGGAAATTTGTTCTCTAACTGCGTTGTTGTACTCATTGTTGAATGAGGTTATCCAACAACTACTTCAATGCCTGAAGTCCTTTATTTTTTTGATGATAAAATGGAAGAAAATGAAATGTTATTCAAAAGGACAATTCACCCTGCTATTTTTATTGTCTCTGCAAATATTATGAATAAATGCCAATTCAAAAGAACCAAATGAATTGGTAGCAGGTACTAATCGAGAGATGTTTACATCATAACTTAACCCTAAACTTGTTTTACCAAAATCGATGCGGGTAGTAAGAATAAGCGCATCGAAGAAATAACGATCTTCTGGATCATTAGCAACCCGTCCCCATACTCCAAAACGAATATAGTTTTCAGTGCTCTTTTTGCTTTTCATTCGAAAACGACTAGCCAAACCTGCATTCAATTCAAAAGATGGTCCTTGTTGCAAGAATACTACATTGGGAAATAAGTTGATACTTTCTGATATAAATATATTGCCACCTACGTGGAGTGTAAGTTTGTAATATAGGTCTTCTATATTTCCACTAAAAAAAGATTGATTTGGTCGATTAAGGTGACTAATTGCTGCACCACCATATACACTGTGTTGGTTGAAAATAGAATACCATAACAAGCCTGCAGAGGCATCTAAAAAAGTAAAATTTGTTCGATCAATCAATTCTCCTGAAGTAAGATTAGCATCAAAATTTCCTTCTCCATCATGTTGAGAACTAAATTGTAATTTTTCAACATCGATACCTCGTTGTGAAAAACCTACTTCGCTCCCAGCAACTAAATGGTGACTAATATTTCCTCTTTTTGAACCACCCAATCTCAAATCATATGCTATAGAAAGATTGCCTTGAATGGTCTTAAAAGAAGAGGTTCCTGCTTGGTCGCCCCAAAGTTTTCCGCCAATACCAAGATTATTATGTCGTCCTAATTGAAACCGTTGATCGTAAGAAACCGAATAGGTCTGATAAGCTTTTTCTGCTAAAATACTACTCCACTGGTTTCTGTAGTTAGCAACAAAACGATGTTGACATTCCATCACTCCAGTAAGTGCAGGATTAAGGTTTAGAGGCGACATATAAAACTGAGAAAAGTGGATGTCTTGTGCATACAAGCTCCCTGCCCCTATCCAAATGATAGTGATTATAAATAAACGAATAATATGTCTTTCAAAGACTTTTATCATGTCTAAATCTTTCTAATATTTAGCGAATTAAAGTAACATCTCCCTTAAAGGAGCGCACTTCGCCATCAACAAATTCAACATCGGTATAATACACAAAGACCGCAGGATTCATCGGTTTGCCTCTAAAGGTACCGTTCCACCCAAAAGCAGGATCATTTGGTGGTATATCATGCGTTTCAAAAACTAAATCTCCCCAGCGATTATAAATTAGCAATGTCTGTATCGACTTTACACTCGCATCTCCATGAATAATAAATACATCGTTATTTCCATTCGCATCAGGAGTAAAAGCATTGGGTATATAAACCCCTTTTTTCTCCTCTACATAAATCGTAATATTGTCTGACTCGGTACAACCTTCTCCGTCTGTTACGATAACGGTATAGGTTGTCGTTTCAAGAGGCGTAGCCGTTGGCGACGAGCCATTTGGAGGATCAAGAGTTGTATTTGGGTTCCAATCAAAAGTTACAATTGTAGACGGTGCAAGAACTTCTATTTCTACACTTTCTCCTAATGTAATTGTTGTATCTCCTTCTAGAATATAGGCATCTAATGGAATTTGTTGAGGTTGATCCATATAGATTTCTTCGCAGGTCTCACAACCATTTGCATCGGTCACACAAACCTCATATAGACCTGCTTCTAAATTTTGAAATTGATTAGCTTCTTGATATTCACTATCATCTATATTGTATAAAAATGGTGGAACACCATTCATAACATTTGCTTCGATAATACCATCAGCTCCTCCATAACAAGCAGGTGGTGTTTTAGTTAGCTCAATTAATAGAGGCACGGGTTCATTGACAGTAATATCCGCAATTTCCATACAACCATTCGCATCGGTAACCGTTACAAAATAGTTGCCCAAACCTAATCCTGTTACTACAGGTTCGTTTCCTATTTCATTGCCTAAAGCATCTTCCCATTGATAACTAATGTAAGGTTCTTTTCCTCCATTAACGATCAAGGTAACTTCTGCATCGTCTTCGCCGACACAACTGATTTCTGTTTGTTCAATGATAACATTCAATTGATTCGGTTGAAGCACTTCTACACTATCAACTAGAAAACAACCATTCGCATCAGTTACTGTTACAGGATGCCATCCACCGCCTAATGAAGACGTAAAACTTGTGACAGAACCGTTTTCCCATAAGTATTCGTAAGGCGTAATTCCTCCTTCGATAGTAATACTTGCCGTACCATCATCGCCACCAAAACAACTGACACTATCTTGCGTCATAGCACTAATTAATGCTTGAGGCTCTGTTAAGTTTACGGAATTAATTCCAGTACAACCATTCGCATCAGTGATACTAACAGTATAAGTTCCTGCACCAATATTTTCGACTAATGCTAAAGTATCTCCTGTTGACCATTCGTAAGTATAAGGTCCTGTACCTACATCAACAACAACATTTGCAGTTCCATCTGCTGCACTTATACAACTGACTTGATAGCCATTATAATCACTTAAAAATGTTGAGCTAATTAACTCTGGATAAACCGTAATCGTATAGATGTGATGAATAGTACAAAGCGTATCCATTCCATTAATCGTATAAATAGTAAGGTCGTAAATATGCTCTTCATTTGAAGGGTTATTATTCGTTAACGCTAAATCTATCATAGCACTATTAGGATCAGGTATTGGAGAGTTTGTAGTAGAGTTCCAGACATATACATTAGAAGGAGCCTCATCATACCCTATCGTAAATAGTTCGTCAGAACAAACCGATTCAGTACTCGCATTTTCTAACATTAATGGCAAGGAAGAAATCGCTTCATCTGAATTACAGATACATTGCGAAGCCAAATCTAATACAGCTATAATATTACAAGTATTGGATGTAAAATTTAAGGTAATACTACCATTTATACTGACTGTTTCATTTACATCTAAAGGAACAAAAAAGCCATCTGTTTCTATTAGTGTATCACCTTGAGAAAAGACATTATTATTATCAGTATCAAAATAAAAATCAAAAACGACTGCACTACCAAGAGGAATTGGTAAATCACTATTACTGATCGTCAAGGTATAATCAATTACAGTATCGTCCGTTGGAGAGACTTCTGCTGCAAAGTCTATAATTTCTAAAGTTGGTCGCTCTATCGAAAATTCATGAACTGCGGCATCAATGATGGTATTAATAGTACAAGCTTCACCATCTAACGAACAAATTGCTGATGCAGAAGATACGGCACTTACTTCCGTTGTATACATTCCGCAAGGCAATAAATTATATCCTATTGTTAAAAATTCTAAATTGATAGCTGCACCAAAAACGCCTTCAGGTAATTGCCATTGTAATTGATAATGCTCGCCAACCATAATAATAGTAGGTTCTCCGAAATCTCCTCCAGTTATCGAGTTTGGAACATACGTAACCCCTACCGGCAAGTCGACTAATAGAGAATCGTTGAATCCCACTGGTACTAAACTAGAATGCAGCATATTGATAGCAATACTTGCTGTATCTTCACAAACGAAGTCTGTATTCGAAGATAGATCAACACTCAAATTATATGGTGATTCTATTCCGTCAATGTCAATTGGATTACTAAAAATAGTTATACTATTAGTTGGTCCTCCACAAATATTTTGCCCTGAAGCACTAAACATTAATTCTGTATTATCAGAAATATCACAATTGGTTTCTAAGTCAAAACGAATTGCAAATTGATTGTTTGGCTGTTCATTGAAACTTGGAAGAATATTTATAAAAGCACTCACATCCCATTCGTACTCCCCTGTGATCGTATTGAGAATAGGATCAGCTATAGGTACAAATGTAGCCCCCACAGTATCAGGATAAGCAATAGCACTATTAATTGGAATCGCACCATCGGGTAAATCTACTTGACAGATTGGATTGAAGGCTTGTCCAAAATTTGCATTATAAACATGCAATATATATTCTCCTATAGTATCACAAACATTAAATGAACTAGGAGGATTATCTACAAAAACTTCTAATGTTGGTAAAGCAGGATTCACCGTCAAATTGGCTGTATCTACAGCGCAAGGAAATGTCAATTCGGGGTTGGTATAAGGTTCGCAACCCCAAGCATATAATACTTCTAATTCACCTTCTTGGCAGTTATCATTTATTCCACATAGTGTTAGATTATAAGCATCTCCTGCGGTTATCAAGCCTAGTTGAAAAACACCACTACTATCAGGCAAGGAGTTGCCTGCGTTATCAAACAGATCAATATTCAAAATATTGGCTGGATCACTTACGTGCAGCCAAGCATTAGGTGCATCAAAGTCTGTATTATTTTTTATTTTAAACTCCCAACAAATCGTATCGAGCATATTAATCCCTGAAGGCGTCAATACATTGAGGTTAAGATTAGGATGTTCTACATTCGTAGGTTTACTAATATTTACTGTAAAGTTTGTATCATCTGTTGTCGTTGCAATACCTTCAAAAACATTAGAAGGGAAGTTAGCCGTAAAATCAAATTCGCCAATTGCAAATAACGAATCTAAATATTCGTTCTCTGCATTACAAAGTGTCGTAACATTATTAATTGTGACAACAGCATAATATTCTTCATCAGGGAAATAGCTAAAATTTGGATCATCTAAAATAGAACTAATATCTATATCCAACTCATTGGTTCCTACTACAGGCACTGTAAACGTACTATGAATATTGTTCGGATTATTGTTCGCATTTGTGGTAGTCAAATCTACTGTAGCCATATCCGAGGCGGTCTGCATCGTCAATGGGATATTCATATTGGCCATATCCCAAAATCCAAAATTTCGATATTCGAAAGGGAAAAAGTTATTCGGTCCTCCAATCAAATGCCCTAATGCCAATTCCACACTACTAGAATCGCAAATACTATTTTCATTGATTAGTTTTCGTTTAAAACTAAAACCCGTTACCAACAAATTGAGGGTTGCATTGATACAACGATTCTCAACTGTCAAGTCGCCAAAGTCATATTCTACCCCTGGCTTTACTCGAATAGTATCTACAGAACCATCTGCATAATACCGTCCTTGTTCTAGCTTGTAATAGTTTTCCATATAAATAGTATCTCCTTCTTCGTATTCAAAGCTAGAAGCCAAAGAGGGGATTTGATTGACACTAATATCATGGATATAAGTAAGAGTATCTTGAACTGTATTGTTGATAAAATTGTAAGACTGAACTGGTGCAAAGGTATAATCAGCATTTGTATTTGCATCGCTAATTGTTACCGACGAACTTATAGGAACAATACCTATTGGGTTGACAATAAAAGTATCGCCGTGTATATTGAATTTATTATCAATATGCGTTAGCAGTCGAATATCTTGAGTGCTTGTAAATGTACCAGGAAAGTTGAGTATAATTCCTAGTTTTTCTACTAAAGTATCTCCTGTTACAAGACGTTCTCTAAAAATTAAATCTTCGTTAATCGCACCATCTGGTATTCCATTATTATCATTATCTCCTAGCCCTACATTATCTCTCCAAAAGACATACCCCGTTCCTACACCTTGAATAGGAATAGCTAATTCTCCACAGACAACATTAAGTAAAGCGGTACTAGAAACACAAAGTCCCCTACTGCAAGTATCATCGCAATCTTCAGAAAGTGTGATATATGATGTAGCTGTCAAATAGTGTTTTTCTTCACTTAAGAAAAGGTAACCATCACCACACTCCTCTTCTACTGCTACAGTATCTAAAATTGCAACAGGATTGCCGCCGATCATTACAGTATCTGCAACGATGACGATGCTATCAGCTGTATCGGTACAAGACGCTAAAAGGTTGAACACCATTGTATATTCACCATCAGCTAAATCTTCTAAAGGCAAATCATAATTTAACACAATGGTTTCAGTTCCTGCATTTATAGACGGAGAAACACCACCTAAATCAAAATCTTGTGCATCATTATCCCAAGCAAACCCATCTATAATATCTAGCTCTATCGTTAATTGCCCTTCATCATCAAGTAGGTTAGAGTTGAGTTCATAAACGATCGTTGCAGTATCTCCATTATTGACTGTAGGCGTTGCAGCATACAGCGTGTCTTCCAAAATATTTTGCACTGCTTCGACTAATGGAATAGGAACTTCATCTTCTGGACAAACTCGGTTATAATTTCCTTCGTGCAACCACATTGGTGGATATGAACTATCTACACATTCAGGAAAACAATAAAACATTTCCCATTTGATTATCAAACTATCTCCCGCTGCTAGCGTAGGAAATGCAATTTCATAGTCTTCCAATAAATCATTTACTCCAACACAAGAAGATATCGTATTAATCTCATCACCTAAAGTAAGTGAAAAATCTGTAATAGGATTTCCTAAAATATCGCATACTGAAATCGAGTTGGTTACTGTAGCACTATTCGAACCACTGATAATATTTAAGAGTACATTCAGTGCATCATCGGTACCCGTATTCGCAACAATTAGTTGTTGCAAAGACGACTCTTCATTACAATAACATTCATTGTAATTAATAATAGGTGTTGTTATTATATTGATATCATCTTCTGGCAAAATGATTTCGGCACTTGCTGTTGTGATATCACAAATTTCACCACCACATCCCCATGCTACCGACAAATCAGAAGGTGCTCGTTGGCAATCTTCAGCTCTAATAGTTTGAGTTAAAAACAAACATTCATCTACATCAAAGAAGGCATCACCATTACCAATTGAAGAAAAATCTGCCCCTGTTAGTAAAACGACGATAGAGTCAGGAAATGTTTCTATAGAAGTAGATGGTTGTATATCTTCAATCACAATTCCTCCAGAATAAGTATCTGTAAACCAAAATTCGGAAACAGACCCTAGGCGAGAATTTGTTATTTTAATTGTTCGTTCAATTACATCTCCAATATTTAGAACGGTATCCTGTGGGCTAATTTCTTGAATGAGTAATAAAGCAGTTTGAACGGTTAAGTTCATTTCGGTAGATGTTGTATCAGCAGAAGGAATATTAGGAATTAAATCTACATTTACCAAGAATGCTTCATCATTGTCAAGAGCCGTTTTGGCTTCGCAAGCCGGTTGTATAATAGCGTACCAATTTATATCATCGCCATAATTGGTCGTAGTTGGTACATCTATAGAGGGATTAGAGAGATCACCATTTGTGATTGTTCCTACCGAACTACTCACATACTCGAATCCTGTAGGCAAATCTAAATTGATGACTACTCCATTTATTTCGTCACAACTAAGATGAATATAATTTAAAAATAAGGTATCAGGCTGACAAACATCAAAGGTATTCGCCGATATATTGTCTATTATAAGGTTAAAAACAGAAGCAGGGCTATTACCAACAGTAAATGTCTGCGTTAAAGAGCAATCTTCAGCATCTGTTATAGTTAAGCTATAATCGCCTTCGGAAAGATTATCATTATTTGGAGAATTAGGACCAGTAGGCGACCATTCATAATTGTAAGGAGGAGTTCCTCCACTTATTTCTAAATGAATAAAACCATTATCATTTTGACCGCAAGCAACATTTTGGATAGCAACATTGTCTAATACAATGGGACAATTCAATAACTCCACTGCTTCAGATTGGTTATTCAACCAATTTGACGTATTATCAAATACCTGATTACTAAGCAATACTACTAATGCAAGTACTATTGACTTATACATTAAATCCTCGACCCTCATTGATGGAGTTCTCCTGTTTATTAATAGTGTGTGTTAAAAAACAAGTAATGGTAAACCAATACTTATTTAGTATAATATGTTTTGATTGAATGAAGCTTACGCTTCTAATAGACAAAGCTTATCAAAACATACAAAAAGACATTAGTATGATAAGATCATCTAATGTGTTTTTCAAATTTAGACGTTCAACGTCTATTGCATTTTAAGTAAATGCCAAATCCAGTTTAGAATTATATCGCTCTTCAGATTCTCTCTCTTTTTTAGGAATATGTTGGGATGGGTTGCAAAATTAACTTATTTCAGTCAAAAACCTAAAGAATAACCTATACAATTTAGTGCTTTTTTTTCAAATGACTATAAGATTACCTTTCTTTATTTATACAACTTTGTTGTATTAACAAATACAAATAGTTATAATTCATATTTTTGTAGCAATTATAGTCCATATACATTAAAGATAAGTACTATTTACAAGCAAAAAAATCATATTTATATACTTTATAATACAAAAATGCTAATTAGTAACAGCTTTATGGCAATTCATTTCCTGAAAAACCAAAACTATTCTATTTTTACATCCTTATTTTATCGATCATGCACTCTTCATCATTAATTCAATGAAGATATTAACGCTTTTAGATAAAATATATTTTATCATGAAAATTAAGGTATCATGTTGAATGAAAAGGCAGAAAAAGCCTTTCCTACCGATAGCGAAGCTCAAAAAAAGTTAAAACTAAGCTTGCGTACACATCCTGGAGACGACCGCCCAGTGTACATTACAGGTAATTTTAATAATTGGGCAATGGATGATAAGACCTTTGAGCTTCAGAAACAATCTGATGGGCTATATTCTTTTGAATTTCCTGATGATTTCCCTTTACCCGATATCATAGAATATAAATATTCAAGAGGCGGAGGGCATAGTATAGAAGTTGATCAATATGGTAGCGAAGTTCCTAATAGAATATTCAAGCGAGTAGTTGATATAGTAGAAGATCATGTACCTCGATGGAAGGTCGATAATACAGCTTACAACATTAACTTATTACCTAAAATTAAGATAATTAATGAGCACTTTGAGATTCCACAATTGATCAAAACACGTCGTATTGCTGCTTTACTTCCACATGATTACGAAACATCAGACAAGCACTACCCTGTCATTTATTTGCAAGATGGTCAAAACTTATACGACGATTTTGCTCCATATGGCAATTGGGGGCTTGATAAACGTTTGGCAGTAATGACCGAAAAAAAGATGGGAGATGTCATTATCATTGCTATTGATCATGCTAAAGAAGAACGTTTAAAAGAATTTACGCCTACTATTGCGCATACTAAAATGGGCACTGGTGATGGTAAAAAATATGTTCGTTTTTTAGCTGATACACTAAAGCCTTATGTTGACCAACATTTTAGAACCCTTCCAGAACGAGAACATACAGCTGTAGGTGGTAGTTCTATGGGTGGGCTTATAAGCATTTATGCTGGACTAATGTATCCTGAAGTGTATGGTAAGCTAATGATTTTTTCTCCATCTCTTTGGCTAACACCTAAAATTTACTTTGACGCTATCAACTTTTACAACCCTTTCGATACCAAAGTCTACGTTTATGCTGGCGGCAAAGAAAGTGAAACGATGATTCCAAATGTACAACGCTTGAAAAAAGCATTGGAAAAGAAAGGGATTGATGAATCGGTTATAGATATCAAACTTTCCATAGATCCACAAGGGCAACATAATGAAGAACAATGGGGAAAAGAATTTCCTGATGCTGTCAAATGGCTGTTTTTTAATCAATAATAATACTGTTCCCTTTTTCGTTAATATATTGTTCAACAAACTAAAAAAAACCTGTTTAAGGTAAAAAAAACGAATGTTTTAACAAAATTCATTCTCAAGCTATCGAAAATATCAACTAAAAACAAAACAACTAAATTAATGACAATTCTTATCAAAAACGGAATGCCTGCTAAAGCCTCTTCCGTCATTATCCCAATTAGCAAGAGTAAAAATTTAAGACTTACCCTGTCGAAAATTGCACAACACTTTGGTATTGTTCCTTCATTACTTGAACGTGATTTTAAGGCCAAGCCATCTGAAATATTTACGTTTTATCCCACATCTAAAAATATACAACGCATCCAGTTGCTAGGTATCAAAGACAATACCTCATTTGCTAGTTTTTTGAATGCGTTCAAACATTTTTCGATTAATCAAAAAGAAAAACTGGACAAGGATTTAGCTATTTGTTTTTCGTTCAACGATTACTCTCCCTCAGTACTCAACAATGCCATAGAAGCAGCGATCAATGGCTTGCTTATCGGTACTTATGATATTGGAATGTTTAACACCAATAAAAAAGCTAAACATCCACTAACGTTTTCTAATGTTAAAGTATCCGTTTTTACGGAGCAAAAAAATAAAGACAGTCAAAAAGCAGCACAAAGAGGTCAATTAACGGCTCAAACGCAACTCGAAATATTAGACCTCGTCAATGCTCCAAGTAATAAAAAACTACCTGCCCGACTTGCCAACTGGGCAAAAGCTTCTGGTAAAAAATATGGCTATAAGGTTCAAGCATTGAACAAAAGTCAAATCACCAAACTCAAACTTGATGCACTACTAGCTGTAAATAGAGGAAGTGAGTACCCACCTTTTTTTATCATAATGGAATACAAGCCTAAAAAAACGCTTAAAAAGGGGTTAAGAAAAATTGGCTTAGTAGGTAAAGGAGTAACGTTTGATACTGGTGGTATCTCAATAAAAGGTTCTACCAATATGCACTATATGAAAAGTGATATGGGAGGAGCCGCAGCCGTTTTAGGTACAATGGAGTTAGCAGCTAAATTACAACTTCAAGTACACTTAATTGGTATCGTACCAGCTACCGACAATTGTGTAGATGCCCTGGCTATCAAACCTGGTGATGTGATCAACTCTTATAGTGGCAAGACGATTGAAGTGACGGATACAGATGCTGAAGGTCGTTTAATTTTAGCCGATGGCTTGGCTTATATCAATAGAAAATATAAGCCAGAAATCATGATCGACTTAGCTACTCTTACTGGAAGTACGGTACGTGCTTTAGGCTACCAAGCTGGAGCCTTATTTACCAATAATGAACAACTGGCTAAAGATCTTTACGAAACAGGACAAGAAACAGGCGAACGAGTTTGGAGACTTCCGCTTTGGGATGACTACAAAAAAGACCTTCAATCTGACGTAGCAGATGTCAAAAATTTTAGCGGCAGACCCGTGGCAGGTGCTATTAGTGCTGGCAAATTTTTAGAGTTTTTTACCAGTGAGCATCCTGCTTGGGCACATTTAGACATTGCCGGTGTAGCTTTTGGTTCTTCTGAATTGTCTGTACAAAAAAGTGCAACTGCTTTCGGCATTCGTCTACTCACAACTTATTTGGAAAAAATATAATATCTAACTGCCTATAATTGACACAAAAAAGTTAACTTTTTCGTAGAAGTATTCTATATTTAAAGTGTGTTTAAATTTTTATGGTATGAAAATCAATAAACTTTAAACATACTCAAACTGAAATTAGACTAACATCTACAAAATAAGACTTAATTTATGGCGGCTAAAAAAAATTCCTCTCTTACATTTCTATGTATTAGCAATGACTACAAAGGGCATGACTTTCTGATTGCTTGCAAAAAAGCTGGAGCAAATGTATACTTCATAACCTCTAAAAAACACGAACATAAAGAATGGCCTCGTGAATACTTAGATGATATTTTTTTCGTACAACAAGACGAAGATGACGATTGGGATATGGATGAGGTGACATTAGGGATGTCGCATTTTATGCGTACAAAAAAGATTGACCGTATTGTCGCACTTGACGATTTTGATGTTGAAAAAGCTTCATTTTTACGAGAGCATTTTCGAATTCCTGGAATGGGACAAACGACTTCTCGATTTTTTCGAGACAAGCTAGCGATGCGTATTCAGGCGCAGGACTCTAAGATAAATGTACCGCCTTTTAGCTCTCTTTTCAATGATGAAGATATACACCAATACACCCAATCTACCAACCCGCCTTGGGTTGTAAAACCTCGCTCAGATGCCTCTGCATCTGGCATCAAAAAAGTAAACTCAATTCAAGAACTTTGGGAAGTTTTAAATTTCCTCGGCGATAAACGCCACGACTACCTTATCGAACAGTTTAAACCTGGTGATGTCTACCATGTTGATGCATTGACACTAGATGCTAAAGTTATTTTTTCGAGAGTAAGCCAATACATCAATACGCCCATGGAAGTCGCACATGGCGGTGGTGTATTTCGTACCCATACTCTCGAACTCAACACAAAAGACGAAAAGGCACTTCAACGATTAAATGCTAAAGTAATGAAAGCTTTCGGCATGCAATATAGTGCTTCGCATACCGAATTCATTAAATCAAAAGAGGATGGAAAATTTTATTTTCTAGAAACGGCTTCTCGTGTTGGTGGTGCCAATATTGCTGAGATGGTTGAATACTCTTCGGGAATAAATCTTTGGAAAGAATGGGCAAAAATAGAAGTAGCTGTAGCTGCTGGCAAAGCTTATAAATTGCCTAAAGTCAAAAATGATTATGCAGGCATTATTGTTTCTCTTTCAAGACACCAACAGCCAGATTCTTCTTCTTTTACAGACAAAGAAATTTGCTGGCGTTTAAAAAAAGACTATCATATCGGACTCATTGTAAAGTCTAAAAAGCAAGAACGAATCTTAGATTTACTCAATCAATATGCTGAACGCATTTATCAAGATTTTCACGCTAGTATGCCTTCAAAATAATTGCTAAATGCCTCGCACAACTCCAATTGATCTACTTCGTGGATTTATCATGATGCTTATGGCTGTAGATCATGCAAGTGCAATGATTGCTCGTACTCACTTTCTGGAGACATGGGGGTTCGCTTTCGAGGGGTATCCTTCTTTGGCTTGGTGGTTTACTCGTTTTGTAAGTCATCTATGCGCTCCTGGTTTTTTCTTTTTGATGGGAATGAGTATCTACTTATTTGCTCAAAAACGCACAGCTCAATCTTGGAATGATTGGAGTATTAGAATATATTTTCTCAAACGAGGTGCCTTTATTCTTCTGCTGATGTTTTTTGTAGAATTCCCTGGTTGGGGACTTAGTGCTTTCTTTAGTCAAACTCAAGGAGGTGGCATGAATTTCCCTGGTCATTTTGAAGGAGGTTTTACCATTCCTACTACTGTCTTATATGGGCTAGCAACTTGTATGATGTTGGGTGGATTGCTTTGGAAATTGCGTAAAGAAATGTTACTTTCAATTAGTATTTTGGCATTCGCTTTTTCTGCTTGGTATATTCCGCAAATATCACCTGATAGTGTTTTTAATCCGCTTGCGGTTTTTCTGTTCACACCAGGTATTACCGTTGGAGCAATGAGCATTTACCCCATTATTCCCTGGATAGGTGTTACAACTTTAGGAATTTTTTGGGCGAAATTAATGCAAGAACAACCAGAACGTATTTACATTATTTCATTAATTACAGGTTTATCGTTTATCGCTATTTTTCTTTGTATTCGTTTTTTAGAATGGGGCAATTTTCATCTAAATGCTTACCATGATTGGATCAGCTTTTTTACACTCGTAAAATATCCACCCAGTATTGCTTTTGCCTTACTTACTTGTGGGATCAATCTAGTTTTATTGTTTATTTTTTCAAAACTTGCTTCTAGCTCTTTTGTCTATCCGATCAAACTCTTTGGGCAAACAGCTATGTTTTTTTACCTTGTACATCTTTACCTTTACGCTTTGCTTGGTGCTGCTTTTCCTTTCGGAAGTTCTATAATAGTAATGTATTTACTTTGGGCATTCGGTTTAGTGATCCTATTCTTTATCTGCCGATGGTTTTTAGCCTTCAAACGAAATAAACCTGAAAATTCTTTTTGGAAAATGGTTTAAATTTGTATTCAAAAATAAAACTATCTATGCCTACGACAAAAAACGAACGACGGGAACGCAACGGAAAAATAATACTCTTTTTAATCATATCCATAACTATATTTTCTGGGGTCTACTTATATAATTTTGTCAATACCTTAGCAGATAATATTGTAAAAAAAGAAATTGCGTCTCCGCTTCCTACTGCTCAAACTGACTCTAGTAAAATAGCATCCAATAGCTACCCGATCTATATGCTTGACCTAAAAAAGAGGCTTTATGTTGGCGGTGATTCAGAAGGCGACATTCAGCTAATTCAAGGTATAGAATTCCAAGCACTCGATAGTTTTCAAATGGAATATGAAATTAATTTTTTAGAAAACTGGAAAAGCAAAAAAATGATTAAAGGTATTGCGACCTTAGATCAATATACAGTAGCGAGCGATTCGTTTACAGTCAACTATAAAAATGGTCGTGCTGTACCAGCCTATCAATTTATTGATACAAAAAAAGAATGTCCACTCTTGATCAACATAACAAAAAGTGATAACTTGAGCAGCTCATTCTCACTTATTCAAGAACGTTGCGACCAAACAACTAAAGACATAACCTCCGTCATGTATTACAAATAGGTGTTACTGAATATACTGAAACCAAAGTGGTTTTCGGATTGTCAAACGTTCAAAGCACCTAAAAATCAAACGATAGCTACTAACGATAATCCTTAAACCGAATACCGGTAGGTATAAAACTAAAAAAGATGTATAGACAAGTCGAAGAATCTCAAACCTTACTGATCAATACTCGATCAAAAGAATTGATTGCTCAAAACAAAAAGATTATTAAGTTTGGTTTTGGTCAATCGCCATTTCTTCCTCCAACAGAGGTAATGGATGCGCTCAAACAAGCCGTTCATCACAAGGAGTATTCTTCGGTACAAGGCGAACTAAAACTTAGAGAACATATCGCCAACTTCCATCTACAACATAATGGGCTAAAAGTAAAACCAGAAAATATTCTTCTTGGGCCTGGTTCTAAAATATTGCTTTTCAATATTTTAATGGCTTTTGAACAAGCCGATGTATTTATAGCTGCACCTGCTTGGGTTTCGTATCAGCCACAAGCAAAATTGGCAGGACACCACATTATAAAACTAAATACCTCGTTTGAAGAACGATGGAGAATAACTCCGAAAGCGATACAAGAAGCGACTAATAAAAAAGAGCATGAAGCATCAATAATGATTTTGAATCATCCAGGAAATCCAGATGGCTTGACCTATTCTGGGATGGAGTTGCGTGCCATTGCTACAGCATGCAAAGCTTTGGATATTTTAGTGATTTCTGATGAGATATATGGTTTGCTTGATTTTAATCTTTCCCACCAATCTTTCGCCAATTTTTATCCAGAAAAAACGATCACGACTACAGGTTTATCCAAATGGTGTGGTGCTGGTGGTTGGCGTTTTGGTACTGCTTTTTTGTATGATGATATCGAGCCAGCATTTAAACAAGCATTAATAGGAATTGGGTCGGAGACTTACTCTTGTGCTCCAACGCCTATACAAATTGCGGCAAAAGTTGCTTACCAAAATTATACGCATACACTTCCTTATCTCAAATGGCAAACTGATATACTCAAACGTATAGGCACTTTTTGTGTAGAACGATTAAATGCAGCGAATATAAAAGTACATTCACCTCAAGGTGGATTTTATATTTTTTTGGATTTCTCTTTTTTTACAGAAAAGTTAGCCGCAGCTAATATCTCTACCTCCAATCAGCTTTGTGAACAACTTTTAGAACGTACAGGTGTTGCATTACTACCTGCCTCTGCCTTCGGTTTTGAACAAGGATTTTTAGCTACACGATTGGCTTTTGTAGATTTTGAAGCACCACTTATGGAAAGCGAATTCGACTTAAATCAAGATTGTCCAAAGGTGGTAGAAGGTATTGAATTAATCTGTAATTGGATTGCTGCATTTTAAAATTTTATCGTTCAAAAAGACCGACGCTCGCACCAACCCAATCTTTATTTTTATTATAACGTACACCAATCATTTCACCTTTACTCAATCGAGTAAGGTTGTTGATAATTAAAGGTCGAGCAGCTCCTTCCTCCCAAAGCATGAGCATTCTTATTTCACATTTAGCTGGTTGGTTAGGTGTTTCGACAACAGGAGCATATTCTACTTTTCGTTGGAGGATATAGTTTTCTCTATCCTCTATCGAATCCAAATCGTACTTATTAATATTGATGAGTACACCTGTTCCGGCAAAAGAATACAAAGGCTTAAGCACATAATTATGCAAATCATCTGGTATTTTATCCAAATCACTTAAGAAGTATGACGTTGGATTATATCTACTTTTTAAATAAGGTAAGGTGTGTTTGCTTATTCTAAAAAACCAATGTGGATGACCAATCCATTTTGCATTAATTTCTTCGCTAAAATCAAACTCTCTTGGCAAATCTTTTTTACCTGCTAGCTCATCAAAGATGACTCGATTGCATATTTTTTCTACACCAACTTTTTTGCCTTGTTCGTTGATGTAGTATAAATCTCGTCCTTCTTTTTTTAGTTTGCTTATGCATATGGTATTGATACCAATTAATTCTTTAGCTGCCCAAAAATCTATTTGAGTCGTCTGCGTATGTGGTTCAATTTCTAAAAGAATTACATTTTCGGGCTTGCTATCGCCAACGATTACTCGCCTTAGTAGTTCGATATACTTTTCGTCATCATAACCTTCAAAAAGATGGCTATAATTACTTGGGATGTCGAAGTGTTCGATATAGGCATTACTTAGAAGGTGCTGAAAAAAGTATAAAGAAGGAAAGCCCTGTACTTCGATCAGTTGAGGATCTAGTTCTCCATTTTCGTCTAGCGTAATTCCAAAATCCATTTGTAAGAACGTCGTGTGATTATCTTCACCAGGAACAAACTGCCCTGGCAAGATCGCTCCTTTGGATAGTTCCTTAAAATCTGGTCGACAGATGGTATCTGCTATTTCATTACAAGCCGTAAATAATTTTTCCTTTAAAAGGTTGGGTACAAACACTGGTGTTTCTGATATTCTAAAGGCAGGTTTGTGATTATATTTCGTATAAACGGCATTTAAAAACTTTTGATACTTCTCGTCATTGAATGCTGCATTATAAGCGGCTCTTACAGTTTTATGCATTTCTACAGGAATAGGAGGTTAAGTAATATTTTTACTATTGGGGTAAAACGAAAGAAGTAGCTAAAATATATTATTTTAGCTACTTCTTATAACTTATATTGTTTTTTTATTAAATATGTTTTTACGCCACTACTAGTTCCGCATTTAAAGCCTCAATTGCTGTTTCCAAAAATGCAGGAAGAATAGTACGATAAGTATTTTCAATTTTATCAGGATCATTTAAATCTCGGAGCATTTTCTCATACTTTTCGATTCCATGCTCATTGATTACTGCCTCTCGTTGTTTCGGGTCTTCGAAATGAACCACCATACCTACTGGGTCCGCTTCTGGGTGAAACTGAGTAGCAAAAAATTCATCAGATAATCGAACGGCCATAATTGCACGTTCAAAATCGACGTTTGGACGAATTTTTTCTAATAGGGCAATCTTAGCCCCAATACGATCTATCGCATCATAATTTGGTTGAACAACTTGATAGTCTCTAAAATCAGCTACATAAAAAGGATCAGCTAATCCATCAAACAAAACCTCTTTTTTACCTGCTGGAGTTTTATGTGCTCGATAAGTTCCAAAAGAACGCTTGTGACGTTTTGTGATCTGAGCTAAATTAAAGTGATGGCAAACCATCTGGAAAGAGTGGCAGATAAAGAAGACATGCTTTTTAGGACCTTCTTCCACTTTATTCATTTTCCATAATTGGTCGATAAGATCATAGTATTTTTTATCCCAAATACCATCGCCATCTAAAGGATTACCTGGACCACCTGTAGAGATGTAAATATCAAAACTTGTATCTGGCACTTCTGCCTTACCTCTAACATCAAATACTTGCCAATCTAATTCGTCTTTATAAAGATCAACTAGGGCTTTGATATTGCCCATTCCTTTGTTTGGCGTGTTGTCATACATATCAAGTATGGCAAGTTTTCTTCTTCTTGTGTACATTTCTGTGTAGTTTATGTATTTCATGAATGTTGGGTGGGCTAACTAATCTAGTTTGCAAAAGTCATGCCCACCCAACAATCTGGTATCAACTATCTTATTATACGTAGACTTCAGTATGAAGTCTAATGCTTATTTCTTTACTAATTTTTTCGCCTGCCCTGCCCAATTATCACGTTGTCCTCTACCTTTGAAAGCATCTATTAGAGCATCTACTAATGCGTACTCAGGTTTAGTCATTTTGCTCACTTGCTGATAAGTATAAATGCCTAATTTGTTTAAAATACCTTCTAGCTTTGGTCCTACTCCTTTGATAATTTTCAAATCATCTTTATCCTTTGCGGTTGCTTTCCCTAATTTAGAAAGCAAATTACGTTGAGCTGCCGCTTTTTCCGTTTTTGTCATTGGGCGTTCAGGTACAACATTTATTTTCTTAGTCACTTTAGTACCAGTAATTCTTTTTATAGTTTTAGTAGCCTTCTTTACAACTGGTTTAGTTGCTTTCTTTTCTACTGTTTTTGCTTTTGCCACTTTTTTAGCTGGAGTCTTAGCAACTGTTTTTGATGCAACTTTTGCTTTAGATTTAGTCGTTTTTTTAGTTGCTTTTTTACCAGCAGGTTTAGCTTTAGAAGTCTTTTCTTTATGCTTATATGCCTTACCATCTACAGCATCTTTCATAAAGTCTCCCCAAGATAAGTTGCCTTTAGTAACATCCTGCTGTTGTGCTCTTTCGATAGCATAATTAGCCATATTTTCAACAACCCATTCAAAATTTTCTTCTCCAACAGACGTCAATTCAGCATCTGGTGCTGGATTACAAAAATCAATAGCATAAGGAATACCATCACGCATTGCAAACTCGACAGTATTCAAATCATACCCTAAGGCTTGGTTCAATCGAATTACCAATTTTTCAACTAATGCTAATGTTTTTGGATCAGTAGGTTCTCCGTCCACTACATAACGTAAGTGATGAGGATTACGTGGTTCGTATGGCATCACACGTACATTTTTCCCACCGATACAATAGCATCTGAAGTACTCTGTAAAGTCGATTGTCTCTTGTAGCATCATAACCAAACGACCTGTTTCGTTATAAGCTGCAAAAAATTCTTCTTTACTATGTAACTTATACACATTTTTCCAACCACCACCTGCATAAGGTTTCATGTATAGAGGAAATCCTCCAAGGCTTTCAAAGATTGAATCCCATTCGAGTGGAAACTTTAAGTTTCTGAATGAATTGGCGCTCGTATCTTCAGGCATGCCTTTAGACGGTAATAATACCGTTTTAGGTACAGGAACGCCTGCATGAATTGCTAAAGCATTATTAAAAAATTTCTCATCAGCACTCCACCAAAATGGATTGTTGATCACAGCAGTTCCTGTAAGGGCAGCATTTTTTAAGTAAGCGCGATAGAAAGGTACGTCTTGTGAAATACGATCTACGATAACAGCATAGCCAGAAGGTGCACCTTGAGTTACTTCTTCTAAATGAACAGGCTCTGCGATAATACCTTTTACATTTTTTTGATTGATACGATCGATAAATGCTTGTGGAAAAGTATTTTCTTGTCCAAATAAGATTCCAATCTTTTTCATAAGATGATTAGAGTTTGATTGATGATTATGAATAAAGTGAATGATTTTGTCTACTCGTTTTCTCCTATCCCTCCTGATTGAAACATTTGAACTATTTTTAGCGTTTCTTTAAAGAATCCTTCCAAACCAAATCCTATAGCTCAAACTGGGCGCAAAGATACGACATTTTTATTGCTTTTAAAGCCTAAATGGTTTATTTTCAGCGATGAACACATGAAACTTTTCATAAGAAGATTTGATGTAATTCCTCATTTCACTATCCTTATCAGAACAGTATTTTGTTTCTCAACTTATTTTAATAATAAATGACTTATTTAAAACGGTTTTTCCAAAAAATATTTAAGAAGAAGGAAGTTCTAGGTATTAGGCAATCTGAACATAAAAATCTTCCTGTAACGGTCAAACGTATCCCTGATTTTCATTCAAAACAATTGGATCGCACTGTTTTGATAGATATTTTCCTTCCTCCTTCTTATTACAGCTCTTCAAAAAATTATCCTTGTTTGTATCTAAATGATGGTCAAGATATGGAAGCCGTTGAACTTGTTTATACACTAAGCAGCCTTTTCAATTCAAATCGTATTGGAGAAATCATCGTTATTGCTCCGCATGCTAATGCTGATCGGATGCAAGAATATGGAACGGCAAGTCAAGCCGATTATAAACAGAGAGGGAGCAAAGCGAAAAAATATACCCAGTTTTTAGTTTCTGAATTGATCCCTTATGTGCACAAAAATTATCGATCAATACATGAGGAACAATCAAGTGTTATTGCTGGATTTTCTCTAGGCGGTTTGTCTGCATTAGATATTGCTTGGCAGCATCCAGATATTTTTGGAAAGGTCGGTGTATTCTCAGGTGCACTCTGGTGGAGATCAACCGAATTTGATGAGAACAACCCCGATGCGAATAGAATAATGCATACTATTATCAAAGAAGATGAGTGTAAAGACAATCTACAATTTTGGTTTCAGACAGGTACAAAAGACGAGGAAGGAGATAGAAATAATAACGGAATTATAGATGCCATTGATGATACACTAGACTTGATAAAAGAATTAAAAAAACTAGGTTATTCGGATGATGACATCAAGTATGTAGAAGTGCCAAACGGGCAACACAATACAAAAACTTGGGGTGCAATCATGCCTGATTTTTTGGTCTGGGCATTTAGTCAAATTAATAGTAGCAATAATTCTTCTTCGCAGTAAGCCAAGAAGAATTATTGATTACTTATCATTGATTATTAGTCGTATTCTGTGCGAATTTTTTCAGCGATTTCTGCTAATTCAGTATGCTCAATAGTGAGCTTTGGCTTTTCAAAATTCATATCTTTTACATTGTCTATTGGGATAAGGTGCACGTGTGCGTGAGGTACTTCTAGCCCTATAACTGTTACACCAATTCTTGCACAAGGCATAACTTTTTCGATTGCTTTAGCAACCCCTTTGGAAAAAAGCATTAAGCCTGAAAGCGTATCATCATCCAGATCATAAATATAATCTACTTCCTTTTTAGGAATAACTAACGTATGCCCCTTTGCAAGAGGACTAATGTCTAAAAAAGCGAGATAGTTTTCTGATTCTGCAATTTTATGACAAGGAATTTCACCATTGATAATTCGTGTAAAGATACTCGCCATAGTTATAAGGAGATATTCATAATTTCAAATTCAATTCCTCCTCTTGGCGTTTCTACTACAGCAATTTCACCAACTTTCTTGCCCATAAGCCCCTTACCTACTGGTGATGTAGATGATATCTTTTTTTCTTTTAGATTTGCCTCTACTTCAGGAACAATTGTGTAGGTCAATTGAGCATTGTTTTTGACATTACGGATAGTAACTTTTGTCAATAACGACACTTGAGAAGTATTGATTTGACTCGTATCTAAAATTCGAGCTCCAGCCAATTTACCTTCGAGTTGGTTAATTTTCAATTCCAACATTCCTTGGTCGTCTTTAGCTGCTTTATACTCTGCATTCTCAGAAAGATCGCCTTTTTCTCTTGCTTCCGCAATTGCTCTAGCAATTTTTTGTCGTTCAGTAGTTTTCATCTCCTCCAACTCAGCCATTAAGCGATCATAACCTTCTTGAGTAATATATGTCTGTGCCATTTCTATATGGTTTTAAAATTTCGATAGTAAAGAATGAGTTCTAAGAATAGCCTTCTTAGAAAACCTAATATTAATAAAATTTACTATAAGTAAAAATTTTTGAAGTAAATTCCTCTATTTTATGAGTAAATACTACGCTTTTTTAGAGGCTTATTGTTTATTATTCTAGCGGGTTTAATATGTTTTACCAAAAGGAAAGAACGTTCCTAACATTACGTTTAGAAACGTTCTTTCTTTTAAAGTATGATTAAAATTACAAAAAAATACGTAAAAGTAAAATAATATTTGAAAAAATAACCCACTTACAAACCTGATGGATCAAATTGTCGAGCAACGCCAAACCACTTGATGACTCGCTCGCCTAAATCTCCAGCATCAATATGGATCAGATAAACACCACTTGCGACGGGTATTCCTTTACTATTTTTCATATCCCACTCTATAGATGGAATGATCTGACCTTGTCCTATAGGTGGATTTGCTCCCGTTTTTACTGCACCGACTTCATCTCGTTTGTATGAGCGAATAAATCGTCCATCAAGAGAGAAGATTTTCACATCACATTTGGCGGGTAAGTTGGTAATCTTCACCATATTAGTAAACTGAGACGTTTCATACGATGAGTAGCCATAATAGGGATTCGGTACCACATTAATCATATCCAAGGCTTCGTCTATTTCTACACCAACAAGTTCCTTCGATTCTGCTCCTTCTATGGTAAACTGATACGAAGGATAACCTTCAAATTGATCGGTGCCCACTGCTACATCGTATGGATTATCAACTCGTAATTTGATCGTTACATCATTTGGAATCAAACCATCTTTATACGAAAGTAATTGTTGACCTTGTGGTAAAATAGGTAAACCTGTCCAAGTAATTTTTTTCAAGCCACCAAATTTATAATACTCTGTATCATTACCAAAAGTAGGATCTAAGCGTTCCCGCAGGAAGGCACAAGAATCGTAGGTCTGATTCGTCACATAGATAAAATGTTGTCCTCCAGATAAGTAATTAAAAATGGAGAACCCACCTAATTCTGTATCTAGTACGACCTGAGACGTTGGGTTCCAAGCCATATCTCTACCATTTGGTTTGCCGTTATCATATGCTTGGATTGGAGCAATAGCTGCTTGATCAAGCTCATCATAAGTTGAGTTTTCACCAAAAAAGACATTCAAGCGTTCACCTGTTTCTACATCAATAGCATAACCAGGGAACCACCCCATACCTGTTCCTTCTGAAGCAATATCTTGGTCTGGTTTACCATCTCCATTATCATCAAACTTTGTGACAGATGGACTCAATCGTACATCCATATGTTTAGCTCTACCTTCTGTCAGCAAAGTCGGGTGCGTTGGAAAGAACGTAAAATCGGTGTAATAATGATTAGCTGTTTCGACAATAATACAGCGACTCCATTTTGATTTGTCAGACGTAAAGATAATATCTACATTATTGAGTTTAGCTAGATCATCTTTATCTAGACTTAGAGAATTACTTCGATCATCTGTCCAAGCTGGGGTAAGATAAGCACCTAATGGGTAGATGGTACCTGAACTGGATTGCTCCCAATCACATAAAGCATAGGGTACAAAAAAGCCTGCTCCCATCGTAGACAGTGCCTCCTTGCTATCAAGTTCACTTACTGGTGGTTTGCGAATGTAATTAAATGGAGCCCCCGCAGCATCTGGTATTCCTGCGAACCAATCTGCACCATCAGGGTCAACATAACTTTGTTCGTAACCTATTGCTCCATTATTCCCATTTGGATTAGTACCAGCATCGTCTGTTTGTCCAATCGTTATAGAAAAACCATAATCAATAATGAGCTGTTCGTTTAATTGCTCAATAGTTGTTTCAGATGCTATCGTTTCATTGGTATTCAGATCTTTTAAGATCCATTTCACCTCATTGTCTAGTTTATCGTTATCCATATTTTCATCAACGAAGGTTAATTCAAATGTTCCATCTTTTACATTGATTGGATCGTATACTTTAATATCTATTGGGCCTTTGCCCGCTTTGTATGTGATTGTTCCATCAAAGCTACCATCGAAAATAGTCTCTTTAGTTTCGTCAGACATATCTAAAAAGTTACCACCGACTCCTACTCCATCTAAACGAGTGATAATAGCACCATCGCCATAGTTTGCATTTAGATTTTTGTCAACGATCGGACGTGGGATGACCGTGTAAAATATATTTTCGCCATCGCCAATATTTCGATTACTGGCTACATATGGTTTTCGTTGACCCAATAAGCTTTCGGAATTAAAAACTGAATAATTGTTATGAGCATAGGCCAATGCTGTAAAATAATATTTCTTGTGGTTGATCAATTTTCGAGATTCACCACTTGAAAATTGATCTTCTGTTATTCTAAATGTATGTTTGATTCCTTCATCATTTGCCTCTACCTCCAAAACTGGTGACCATATAAATTGAGGTTGACCTGGATTGGCAGGTGAATAATTTGGATTCAAGGTTGATTCCCAATTGTAAATATTATTGATTCCATTTTTTAAGTCTGCTTGAAAAATAACTCGTGCTTTATCAGGATTATCTAATTCGCTAATACTTACATCTGGACCTGCTAACTGGAATACTTGATAACCTTCAAATCGGTAAAGACTATCTACTCCAATAGGTGCAAGTAGATCTACACCTTCAAATTGCTCATGTGCATTATTAGACCGAACTTCGTCATTAGATAATACAGCTATGATTTCTTCATCTAATTCTACAAAACAAACATCTGGTGCATCTGGTGCAGGTGGATCAGGAAAACAATTGTCAAAAAATGCTTGAGCAAGATCATCTGCATGTAATAGTCTAGTAATATCAGGACAAGGATATTCCATATCAGGTACCCATACCACTCCAACTATTAATTCATTAACAGCCCCTGGATCGAGACGAAATGGACCAGAAGCTTGTACCGTACGACGATCACCACTTCCTAAGTTAGCGGTACACATTGACCAACCATTTGGATCATTAGGGGGATCAGGAAAAGCATAATTAATATAATCGGTACTTCCAGGGTTGTAGCCGTTGCCTCCATATGTTAATGGCGTACCATCTCTCCATGATCCTGAAAGGTAATTATAAAATTCTGTATCAATTGTTGGATCATAAGTACCATTGGGATTGGATCCTGCAGGGCTATTAAAATACATAAATGAAGACATACCTAATTCGATAATGGTATCTGGCATTTCTCCTGGAAGAGGATTCCTTAATTCACCAGTAATCGGATCAATCATCTTTGGAGCGAGTGGTCCTCTAAAATAATCGATACCTAAAATTGGAACATCTTCGCAATAAGTATTCACACCTTGATCGCAGGTACAACCAGTAGTACCATCTACAGCATCTTCATTGTAAATATATGCCATACTTCTGGAAGTATCACAACCTATATAATCGTCGGTATAACAACCTAAATCAGGATCAACCCACATTGCAAAATAAGTACTATCAATAAACTCTATTGCTCGGTTGATCAGTCTGTATCGTTGGAAAGTCATATCATTTAACTCATCACTTGTTTGATAAGCAAAAGCTTGTACCTGTATTTCCATTTGTATTGCATCGCCACCAGACTCCTCATGGATATTACCCGCATCATTATAAATCCAATAAATCATTTGATCTGGAAATTGAGGTTTTTCACAACCTCTTATTTGGATAATGGGGTAATCTCCTTCATCGGGGTTATAATTTGCATCTCCATTACGATCCCAAAAGGGTGCTAATCCCGCACTAGTGTTTGGTAAATCGAAACCCGCCATCTCAAAGAAAAACTCATTGCCGCGCGCAGGCCAGCCTTTTACATCCTCTGGTATTAAATCGGGATCATATTCTTCTCCCGCTTCTATAGCCTCTTCATATAAACGAAGGTGCTCCCTAATACTTTCTCCCTTTACTTCAAAAAAACGATCCCATTGAGCGCATAACTCTTTATTGGTAGTTCCTGTCTCATTAATATCTTCGGTGAAAGGATCATCTTCTAATAATGGCCCTGGCCAGAAATCTGCTTGACCATTATTTGAACC
>JAHDIP010000002.1:7354-29278 GCA_020630735.1 Saprospiraceae bacterium | reverse complement strand
TTAGTTTCTTGCTTTATAAAAAATTCAAGTAAGAATGTTTTAGAAAAACTCCTAGAACATTCTTACTTGAAATGAAGGTATCAATTACAGATTAAATCGAATACCAATATTGTGTGTACCGCTAAATGGTTGACTTGCACGGTAAGCATAGTCAATACCGAATTTACGGTTTGATTCTTTCTTTAAAGGTACTTCTATTGAGAATCCACCACTAAGTCCTGTATAAGCACTTCTAGAATCTTCATTTTCGGCAGTTTCATATCTGTAAGCACCTCTTAACATGAACATATCATTTAGAGAATACTCTAAACCGATTCCATATTGATCAGAAGAAAAGGAATTTGATGTAAAGTTACCAACTAATGTTAGTCTATTTTTCTCATCAAGTATAAAGTCGTAAGATGCTCCCATATTTAAGAGAGAAGGTAATTCAAATGCATTTGCTCTTGCAAAATAAGTGTTATTAAAGTCAGCATCTGGCGATTGTAATTGCTGTGATAAACCTTGTCCAGAGAATTGCATTGGAGAACCAATACTACGTAAAGAGATACCAATTTTGAAATTGTCTTGAGGACCTGTTACATATTGTACACCTGCATCAATAGCAAATCCAAAAGCTGTAATATTAGAAAGTGCTTCAGAAATAACTCGGAAGGTAACACCTACCGAAACTTTATTTTCGAATGTATGTGCATATCCTAATCCTAGGTTGAAAAAAGAAGGCGAATAAGTTGCACCAGTACCTTGAGGCAATGCTTCTGTTGTAACAGGAATTTCGCCAAAATCGATTGCCATTAATGTAACACCAATAGCAGAATTTTTACCCATTTTTTGAGAAAAACCTAAAGCGTTGAACTTAAGGTCTGTTCCTTCTAAATAACGAGTATGGGCAATAAGCACTTCAGTCTTTCCAACACGTGATAAACCTGCTGGATTGACACGCATAGATTCTGCACCTCTAATACATGATGTATTGATGGTATGTAAGCCCGCACTACGAGCCCAGGGATTCATTAATAATTCGTAAGCACCTGCTTCTCCTTGTCGATCAGGGTTACCTGCTTCAAGGCTAGTAGCCGCTGTAATCATTATTAAGGAAAATACAAAGTATATATATTTAGTCATAATACTTTTTTTAAAGTTGAAAAAGATGAATGAACAAGGCATAACAAGTAGCTATGCCTTGTTCAAGATTCTAATTATAAACCAGATGGGTCGAATTGTCGAGCAACACCAAACCACTTGATCACACGCTCACCTAATTCTCCTGCATCTACATGGATTAAATAAACACCACTCGCCACTGGAATTCCTTTACTATTCTTTAAGTCCCATTCGATAGCTGGAGCTACCTGTCCTTGTTGAATAGGAGGATTCGTTCCTGTTTTTATTGCACCTACTTCATCACGCTTATAAGAACGGATGAAACGACCATCAAGAGAGAATATCTTCACATCACACTTCGCAGGAAGGTTAGTAATTTTTACAGTATTGGTAAACTGAGATGTCTCGTAAGCAGAATATCCATAGTATGGATTAGGTACAACATTAATCATGTCTAATGCTGCATCAACTTGCTCGCCTTGTAATTCGGTAGACTCTAGACCTTCTATTTTAAATCTATAAGAAGGATAACCTTGAAAATCGTTAGTTCCTTCAGCTACTTCGTAAGGATTGTCAACTCTTAACTTAATTGTAATATCGTTTGGAATAAGACCATCTTTATACGAAAGTAACTCTTGTCCTTGTTGTAATATAGGAAGACCTGCCCAAGTCACTTTTTTCAAAGCACTTAACTTTCTAAGCGGACTTGTATTATCACTAAATACTGGATCTAAACGCTCTCTTAATTCTGCACATTCATCATATGCTTCGTTAGTTACATAAATGAAGTGTTGACCACCTGAAAGGAAGTTAAAAATAGAGAAACCACCATCTACCTCTAAGAATGTTTGAGAAGTTGGATTCCATGCCATATCTCTACCATTAGGTCTACCATTGTCGTAATTTTCAGCAGGAGCAATATCCGCTTGGTCTGTACCATCGTAAGTTGAGTTTTCACCGAAGAAAATATTCAAACGTTCGCCCGTTTCTACATCTACTGCATAACCAGGGAACCATCCTAAACCATCACCTTCAGATTCTACATCAGGATCAGGTCTTCCGTCACCATCATTATCGTCTTTTGTTACAGATTGACCACGGCGAACATCAAAATGCTTCGCATTATCTTCTGTCAACATCGTTGGATGAGTTGGGAAAAATGTGTAATCTGTATAGAATGTATTTGCTGTTTCAACAACAATACAACGACTCCATTTTGATTTGTCAGAAGTCAATACAATATCAACATTATTAAGATTTCCTAAATCAGGATTTACCAATTCGTTTTGCTCAGCTTGATTTGTCCATGCTGGAGTAATATAAGCCCCAGGAGGGAAGAAATTTCCACTTGCCGGAAGTCTCCAATTCGATAATCCATAAGGCACAAAGAAACCTGCCCCCATCGTAGATAACGATCCTTTGATGTCATCAAAATTATCAGGAGCTGTTTGAATATAATTATAAGGAGGTCCTGCTGCATCAGGAATGGCAGCAAACCAATCTGCACCAGTAGGGTCAGCATACTCTTGCTCGTAACCAATAGCGCCATTATCTCCATTAGGATCAGAACCTACATCATCTGTTTGACCAATTGAGATAGAGAAACCATAGTCTGTAATTAACTGCTCGTTTAATCGATCAATTGTTGATTCTGAAGCAATCGTTTCATTTGTTGTTAAATCAGTCAATACCCATCCAACTTCATCATCTAATTCATCATTACTCATATCTTCATCAACAAACGTTAACTCAAATTCTCCATTTCTTACATTAAGCGGATCATATACTTTTACATCAATTGGTCCTCTACCTGCTTTGTAAAGAATAGAGCCATCGAAACTACCATCAAAGATTGCTTCTTTCGTTTCATCAGACATATCTAAGAAGTTTCCTCCTACACCGATACCATCTAAACGAGTAATTACAGCTCCGTCACCATATCCAGCATTTAAGTTCTTATCAATAATTGGACGAGGAATAACGGTATAGAATGGGTTTTCACCATCACCAATATTACGTCTACCTTCTAAGTAAGGTCTTCTTTGCCCGATACCTGTTTCAGGGTTAAACGTTTCGTAATTATTATAGGCATAAGCAATAGCAGTAAAGTAGTATTTCTTATGGTTTACTAATTTATTAGATTCTCCCGATGCAAATTGATCTGATGTAATACGGAAAGTATGCCCTAAACCTGTATCATCTCCTTCTACTTCCAATTCAGGAGTCCAGATTACTGCTGGTTGATTAGGAAACTCAGGTCCTGCATTTGGATTAGCATCTGAAGTCCAGTTATAAATATTAGAGATTCCATTTTTAAGATCCACTTGGTAAATCAATCTAGCTTTTTCAGGATCATCTAACTCACCAATAGATACATCAGGACCAGACATTTGGAATAATTTATATCCTTCAAAACGATATAAACTATCTGATACACCTGCTGGTGCTCTTAAATCTTGCTCTGCATAATTTTCATCTCCGTTATTTGATGTTGCAATATCATTTGAGAATACGGCTATGATTTCTTCATCTAATTCTACAAAACAAACATCTGGAGCATCAGGACCATCTGTAATTTCAAAACAGCCATCAAATAGTGCTTGAGCAATATCATCCGCGTTTAATAACTTCGTAATATCTGGACATGGATAATCCAAGTCTGGTACCCATACGGCTCCAACAATAAGTTCATTGACCGCACCTGGATCAAGACGGAATGGACCAGAAGCTTGTACGGTACGACGGTCACCTTCTCCTAAATTTGCTGTACACATTGACCAACCTGCGCCATCATTAGGCTCATCTGCAAGTGCAAACTTTGTAAAGTTTGTACTACCAGGAGTATAACCATTACCTCCTAAAGTAAGCGGAGTTCCATCATTCCAAGTACCCGATAAGTAGTTATAATATTCAGTATCTACACTTGGATCGGTCGTACCCGCTGGATGGTTACCCACACTTGCATTATTGATATAAATGAAAGAAGACATTCCTAATTCTACAATCGTATCAGGATTAACATTTGGTGGAGGATTAATCGTTGGATTTCCATTCTCATCAAATAATTTTGGTGCAAGAGGTCCTCTAAAGTAATCTATTCCTAAAATTGGAATATCTTCACAATAGGTATTTACACCTTGATCACAGTTACAACCAGTCGTTCCATCTGCTGCATCTTCATTATATACATAAGCTAAACTTCGAGAGGTATCACAACCAATAAAGTCATCAGTATAACATCCTAAATCTGGATCTACCCACATAGCAAAGTAGGTACTATCAATAAACTCAATGGCACGGTTAATCAGCTTATAACGTTGGAATGTCATATCGTTGATCTCGTCATTTGTAGCATAAGCAAATGCTTGTACTTGTACTTCCATCTGGATAGCATCACCATTCGACTCTTCGTGAATATTACCAGCATCATTATAAATCCAAAAGATCATTTGATCCGGAAATTGTGGTTTTTCATCACAACCTCTAATTTGAATAACTGGATAATCTCCTAAGTCTGGGTTGTAATCACCATCACCATCTCTATCAAAGAATGCTCCTAGTCCAGCCTGAGTATCAGGTAAATCGAAACCTGCAATATCAAAGAAAAATTCATTTCCTTGAGCAGGCCAACCTTTTACATCTTCAGGAATTAAGTCTGGATCATAGTCTTCGCCCGCAGCTTGAGCAGCTTCGAAAGCAGCTAAATGTGCACGGATGTTTTCTCCATCAACAACAAAAAAACGATCCCATTGAGCACATAAATCTTGATTAGTAGTACCTGCTTCATTTACATCTTCTGTAGTAGGATCATCTTCTAAAAGAGGACCAGGCCAGAAATCAGCTTGACCAGAACTTGAACCATACTGTTGACAAGCAATTTTTAGATTTCCCGCGGGGTCTAATCCACCTAACCAAACCGCACCAGCAAAAATAGAAGATACTTCAGGAATACCAGAACCAGGTATTACTTTTGGTACCACATACTTACCATCATCACTATCCCACCAAACGTCACCACCAGATAATAAACGTGCTCTCACATTATTTATATCCTGATCGACTTGTGCTTGCGCTTGGTCACAGTCACTACGATAAGACACCGCAGTATTCGATTGATTGCTCACAATACCCCCTTCGTCATCTTTTTCGGGACCTTTATGAGCTTCGGCTATACTTATTGATCCTATGCAAAGAATCGCAAATAACCAATATTTTATATTATGCATAATTCTTAATTTAAATAGTTGTTCGACAATAGATTAAAAATTTGAGGGTAACAACTTTATTCCCTCTTCTTAAAACTCAAAAATAGCCCCTAAGAAAATTCTTCTAGGTAAAGAGTATAAATTAGGATTCAACATACGCCATTGGTAAGAGTTTGTATAATCTAATACGTCTCTTCCACTTGCTGCAGTTTGCTCTAAAAATTCTTCACCAACAGGAGAAGTTAAGAAACCATCATCATCAGCATCTCCAGAAGCAGGATAAACACCTAATACATTACGTGCATCTAATAGATTTTGAACACGGAAGTAAATGTTTAAGTCTAACGGACGCTTTGCTCCTGGTTTTGTTAAACTAAAGCTCTTATCTAATCTTAAGTTCATTGTAAAGTTCCAAGGTAATCTTGATCCATTGATCTGACCAATCGTACCTGTTCCATCCAATACTTGAGGACGAATTTTTTGTGTATAAGGACGACCTGATACTGCAATCACCTGTAAATTAGCACCTGCATTAGCAAATACATCTGCACCAAACCATCTTGGTCCATTATATTTTTTACCTGAACGGTAACGATAATCGATACTTGATACAAAACGATGACGCTCGTCAAAAGAAAGTGGGAATAAGTTCCTAATATTACCTCTATCTGTCAAACCTCTCTGAGATTCAGAGTTAGAACCAGTACCATCAGCAAACTGTAAGGTATAGTTAGCATTGAATGTGATATTACCTGTTCTTCTTAAATCATATTGGAAAGTAAAACCTTTTACTGTACCAAAATCGACATTACTAAATGTAGTATAAGAACTTACAGGAGCTGGAATAAATAAGTAGGTACGTAGCTGAATCATATCACGTAGTTCCTTATAGTATGCAGCAATTTTTAACGCAGAAGATTGAGAGATTTTTTGTTGGAAACCAACTTCATAATCAATCGTACGCTCTGGTCTTAAGTTCGGATTATTTTCAGGTGTATCTTCAGTAAAGTAATAGTAATCTAGTGCCGTAGCTAATGAGTTTGATGGTGGACGCTGTACTAAGATATCGTAATGAGCAAAAAAGTTGGCCTCATCAGAAATCGGGAATGAGAAAGCCAAACGAGGCATCCAGTTAATTTGTGGCTTATAATCTTCAAATGAATTAGACGTATCAAAACCATCCGATTTAATACTTGCATCAGGGTTAACTAATTTAGGTGTTACTACCTGTCCACCAAAAATCACATTACCATCATTCGCTTGTGTACCATTTGCAAAATACCAAGTATCTTCATCTCTAAATGCTTTAACTTGATTAGAACCAGGACCAGTAACATATACTTTGAAGTCATCTCCAATAGTACCTGGACGTTCGTCATCAGGATTTTGGTCGTAAAAATCTTTTGCAGAAGTAATATCATATAAAGAATATGGATCTTTTAATACTTTAGTATTTGCATCATAACGATCTACACGTACACCTACTCTAAAGATAATGTCTCTAAATGTAAACTTATCTTGAATAAAAGCTGCAGCATAAATTGGTCGGTTAGGAGCTACTGTAAATGTTCTTAAACCATTCTCATCTTTATCGGTAAAGAAATCGTCGAAGGTAGCATCACCCGATAGTTTATTTCCTAGATAGTCAAATCCCCAATAGCTAAGCCCTACATCAGATACATCCGTTAACTCTTGAGCAGAGAACATATCTAAGCTTAATTGATCAGGACTGAGTCCATCTACATTTACATACTCTGTAAGACTTTGTCCAGTTACTTCTCTAACTTTTTTGTAGAAAGAGTTTTGTTCAAATTCAGCAATTTGAGTACCAAATAATGGAATTTCTTCACCAAGAAAAGGACCAACAAAAGTACCGATTATACTTGTTGAATCAACACCTTGGATGTGTCTATTTGCCTGTTGTTGAGCAACCTGCCAGATAGCACGTGGAGCAATATCGTACCCACGATTAACACGTTGTTCGTATAAGATACCAAACTGGATATTGTGGCGACCTTTTTCAGAACCACCAGGTAATAATTCAAAAGAACTATTCGCATTAAACGTATAGGTATCGTTATCTCTTTTTCTATAAAGGTTATAGATTTCGTTTACGTTTCTATGTAGTTCCCATGCAGAACGGAAAACATCTCTAAAAAATCCATTAACAATTGCATATTGAGCAACGTTAGCACCTTCACCTACAAAATTATTGTAATTTACTAAGCCTTCATTATATCCTTGAGCGGGTGTATAACCAGTGAATACTTGTTGGTAATCCACATGTTCTTCTCTTACACCTAGAGGTGCATTTGGGTCTACAATAATTTGTGTTGTAGGATTCCAATCATAACCGAAATTACCTACGTGACCATATTTAAAGATTTCATCTTTCAAGTTATAGTCAGATACTTCGTATTGATTTTTTTCATACCCCATTTGTAAGGTATAAATTGCATTTTTGATCAATGATCCTTTTGCTGCTTTTTCTTCATCAGTAGCTTCTTCGCCAGCAAGTGCATTTCCATTACCACCCAAACGATGACGAAAACGGAAATTACCCCGATAACGAACATTACTATCTTCAGGATTATTGTGAGAATTCAATAAACGCCAGTTTGTTCCTGTTCTTGCTCCTCCTCCTGGAGTAAAACGATCTTCAACCAAGTTATAGGTACCTGATAAAGTTACATCAATATCTTTGCTCAAACGAGCATCCAACTTTGCCGTAAGGTCATAACGAGTAGACTCTTCGTTTGGTTGATAATCTAAAAATTCAACATCATCTTGTGTTAAAAATTCAGCAGCAGGAAGAGGTGTAGATCCAACAAGACGAATTGGATTCGCTGTCAAATCAGCCAATACATCATCTTTTACCTTATAAACACCAGTTGCTGGTGGATCATCATCTTTTCTAGTTAGATACTGACCAGAAACACGGAAACCTAAAATAGATTCCTCATTTTTGTTTTTCAGAATCGGACCACTAAGGTTTAGGCTGGCTAAGTTGTAGCCATAAGGGTCAAGAAACTGAGAAGTTTCAACTTCGACACCACCAGCAAATTTGCTAGAAGGTCCTTTTGTTGTAATGGAGATAATACCTCCAGTTACATCACCATACTCTGCTCCAATACCACCTGTGATCACCTGCATTTGGTCAATCTCAGATTGTGGAATAAGATTACCACTAACACGAACACCATCGATATAGTAATCGGTAGCATTATCTCGCGAACCTCTAATAGTTACATCGGCACCTTCATCGACAGATGAAAGACCTGCAGTAGAAGCAGCAAGTGCGTTAATGTCTTTAGTAGGAAGATTACGAATTTGTTCAGCGGTGACAACACCCCCCGACGTCGTATTATCTTGTTCGATAAGAGGTACTTTGTACTCCGTAACGACAACGACATCAAGATTAATCGCATCTGTTCCTAATTTAATGTCTAGTTTGTTTGCTTTACCAGCAGCGACAAGGACTCCTGTTACACGATTGGTTGCGTAACCGACATATGAAGCCTCTACATCATAGGTTCCTGGATCAATTCCAGTAATACTATAGTTACCGTCAAAATCGGTGTCTGTACCGGTAACTAATACACCCTCTTTGAAGACTGCGACGTTCCCATAGATAATGGGTTCAGCAGAATCGGTATCTGTCACCTTCCCTTGGAGGGAGGTCTGAGCAGAAGCCAAGGTGCATACGAATAAAAAAGTTAAAGAAAGTAGTAAATAACGTGCCATAAATTTCTGTTTTAAAATTTTGACGAAACAACAAAGGCTTATTTGTTTTATAGTTTTTGAAACTATTATAAATTATGTTATTGATTTTTTATGTGTTTTTTATTGTCATACTTCGGATTTTTATTTCTCAATAACGACTAAGACTATTAAGCTCAAAAACTTCCATCTGAAGATAAAAATACGCTATAAAAATTTTCAACACATATTTCAAAATAGTTTCTTAATAAACACTTTGATTTGATAAACAATTGGTTCCATGAAGATAGATCATGGAATAACACACAATGTTAAGAAAATTAACACTTATATCAAAAAAAATTAAATTAAGCTTGTCATTAATTTGACAATTAATTTATCCTAAACTTAGCAGTAGTTAAATCACATACATAAAGTATTTCAGTAATAAAAATTTCGACCCTACTCTTTATAGGGTATATTCAAAAAATGTAATCAAATCGTAGGGATAGTATTGTGGTAGTTTTATTCTAATTGAACAACAAGATAGGTAATATTGTAATTTATACCATGCCTAAAATTAGTATAAAGTCAGGTTTCTGATATTATTTTTTACATCAATTCTTCAAATAAACCTACTATAAAATTGTTTTAATTTTAGATAATAATACGGAAGATAGTCGCTCTTTTGATTCATGCGTCCAACCTGCAACATGTGGCGATAAAATCACATTTTTAAATGTATAAAGTTGGTCATAATTTCTATGTTCTATTTCAGAAAAGGTAGCCGTTTTTTCATTTTCAAAAACATCCAAACAAGCACCACCTATTTTCCCAGAGGTAAGACCTTTTAGCAAGGATTCTGTCTTTATACATTTCCCTCTTGAGGTATTAATAAGTATGACACCATTTTTACATTTTTCTAAAAACTGATCATCTATAATATGATGTGTTTCTTTTGTAAGCGGCAAATGTAAACTAATAATATCTGCATCATGTACTATTTTTTCAGTTGTAGATTGCTCCACATATGAGAAGCCTTCTGTGTAATCTGTCTTGTATTTATCATATGCTAGAACCTTCACCCCGCAGCCTTCTAATTTTTTTGCAAAACTACTTCCAGTATGTCCAAAACCAATGAGCCCAATCGTTTTCCCCATAATCTCAAATCCTCTATTCTTTTCACGATTCCAGTCCTTTGCTCTGACCTCCGCATCTGCTTGTAAAAAATTATTGGCTAAAGCTAGAAGCATACCGAGTGCGTGCTCAGCTACTGCATTTTGATTACCTTCTGGAGCCGAAAAAACATGTACACCTTTTTCTTTAGCATACTCCTGATCAATAATTTCCATACCAGATCCTAAACGACCAATAAATTTTAATCGTAGACCATTATCAAGCATTCTCTTATCTACAATAATTTTACTATTAATAATAAGTCCTTCATAATCAGCTACGATCTGATGTACTTCTTCTAAAGTAATTGTTGTTTGATAATCACAAGTAAATCCTTCTTTCTCAAACCCTTCAATAAGTAGAGGATGAACGCCATCTGTTATTAATACTTTCTTCATGTGTTTAACATCTAATTTATTCTCAAAGGTAATCTCTTTCTTTGGTTCTGTTTATGTATCTTTGACAAAATTTTCCATTATAATAGTTCTAAAATGAAGTACTCAATTGTAAGTATTCTAGGAATCATTATTTGCATGCTTTTCGCTTGTGCTAGTGACCAATCTGCAACTAAAAAGACTACTTTTGCCAATTATTATATTCGATATGTGGAACCAGAAAATAAATTTAAAGCAGAAGCTAGCTTTGTAGAAGGAGATTCTATCAACAATGCTGTACCTATAGAAATGCCTGAAGGCGTCGTTTTTCAGGATCATGAAATGATTTTCCAAGACTTGAAAACTAGAGGAATTCGCTATCAAGTCCAAAAGAATAGACCTTATGCTAAAGAATATAGTTTTAAGTTTAAAAATAAAGAGGGAGTTGATCAGATATATAAAACTAGCATGACACCGATTACTAGTTATACGGCAAAAGGGAACATAAGTAAAACCAATGGCCTTACGTTACAATGGGAAGGTGAACCACTAAAACAAAATGAACACTTAGTTTTTCTCTTTGACACACCAGATAACAAAGCTTTGATGACAGACATTGAAGGACCTACTACTAGTAGTGAAGCGCTCATTCCAGCTTCTAAATTTTCGGGTGTAAGCACAGGTAAAGGCAAAATTTACCTTGTAAAAAAACAAATCAAAACAATCAAACAAGATCATTTAGTCACTACTTCTACACTAGAATATTATACCTCTACCATAGATATTGAAGTAGTTGAATAATCTTAGAATAAAGTCTTACCTTTGCGCAAATTCTAAAAAAAACTGCAAACATGCCAAGAGATAATTCCATCAAATCAGTCCTCATCATCGGAAGTGGACCAATCATTATTGGACAAGCTTGTGAGTTTGATTACTCAGGCACTCAAGCATCTCGTTCATTAAGAGAAGAAGGTATCGAAGTAACATTGATTAATTCGAATCCTGCAACTATTATGACAGACCCTGTAACGGCCGACAATATCTATCTGTTGCCCCTTACGGTCGAAAGTATTGTTCAAATACTCGAAGAACGTCAAATAGATGCCGTCTTGCCTACTATGGGAGGACAAACAGCGCTAAACCTTGCTATTGAAGCTGGGGAACAAGGAGTCTGGGAAAAATACAATATCAAATTAATTGGTGTTGATTTGGATGCCATTGAATTAACAGAAAATCGGGAAGCTTTCCGAAAGTTGATGATCGAAATCGGTATGCAAGTAGCTCCTTCTTTTATTGCCAATTCATTTTTGGAAGGTAAAGAGGCTGCACAAAAAATCGGTTATCCTTTAGTTATTCGTCCTTCTTATACACTTGGCGGATATGGTGGTGGTTTTGTACACACTGCCGAAGAATTTGATGACTCCCTTCGAAGAGGGCTGAACGCCTCCCCTACACATGAAGTCTTGGTAGAACAAGCCGTATTGGGCTGGAAAGAATATGAACTAGAATTACTTCGAGATGATAATGATAATGTCGTTATTATTTGTACAGTTGAAAACCTTGACCCAATGGGCATCCATACGGGTGATAGTATTACAGTAGCTCCTGCGATGACCTTATCAGATACTGCCTATCAACAAATGCGAAACGATGCCATCAAGATGATGCGTTCGCTTGGTAATTTTGCTGGTGGTTGTAATGTACAGTTCGCCTTAAATCCAGAAACTGAAGAATTAATTGCTATTGAGATTAATCCTCGTGTTTCTCGTTCTTCTGCACTAGCGAGTAAAGCTACTGGTTATCCTATTGCAAAAATTGCAGCCAAGTTGGCTATTGGTTATCATCTGGATGAACTTAAAAATCAAATTACTAAAACCACTTCTGCTTACTTTGAGCCTACTTTAGATTATGTGATTGTAAAAATGCCTCGTTGGAATTTTTCTAAATTCCATGGTGCAGATCATCGACTTGGTTTACAAATGAAATCAGTCGGAGAAGTAATGGCTATTGGTCGTACCTTTTTGGAAGCACTTCAAAAAGCTTGTCAGTCGCAAGAAAATAATCGTAATGGTTTAGGTGCTGATAAAAAAGAATGGATACGAACCTCCGATATTCTTGACCGTCTCGAAAATGCTAGTGATGATCGTATTTACCGTTTGAAAGATGCCCTTCGTTTAGGTGTAACCGAAAACACTATACATAAACTTACTCGAATCGATCCTTGGTATATCAAACAGATCAAGCGCTTGGTCAAAATGGAAGAACGACTAATGCGCTTTAATGTAGCAGAAGATATTCCTGAAGACTTTTTTAGAGAACTAAAAACGGTAGGATATTCGGATGCTCAAATTGCTTGGACTCTTCGTATCAAAGAACAAGAAGTCACTCGCCAACGTAAAAAATTAGGCATCCGACGAACTTATAAATTAGTGGATACTTGTGCGGCCGAGTTTGAAGCACATACTCCTTATTACTACTCTACGTTTGATCACGAAAATGAAAGCAAGCCTTCTGACAATAAAAAAATAATCGTACTCGGTTCTGGTCCTAATCGAATTGGTCAAGGTATCGAGTTTGACTATTGCTGTGTCCATGGTTTATTGGCAATAAAAGAAGCAGGGTATGATGCCATTATGATCAACTGTAATCCTGAAACAGTGTCTACTGATTTTGACTTGGCAGATAAGTTATACTTCGAGCCTATCTATTGGGAACACATAAAAGAGATTATTGAACTCGAAAAACCTGAAGGTGTTATCGTTCAGTTAGGTGGTCAAACGGCATTGAAACTTGCAGAACTATTTCATAAAAATGGCATCAAAATTTTTGGCTCTGATTTCAAAGCGATGGATCTCGCAGAAGATCGTGGTTCTTTTTCTGACTTGCTCAAAGAATTAGATATTCCATATCCAAAATATGGTGTCGCTAATGACATTGACCAAGCTATAGGTATAGCCAAACGAGTAAGTTATCCTGTACTAGTTAGACCTTCTTATGTATTGGGTGGCCAACGCATGCGTATCGTTATAAACGATGATGAATTGGAACGCCATGTGTTAAGTATTTTTAAACATATGCCTGACAATAAGGTCCTTATTGACCAATTCTTAGAACGTGCAAAAGAGGCGGAAGTTGATGCTATTTGCGATGGAGATGAGGTACATATTATGGGTATAATGGAACACGTCGAACCTGCAGGTATTCACTCAGGTGATAGTTCAGCTATGTTACCTCCTTATAGTTTATCAGAAGCCGTAATAGAAAAGATGAAAGAGTATACAGAAAAGTTGGCTTTCGCTTTAAAAATAAAAGGTTTAATCAATATTCAATTTGCGATAAAGGATGAGCATGTTTATGTAATTGAAGCAAATCCAAGAGCATCACGTACTACTCCTTTCATAGCAAAAGCGTACAATGTCCCTTACTTAAAAATTGCTACGCAAGTAATGATTGGTACACATAAGTTGAAAGATTTTGACATCAAGAAAAACTTGGATGGCTACGCTATAAAAGTACCTGTTTTTTCTTTTAATAAATTTCCTAATGTAGATAAAAACTTAGGACCTGAAATGAAGTCAACAGGAGAAGCTATTCGGTTTATCAAAGATTTGAAAGATCCATTTTTTAGAGAATTAGATCGTAATCGTTCTATGTATCTATACAGATAACTAAAAGCAGTAAAAAATAAGCTATTCAAAATTGAATAGCTTATTTTTTACCATATTTTAAACTAGATTTTAATCGAATAATTGGCACGAAAACATTTAAGTTTGTGTAAATTGAGGAATTAAGTGTTTTAGCGGTATTTTTTTTGTATTATATATAGAAGTTGTTTAAAAACGAACACATGAAGACAAAAGAAGAAATAGTAAAAGATTGGTTGCCAAGATACACAGGTACGGCCCTCGATGAATTTGGTGAATATATTTTGCTTTGCAACTTTAGCCACTACGTAAAAGTTTTTGCAGAATGGCATGGTGTCGAAATAAAAGGACAGGATCGCTCTATGATAAGTGCTACTGCTAATGGTATTACCATTATCAATTTCGGTATGGGTAGTCCCAATGCTGGAACAATAATTGACCTATTGACTGCGGTAAAACCAAAAGGTTGTTTGTTCTTGGGTAAATGTGGCGGTATGCGTAGCGACAAAAACAAAGTAGGTGATTTGATTCTTCCTATCGCTGCCATCAGAGGTGAAGGAACATCTAATGATTATCTTCCACCTGAGGTACCTGCCCTTCCTGCCTTCGCTTTACAAAAAGCTATTTCGACAACGATCAGAGACTACAATCAAGATTATTGGACAGGAACAGTTTATACAACCAACAAACGAGTCTGGGAACATCGTGAAGATTTTAAGGAATATTTGCGTACACTTCGTCCAATCGCAATTGATATGGAAACAGCAACCATTTTTATAGCTGCTTTCAAAAATCAAATTCCTGCTGGTGCTTTATTGTTAGTATCTGATTTGCCCATGATACCTGAAGGAGTAAAGACTGAAAAAAGCGATAAAATTGTAACAGCTAATTACGCAGAACAACATTTAAAAATCGGTATCGATTCGTTAAAACAATTGATCAATAATTCACTTACAGTTAAGCACTTGAGATTTTAAGTCTTAGACAATTACTTATTTATAATCTGTTCTAAGAACCATTCTTCATCACTTTGAAGTTTAGCCTCTATTACTTGCTTTTCTAATTTAGTTCGTCCCTTTTTATCATATGGAGCCAAATCCATTAGTTTTTTGGTGAGTGTAACGATACTAGAAAAATAAGACTTGTGATAACTCAAAACTTCTTTACGTCGTAAGAATACACGCAAACTTTCCAATAACGAATCTAAAGCATCATACTCATCTGCTTCGTAGTACATTTTTAGTAACATTTTTTTTGCCCCCAAAGTCATCAAGTGATCATTCGATTCAAACAGGTTAATGGTTTTCATTGCTGCTGTAAAATCTCTTTTTGCATATTGTACCTTAGCCAGATTAAATAAAAAAGTACTTTGTCGATTTCTAGGACTTAACTTAGTTCGGTATTCATGGATAAACTTTTCGACCCAAGCCCCTTTACCTAGTTTTAATCCTGCACTCACTGTATTATTATACGTGAATTGAGAAATCATTCCGTTTTCCAATAAATAACCCTGCTCCAAACCTGCCCGATACAACTCAAAGCTTTCACTTACATAGTGTGGTGCACCTGTATTCAATCGGCGAATACAATAATTGATCGCCATCAGATAAATATCTCGGATTTCTCGCTCTTTAAACTCCTCTTTATGTTCTTGTATCAGCTGACGTAAAATTTGAAAATACATTTCATCGTCAGCTTCTGTAATTGCTTTGTAAGTATAATAGTAAATACTAATTGCCGAGAAATTTAAATAATCAGGATGTTCTTCGATGTATTTGATAACAGGAATAAACAATCCCAAATTATAGGTCTTTTTCACAACTGCTTGGTGGGAAAGCGCCAAGCATACTTGCTTTAATTTTGCCGCTAAGTAAAAATGATCAAAGGTATCAGACAGATGTTGAAGGTTTGTTTCCGAAAGGCGATTTTGGCTTTCTATGTAATCGTAATATTCAAACTCTACTTCAAATTGCTGCCTCAAATAATCGGCATTTCTATAAGGCTTTTTTTCTAAAATGCGTTCTATATCCTTTATTGATTTTTTGAAACTTTTTTCTTGGCGCATATCTCGATATGCTTGAGCTAATGTCAGTTTCATTAACGCTTCTTTCTCTTCTACCTTACGTATTGCTAAGAAATGTTCCACTAGTCGAAACAAACGACTCATCAGCATCCGCATTTTATCATCATCGAATGTTGTTGTTTTATAAACCCGTTGATAGGCTTCTTTTCGATCAAATTTAGCTCCCTCTTTCTTTTCTTCCAAAAGCATAAAATCAAAAAGCGCAATAACATCTTTTCGCTGATTAAAGAAAGGAGATTCCAAAAACTGCTTCAAATGCCGATGCTCCCAAGCTGATAATCGCCCAAAAACATCAAAAAGTTTACTTTTTTTCATAAGTGTCTACAATACTTTCTGCATAAAAATAGGTTAAAAACATTTAAAACAAGCTTTTGTGGAATATTTTTTCTGCACATTTTTATAAAAATGTCCTTTTCACAGATATATAGAGTTATTATATTTGTATCAAGCAATAAACAAAATGAAATTACTTCTTTTTTAAAAGAAAATTCATAATAATATCTTTTCTTTTTCATCGATTAGTTTTCTCATCCATTGCTTACCATTTATTCACAACAAAAGAATTGTGAAGACCACCTACAGAACACTCTAAAAATCAAATAAAAATGGTTGTACAAAATTGTATAGAAGGTACTTTGGCAGAATACACTGCTACCCTATCCAAACGTCAAGCACAACACCTACTAAGTCGAATGGGCTTTGGTGCATCTCTTGAAGACACCAATTGGGCTACAGGCAAAACTCCTGCTCAAATTGTAGATGCTATCTTAAACACTGCAGCTGATAAAACATTAGTACCCGATGTGTACGAAGAAATTGGCTGGCAAGGTATTACTGAATACATAGATAATAATGATCCAAATTATCCATTCTATGGTTCAAGTAATCCAACAGGTGCAGGGGTACAACGCCTTCAACAACTAATGAATATCTGGGCGAAAGGAATGATCGGTAATAATAAAACAGGTGCTACAGATCAAGAACGAATAATAGACCTTGCTACAAACGCCAAGAATCGACTGACTTTATTTTGGAGCAATCATTTTGTTGTTAGAAGAGGAACGAACAGCAACAATAATGATCACTTACTGACTTATTATTATACTTTAAATCGTAACTGCTTGGGTGACTTCAAACGCTTTGTAAGTGATATTGGTCGTGACCCAAAAATGTTAAATTTCCTAAATGGTGATTTTAATAATAAAACCCATTTCAATGAAAACTATGCTCGTGAATTGTTAGAATTATTCACCATGGGCGTTGGTAATTATGAGCAACAAGATATCGTAGAAATTGCAAGAGTCTTTACTGGATGGAGGTTAGATCAAGGATATCCACATTCTACCGATTATAATACCTTTTTATTTGAGGCAAATCAACATGACTGGGGAACGAAAGTAGTTTTTGGTCAAACCATTACGCCTACTATTCCTAATCTACCAAATTTAGATAGTGATCATATACATTGGTGGGAATTTATGGAAGACCCCTGCGGAGACTGGATCCATTGTGGTTCTCCTGATCCTAACCACCCTAAATATAACTCAATAGTAGCATTAGCTAGTGAAGAATATGATGAATTACACGACATTATTTTCGCTCAAAAAGCGGATGCTATTGCCAAATTCATTTGTACTAAACTCTACAAATATTTTGTTTATGAGCAGGTTGACAACGATATCATTAATGGAATGGCTAACACATTCAAAAACAATAACTGGAATATCCAAGCCGTATTACAACAACTATTCAAAAGCCAACACTTTTTCAATGCCAACGCTATCGGAGCCAAAATCAAAAGCCCCATAGATTGCTTTGTATCTTTATACAAAAATATGGGCATGGAATATTTCGTAGACTACTTTGATAATAGCTATCGGTATATGTCTTTTTATGATCAAGTAAGTAGTGCCCCTATTCCATACTATAGTTACGATCTTTTTTATGATGAATATAATGAAAGTAGAAATTGGAGTGGAACAGTTTATGTTTGGGTACACGCTGACCAAACAGGACAGAAACTTTTTGAGCCTGTAAACGTTGCTGGCTGGCCAGGTTATCGTTCGTGGATCAATGAATATAATTTAACGAAACGATGGGAATTGGCACAAGAACACCTAGACGCTTGGACACAAAGTGGTGATAGTACTGTTCCTATGATTCCGATTGAAACAACATACAAAATTAGACAATTTTTAAGAGACCTTACGAATACATCTAACGACCCTGCTGTAATAACAGAGGCTGTCGCTAAACATTTTTTAATGGTTGACTTAGAACCTGAACAACTACAAGTAGCTACCGAACGGTTCAAAGCCCTTTGGCCAGACAACTACTATGTTGATGGTACTTGGAATTTGTATTACGAAGATTCTAGCACAGGCTACGGTACAGAAAGACAGTTTATTGACTTGATGAAATACCTTGTCACTTTGCCTGAGTTTCAATTGACTTAGAAGAGCTATCTAATTTTACGAAAAACAATCAAAAAGAAAATATCATGTCTCAATATAATAATATAAAACAATCAACTAAAGTAGATGGCTCTAAGTTAGAACACGGTAAAGAGCATTCTAAAGATCACAAACGTTGGAGCCGCCGTCAGTTTTTATTTACAGGAGGTATGGCTGGTCTAGGCAGTATGTTATTTGGTAATATTCCTGTTGCGGCAGCGGCACCTAATCCATTAATGGCAGCATTAAATGATTCTGAATCAGATAAGGTTGTTGTCTTACTCCGTATGTTTGGAGGAAATGATGGCTTGAATATGATTGTACCGAATTCTGATGCAACTGGGCGTCCTGAATACCTTCAATATCGACCTAATGTAGGATTAAATACGAACGAAATAACTCCACTCTATATTCCTGGTAGTACAACCGATTCTGGGCTTGCAATGCCGAATTATATGTCAGCAATACAACCAATGTGGGATGAAGGAAATATGGCAGTAGTCCACAATGTAGGTTATATGAACCAAGACCTTTCACATTTTTTCTCTTCTCGGTTATGGGCAACTGCTGCTGATAGAAATGTATCTGATCCTCGTTTAAAAACAGGAGGCTGGCAAGGAAGGTATTTGGACAATTTGTACCCAGCATTTTTGGATGCACCGCCATCTGTTCCGCCAGCTTTACAAATCGGCGCAACGAATAATGAAATTTTTAAAGCTCCTGGAAATGTCAATATGGATTTAATCATCAATTCTCCTGATGAATTTTACCAACTCGTACAAGGCGGAGAACTGTATAACACTAGTGGCTATTCGAATTGTGCCCCAGATGTAGAACGTGTCTTTCTTCGACAGATGGCCAATAACTCATTCCGTTATGCTGATGCAATTAGAGATGCCTATAATGGTTCTTCTAATAGCACTAATGCGAATTATCCTGCTGCGACTAATTCTAATCTACATAATCAATTACAAATTGTTAGTCGCTTAATAAAAGGTAATTTAGGAACAAAAGTATACATGGTTTATCTAAGTGGTTTCGATACGCATGGCGACCAACGAAAAGACGAAAATCACTTAAATTTACTTAAAGATGTAACAGATACCATTAAAGCATTTTACGATGATCTAACCGAAACAGGACATGATCAAAAAGTATTGACGATGAGCTTTTCAGAATTTGGTCGTACCATAAAAGATAACGGTAGTGGAACCGACCATGGTACGATGTCGGCACAAATGCTTTTTGGACCATGTCTAACTGGAGGATTTCATGGAACACCAATCAACTTAAAAGATGATCGTCTTTCTCAAACTAATGATACCAGAGTTCACTTCGATGATGAAGATCAAACAGCCATTGATTTTAGAGCGATTTATACTGCTATGCTCAAAGACTGGCTTTGTGTTGATCAAGAGGTAGTCGAATATGTACTTGGTGGAGATTATGCTGATCCTGCTCTAAGCAACCTCATCGCAGATCCTTGCACGCCTAGCATTGGTTCAAATGATATAGCAGCATTAATGGGGCATCGACAAAGTATTACGAATCCAAATGTTACAGAATTTAGGTACGCAGTAAATGTAGATGGAAATATCCGATTACGCATCCTAAACCTGTCAGGGCAACCCCTCGTAACGCTTAAGTCAGGATTCCAGAAAAAAGGACACTATATACATAATTATGATCGAATGACTGATCCGTTACCTCCTGGCAAATATATTTACCGACTAGACACAAGTGGTCGAACATTTAGCCGATTAATTAATTTATAGTACCCTTTCAAAATTCGACAATAATGAAACATATAGTTCTATTTATAGCTACGTTTTTTTTATTTTCTGCTCAACAAGCATTCGCAACCTGTACGCCTGTAGTGGGAGGAGGTAACCAAAATCTTCCTGATGGCTGGGTCGCTACACTAACATCTAATAGTAGTGATATAACTGATGTGTGCTACGATGCTTCTGATGGTAGCTTTACATTTGAAGCAAATGGAAGACATAACACTTATGAATTTGCCTATACTGAACAATACCTTGATGGAGAAATCATTGCTCGTATTACCGACTTAGAAGGTATGGACGGTTGGTCTAGAACGGGCGTAATGGTGAGAGAGGCTGACACAGGTGGATCTCCTTATCTTTTCATGGGCAGAACTGCTTCAAATGGTGGTCTTTCTACCTATGTAGATGAAGTGAATGGATATTATCAAAATATTTCTCAGTTTCCTAATTGTTACAACTATTGGGTAAAAGTTAAAAGAGAAGGTAAAGTATTAAGCTCTTATTACTCTTGCGAAACAGGCACTCCTACCACTTGGACAAAAGCTTTAGAAATTGAAATTCCTACACTTAAAGATAGAGTACTCGTTGGTCTTTTTGCGGCTAGTAACAGTGCCACTGGTCAAACTGGTACTTATCGATTAGATAATGTAGATATCACTTTTGGTGGTGCTCAAACAAAATGCGAGACTGCTGTTTTAGTTCCTATCAATGGCGACTGTGTAGCATCGTTCAACGCTCCTTATCCGATGGAAGGACCACAAGTTTCTTGTACACCAGAAACATCATCTGCTGCTTGGTTCAAATTTGAAGCGCCAGCTTCTGGAATGGTAACCATCAATACCAATGCTCAATACAATGATGTGCTTACCGTATTTTCAGGTACTTGTGGAAACTGGACAACACTTGATTGCACCAATGAAAACACGCATGGTTTTGAAGGAGAGATAATGAACCTTCAAGGACTCAATGCTGGACAAAGCTATCTGGTAAGAGTAAGTACAGTTGAATGTGGTTTTGGAACATTGTGGGGCGATTTATGTATCGAAATTCTAGACGATAATACGCCAGCTCCTGCAGCTCCTGCTAATGATTTGTGCGTAAATGCTCAAGCGATTGCTATCGGCGATGCCTGTACAATAGGTACAAATGAACACGCTACCTTTGATGGTCCAATTCCTAGTTTGAATAATAAAGCGGATGCTTCTGTTTGGTATTCATTCGAAGCTACAACAACCGATGTACTCATCGAAACGAATGCCGATTTCTCAGATGTCATTACTGTTTTTACAGGCAACTGTTCAGGACTAACAGAAATAGCCTGTACTGATTATGGCGTAGAATTAAATCTTACAGGATTAAATATTGGTCAAATATATTTGATTCAAGTTGCTGGAAATTT
>JAHDIP010000002.1:0-7254 GCA_020630735.1 Saprospiraceae bacterium | reverse complement strand
GAAGCTCCTGATTTTTGTAGTGGCTATGTTACTTTAGATGGTCTTAACTCTGGACAAACTTACTATTTACGTATTTCATCTCTTTACAACACCTTTGGTTATGTAGAAGGTAATTTGAGTATCGAAATTTTAGATATCGAAGCAACTTCTTTTTTTGATCCATTAGATTTAATGGTTACTCCAAATTGCATTGGAGATGGCATCGCTCAATTAACAATCCAAGCAAGTGGTGGTATCGGAAACTACACCTTTCTTGGTCATACTCAAAATGATGTCTTTCAAACAGGAGATATTTATGAAGTTGTTGTTTCTGATGAACAAGGTTGTGCTATTACTTTGGAAGGAACTGTTGACTGCGGCGAGGTTGTTGGTTGTTCACTTACTATATCACTTAATCAAACAGGAGGTACCTGTAGTACTGGTTCTGCACTAGCAAGTGTATCTGGCGGAACAGCTCCTTATACTTACTATTGGGATAATGGCGCAGCTACAACTAGTACCAATTCTTTAAGTATTGGTACACATACATTTACGGCCATTGACAATAACGGTTGTGTAGGAACAGGATCAATTGATATCCAACCTTCAAATACGATAATAACTGCTACCACTTCTACTACGGATTCTGATTGCTCTGGTGCAAGCGGAACGATAACAGTTACAGCAAACGGTGGAGCGAGTCCTTATACTTTCGACTGGAATACTGGACAAGTTGGTAGTTTTGTATCTGGACTGAGCGATGCTATATATAATGTAACAGTGACCGATGCCAATGGCTGTATGGCTGTAGTATATGCTACAGTTGGTTTCGACTGTACTCTTTATGCTTGTGAAAACACTATACCTTTAGCTTGTGGTTCTACTATTACTGGCGACAATACAGGTCAATATCAAATTGTAAATTCTTGTAATTCATATCATGATGGTGACACTATCGCTTCTTATTTACAGATGTATGAGTTTACACCTCTTGCTTCTGGCGATGTTACCATAGACTTAACTAACTTAGTAGTAGATCAAGATCTCATTCTTTATGAAGGTGATCCTTGTGATCAAACTTGCTTAGTAGTTACAGGAAATTACAATACTGACGCTGAGCAGATTGTACATCCTGTAATAGGTGGTCAAACCTATTATATCGGTGTTAGAGGTTGGCAGCAAGCTCAGGGGACGTATACGCTTAGTTTGACTTGTCCTGCCATTCCTAATGCTTGTAATAATACGATTCCGATAGCTTGTAGCTCTACCATTACTGGAGATAATACTGGTGTCTTTCAAGTAGCAGAATCTTGTGGACTTGGTGGTGTTAATGATACAACTGCCTACATACAAATGTATGAATTTATCCCTACTACTACTGGCGATGTTACTATAGACCTGACGAACTTAATAGTAGACCATGACCTCATTCTTTTTGAAGGTGATCCTTGCGACCAAACCTGTTTAACAACATCAATAAACGTAAATACTTTCCCTGAACAAATAGCCTATACCGTAACAGGAGGTCAAACCTACTACATCGGTGTTAGAGGATGGATAGGAGCTCAAGGAACTTATACACTTAGTTTGGCTTGTCCTAGTGCTCCTACTACTTGTGCTGTACCAACTAATATTAGTTCACTTGTTATTAGTGGTAATGTGGCAAAAATAAATTGGGATGTAATGGATGACGGTCAACGTTACCGAATTCGATATAGAACAATTGGTGGTTCTTGGGTTGAAAAATTAACCGCAGGTCCAGAAAATTTCCGCTTCTTGAATGACTTGACACCAAGTACGACTTATGAATATCAGTTGAAGACACTTTGTACAAGTCTCAATTCTGTCTGGTCGAGTACGATGACGTTTACCACTTTATCCGAAGTTTGTGATATACCTCAATCAAGTAATGCAACGGTGCTTAGTTCTACTTCAGCTACTATTAGTTGGACAGCAAACCCAGCAGATCAAAAATATAAGTTCAGATATAAACCAACAGCTGGAGGGTCTCCTTGGGTAGAATATACCAGCCTAACAGTAAACACAAAAACAGAAACAGGGCTCGTACCAGGTACGGAGTATAAGTATAAGCTCAAAACCAAATGTAGCGGCGGCTGGACAAACTGGTCGGCAAATGATTTTTTCACAATGTCTGCTTCTATTAACGCTGGAAACTTGAGAACAACTGAAGAAGATAAAACAGCATTAAATGAAAAAGACATCAACATTTTTCCTAATCCTACGAGTGGATTATTAAATATCGACCTCTCTGGTATAGATGCTGAAATGATCCGTATACATTCGATACATGGGCAATCAGTACTTGAGCAAACGATTACACAAGAATTAGAAAAAGTTGATCTTAGTCAATGGCCTTCTAATGTTTATTTATTATCCGTTATTACTAAAGATCAACAGGTAATTATTAAACAGTTTGTCAAAAAATAATACTCCATTTATCAAGAATAAACGATAGTTATTCATAGAGCCTACTCAACAAATGTGTTGGGTAGGTTTTCTTTTACCGTTCACTACACTAAAATGACCGTTCATGACAATACTTTTACCACTCATAACCATTATCCAATTTCGCCTTTCTTTTTCCCTCATATTTGTAATAACAAATGAAACAACTTATAGTTAATGTGTATATCCTTAAAACCAAACCCCTAAAAACCAACTTAACAAAAGCAAGTTTTAAAGAAATTCAAAAGTAGTTTAGTATTTGTAAAAGTCCTGTTCAGCTAATGTGTTGAATGGGCTTTTTTTATTGATATTACCGTTCACTACACTCAATGAACCGTTCATGACATTAAAATAACCGTTGAATACCATTACTCTGTTTCGTTTTTCTTTTTCTTACATCTTTGTAATATCAAATAAAACAATTTATAGTTTAATGACTATATCCTTAAATTTTTAATAAGCCCAAGAAATCAAAGAATAGTTTAGTATTTGTAAATGACCTGTTTAATTAAAGTATTAAACAGGTTTTTTTTATCCTCCCTACAAAACACTGCGCAACTGACAACTTTAAATTTGGCTTCATTTTCATTCGTTTATCATTCCTCAAAACCACTTACGACTATAGAATAACCGTTCATGACATTAAAACGACCATCCAAGACCATTAAAAGATTTAGTTCACACAATAGTTAGATATTTGTATTAACAAACGAACAATATAATATCCTCCAAAAGCTTAAGAACTTCTAATACTAGAATTTATAAAACCATATTCTTTAACCAAGTACTAAACCTCAATAACATGAAAACAATTATTGCCTTTTTAAATGCAAAACTCCTTTATTCATTAAAAAAAACAACTACAATGAAAACACATTTATTATTACCCTCTTTATGTGTAATTCTTGCTTGTCTTGGGTTACTTTTTATTGCTCCTACTCAAACTACTAATTCACATATTTGTGAAGCAGATCATACTACTACCGAAAAACATACACACAACCATAAAGGTGTTTGTAATTTGCCGGCTCCTCCCGAACCTTTTGAATACCAACAAGCAAATGGAACATCACTTACTGTCTTCATTAAAGGAAGTGGTTTTACGACACGGTTCGAATCTGTTGATGGATATACCTTAGCTAAAGCTGAGAATGGTGATTTTTATTATGCTATTAATGCTAATAATGGTGCTTTAATTCCTTCTGATGTTTTTGCCAATAACCCTGCTAACAGAAGCGCAGAAGAATTAAGTTACTTAAGCCAAACAGAAAAGCACTTACTATTAGAAGGTGTTGCTCTAGATAGAAGATTGGAAGATCAAGAAGCAAGTAGAGCATATACAGGTAGTGACTTCCCTACTACAGGTACACAAAAGCAACTCTTAATTTTGGTTGAGTTCTCTGATAAATCATTCACGCATTCAGCAGCTGAATATAACAACTTCATGAACCAACCTGGTTATACTGGTGGTGGAAATGCAGGCTCATTTAAAGATTTTTACTTAGATATGTCTTACGGACAATTAACCGTTAACACCGATGTTTTCGGATGGTATACTTTACCAAATACGTTTACGCATTACACTACTAATTATATCCAATTGGTTACAGATGCCTTAGCATTAGCTGATCCAGATGTTGATTTTTCTATTTATGATAATGATGGAGATGGAAAGGTTGATAACGTATCTTTCATTTATGCTGCATCTGTTGGCGAAGTAGGAGGTACTTCTCTATGGCCACACAAAGGTGGAATTAGTCTAACGCCTTTTGATGGTGTTAATGTTGGTCCATATTTTATGCAACAAGAAAAACAAAACAATGGACAAATTGGACCAATGGGTATTTTCTGCCATGAGTTTGGTCACGCTTTAGGTTTACCTGATTTATACGACTATGATGCCTCTCCTAACAACTCTCCTGGTATTGGTAGCTGGTGTTTGATGGCAGGTGGTGCTTGGGGTAACGGTGGTCTAAAACCAATCGCTATGAATGCTTGGTGTCGTTCTACCTTGGGTTGGACAAATCCAACAGTTCTTTCAGGAACGGGTTCTATTTCTAATATGGATTATTTGAGTAACTCTGGTGAAGTGTATAAATTTGTAACGGATGTACCTACAGAATACTTCTTAGTTTCTAATAGACAAAAACAAGGTTATGATGAATTTTTACCTGGCGAAGGAATCAGCGTCTTACACATTGATGAAACGCAAAGTCTAAACACCAATGATTGTAACCGTTGGGTAGATGTGATCCAAGCAGATGGTTTATTCCAACTGAATACCATTAACTGTAATAACCCTGGCGGAGATATTACCCCCAACCAAGGAGATACTGGCGACCTTTATCCTGGCTCTTCTGGCAATACTACTTTGAGTGATACTTCTACTCCTAACTGTAAAAAATATGATGGTTCTAACTCTAACATGTCTTTGACGAATATGTCTGAATCTGGCACAAGCACTTCATTTAGTTATTCTGGTGGTTGTCTGAGTGCAATAACAGTGAGTAGCGGAGCAGATAGTGGTCCTGGTAGTTTGAGAGAGGCTGTAGCAAGTATTTGCACAGATGGAACGATTACTCTAGATGCAGGCTTAACTATTAATTTGACAAGCCAGATAAATATTACTCGAAGCATGAGTATACGAAGTGCTAATCAAGGTGTAGGATCAACAATAAATGGTGGAGGAAGTACAAAATTATTTAATATCACTAGTGGTAATCCAACGTTTTATGGCATTAACTTTACAGGTGGGAATGAAGGTGCAATGAGTCTAACTAATGCTACTACATTTATTTTCAATTGTAATTTTTATAATAATTCTTCTTCTGGTAATGGTGGTGCAATGAGTTGTAATAATTGTTCAGCATATATCTACTCTGTTGCTTTTTATAATAATACAGCTTCAGCTAATGGGGGGGCAATAGTTACTACAGGAACAAGTGGAACTTTAGTAACAATTAATACGACCTTTTACAACAATACCGCAGCTACTGTAGGTGGAGCCATTGCTTCTTATGGGTTAGGGCATGACATGACACTTAATTTCAATACATTTTATGCGAACACTGCTACAAACAGTGCTGGTGGTGCGATCTACGAAGAAGGAAACACTGTTAATTCTAAAGCTAGTATTTATTATGGTAATACAGCGAATGGCAATACTAATAACTTTAATATTGTAGGTACTTTGCAATCATACGGAAGTAATATTTTTGAAATAAGTGGAGGTGCCAATACATTCAATACTGATCCTAGTGACCAATTTGGTGCTGATCCTGTATTTGGTAGTCTAGTAAGTCCAGAAGCAGGTTCCAATCAAATTTGCCAATCTTATTCTACACAACCTTGGGGAGCTGCTTTCAACGGAGCTGCTGATTGTGATGAAATTAATACAAATACAGTAAGCCTTGGTGCTAACGGCATAGCCCGCCCTACCAATGGTGCTTGTGATATAGGAGCTTATGAGCATGCTGCTATTACAGCTGCTTGCGACGATATAAATCCTCTACTATGCGGAGCTTCTGCGGGAGACAATACAGGCAATTATCTTTACTTAGGTTGCCAAAGTAAATTGTATGCTAGAGTATATGAGTATACTCCTAGTAATTCAGGTGATCTGAATGTAAGCTTGCATAGTTTTACAGGAGATATGGATATCGCATTCTATGATGATCTTTGCAATACTAATTGTTCTGCATTAGCAGGTAGCTATTCAACAGGTACCACAGAATCATTTACCTATACAGTTACTGCAGGTACAACCTATTATCTTTTGGTTTATGGTTATAGTAATACTCAATCTAGCTATGCGTTAGATGTAACTTGCCCTACACCTCCTCCAGCTTGTGATTACCCAACAAATATCGTTTGCATTCCATACAGTGGTAATGTAGCACGTGCAAATTGGACAGTCGCTACAGATGGTCAACGTTATAGAGTACGTTACCGTACAGTAGGTGGTTCTTGGACAGAAGTATTGACGGCTAATACGGAGAACTTCCGTTACTTAAATGGTCTTATGCCTAATACGACTTATGAGTATCAAATGAAGACGCAGTGTACAGATGTCAACTCAGTATGGTCACCTACTCAAACATTTACAACTTTAGGTACTGTTTGTGATTTGACTGCTATTACTAGTCACACCGCTACGACAAGTACTGCTATGCTTAACTGGACGTCTGACCCTGCTGATGAAAAATACCGTTTAAAGTATCGTCCTAAAGGTACAGGTGGTTCTTGGATACAAGTTGACAATATCACCAATACCTTCCTTAATATTTCTGGTTTAAGTGTAGGTACAGAATACAAAGTAAAAATCAAAGTACGTTGCGAAGCAGGTTGGACACAATGGCAAACGAACTACGACTTCTTTACTGATGCTCCTTCTATTGTAGAGACACCTAACAACAGTAGAATCGTTGGTGGCGACATCAATGTATTCCCTAACCCTGCTAAAAATATCGTAAATATTGATTTGAAAAACCTTGAAGTAGAACAACTACGTATTCTAAATACAAGCGGACAAGTTCTTTTACAAAAAGCAACACGTAACAGTACTGAACAAGTTAATATCTCTGACTTGCCTTCTGGTCTGTATATGATTTCGATCATTACAACTGACCAAGAAGTAATAACAAAACAGTTTGTAAAAAACTAAGCTGATTATCCTTCAGCTTAAAAGATAGTTTAGTATTTGTAGAAGTCCTGCTCGACGAATGTGTCGGGCAGGCTTTTTTTGTAAAAGAATAATTAAGTAACGAATAAAAAATAAGTCTGCCATTTGGAGATAGAGATTTTGTCGAA
>JAHDIP010000423.1 GCA_020630735.1 Saprospiraceae bacterium | reverse complement strand
TTCTTTATATATATTGCTATTCTCATTCTTGTCTGTGAGTTCTATTGCTCAATCTATGACGGAACTATCGCTAGCAAAACAATATGCTAAAAAAGCAACCGACTATAGGAATGAAAAAAATTATGATAAAGCTATCTTATACCTCATGAAGGCAAAAGAATTAGCTGAAAACCAAAAAGACACAAGTGAAATAATAAACTATACAGAACTGATAGGAACGGTTTTTTACTCTAAACGTGCGTATGAAAAATCAGCAGCCTTTACGCTTGAAGCAGTTGAGTTGATAACAAGAAAAGAAGAAATAGATAGTGTTGCTTTATCAAAAAACTATCAATTTTTAGGTCATACGTATTTGAAATTGATTGATTATACAAAAGCCTTATTTTTTTATGAAAAGGCACAAAAGCTAAGAGAGTTAAATAAAAGTAACAAGCAAGAAGAGTTGGCAGAGACGTATAATTTTATAGGAATCGTGTATCGACGATTAGGCGATTATGATAAGGCTTTATTTTTTTTTCAGCAAACATTAGAACTAAGAAAGAAAATACTACCAGACCTACATAAAGATCTTGCATGGATTTATGTTGATATTGGAAATGTTTGCAGAAAGCAAAATAAACTAAAGGAAGCCTTAGCTTATTATTACAAAGCACTAACTATTAGGGAAGCACTTTTTACAGAAGAGCACGCAATCGTTGCAAGTAGCTACAATCAAATCGGGCAACTTTACTTAAAGCAAGGGATATTAGATGAAGCCTTAGAACATTTACAAAAAGCCTTATCGATACGTAAAAAAGTTTTGCCCAATAATCACATTGGTATCGCTTGGAGTTACAATTATATTGGTTTAACATACAAGGGACTTAAAGATTATGATCAAGCCTTAGTTTTTTTGGAAAAAGCATTGGCAATTAGAATGCTACATTTATCAGAGAATCATCCTGATTTAGCTTGGAGTTATAATAATATCGGTTTTGTTTATCACTCTTTAGGTAATTATAAAAATGCACTAGAATATTATGAAAAAACCTTAGCTATTTGGAATCAAACATTATCTGATAGGCATCCTGATAAAGTAAATGTTTATATCCAACTTGGAGAAATAAAGTATGAAGAAAAAAAATACGAAGAGGCGCTGATTTATGTAGATAAGGCATTGATAGCTGATGATACAAGGAAGGAATTTGCATCAAGTTTTGGACAAGTATTAGTTCGTCATTTGGAAGCTAAAATTTTGCTAGCGAAGTACAATAACGAAAAGAATGATCTTTACTTGAAAAAAGCCTATCAGAATGTGGAAGAAATGAAGGAGCAAATAAAAGAAATACGCTTCTACCATAACGATGCAGATGATCGGATACGATTTAGTGAAACAGTTCATGAAATATATGAGGGATTTATTAAGGTCTGTTCAGCATTGTATAAAAAAACGACAGACGAAAAATATATTTCAGCTATTTTAGAATACATGGAAAGTAGCAAAACGAATACCTTACAAGAATCAATGAATGAAGTCGAAGCACTTAAGTATGTAGGTATTCCTGATTCTATATTGTCCAAAGAAAAAGAACTAAAAATAACATCTAGTACTTACGAAGAATTATTGTATAAAGCTGAAGAACGAAACGACACCATAGGTATAAAACGAAATCGACAAAAATATTTTAGCCAACAAGAAGCCTACCGCTCTCTAATAACAGCATTAGAAAAAAACTATCCAAAGTATTATGATTTGAAATACAAAAAGAATACAGTTGATATAAAAGAGATTCAAGAATACATAGATGAGGAAACAGTACTCATCGAATATTTTGAAGGTAGTGAAGTTTTGTATGTAGTAAGTATTACAAAATCTAATATTCAATTTTTTGTTAAGGATAAAATAGCTGATTGGGCAATAGTTCTCAATGATTTTAATCAATCGACTTCAAATAAAGATTTTGTGTTTAATGAAAAGAATGCAGAAAAAGTATTTGAATTATATACTCAAACAGCTCATACACTTTATAAAGAACTCTTTGAAAAAGTACAGCAACACCTATCTCAAGAAATCAAACGATTAGTGATCATTCCTGATGGTAAACTCAATATTGTTCCTTTTGAGTTGTTGTTGACAAAAGAAAATAAAAGGGGACTTAACTATAAGAACCTAAGTTATTTGATCAATAATTATTCTATTGCTTATGCCTATTGTGCGAATCTGCTAGTTCAAGAAAAGCAAACACAAAAAAATAAAGTGAATGTTAATTATGGTGGCTTTGCTCCTATTTATTCTTTTGAAAAAGAATTAACAGATTCTTCGTCTCAAATCAGTCTTTTAGATTTACCAGATGCAAGGAAAAGTGTGAAAGAAATAGCCACGTTTTTAGAAGGGGAATCTTATATAGCTGATGATGCGCTTAAAGTTTCTTTTCAAAGAAACGCTGAAAAATTTAGAATACTACATTTGGCTATGCATGCTTTGGTAAACGATGAAAATCCTTTGTATTCAAGGTTCGTTTTTTCTTCTAACGAAAAGGACGACGGCTATTTAAGTGCGAGCGATTTGTATAATATGGAGTTAAATGCCGAACTAGCTGTACTCAATGCTTGTAACACAGGCGTTGGGAAAATCAGAAAAGGCGAAGGTGTAATGAGTTTGTCAAGGGCATTTGTTTATGCAGGATGTCCTAGTTTGGTGATGAGTTTGTGGAGTATACCGGATGTTCAAAGTTCGAAAATAATTATAGATTTTTTCAAAAATATCAAAGAGGGTGAACGAAAAGATGATGCACTTCGACTAGCAAAGCTCAATTATTTAGAAAACACTGCACCAAGTACATCCCACCCACTTTATTGGTCGGGCTTTATCTGTTCGGGAGATGTAGCCCCAATCGAATTTTCTTCAATGTCAACGATTATATGGAGTGTAATTTTATTAATTCTTTTTGTTGGAGGTTTTTATTT
>JAHDIP010000120.1 GCA_020630735.1 Saprospiraceae bacterium | reverse complement strand
AGCCTAGCTTTTGCCTAAAGGCAAAAAGAGTAACTACTAGCTATCGTTGAAAAAATAACGAAGAGTAGTAGCAAAAGAGCAAAAACGAAATCATGAAGTTATTTTTTAACCATTGCTTAGTACAGTGTAAATTAAATTAGTTTCTTTTTTGGTCGAGGCTATTTTGGATAAAGTTGAGGCATTTTTTGCGAGAATCCTCCTTGGATTGTCAAAAAAAATAACGAAAAATGTATTCAAAACTAGACCACCAAAAATGAACTTTAATTAGTTTACAATGTACTTAGTAAGTCAGGATGTATATTAAAGCTAAAGTAAAAATTTTCTTAAATGCAGGAAAAAACAGATAAGGATATACCTATTCGACAAAAAAGAGCTCCTCTTTATCGAAAACTTGTACGACTATTGTGGTTTGCAACAATCTTAGGTGTTGTAGGTGTTGCATTACTATTTGTTTTTCTTTCTTACCAAGACCTCCCTACCTTCGAAGATCTTGAGAATCCTAAAAACAACCTTGCTTCTGAAGTATACGCTGCTGATGGACAGGTACTAGGTCGTTACTTTGTTGAGAATCGTATTCCCGTAGATTATAAGGATTTATCACCTAATCTAATTGATGCGCTTACAGCCACTGAAGATGAACGCTACTACGATCACTCAGGGATAGATTTTGAAGCATTGGGAAGGGTAGCGGTAAAAACAGTTTTATTTAGACAAAAAAGTGCAGGTGGAGGTAGTACGATTACGCAACAATTATCTAAGCTTCTATACACAGATCGTCCTGCTAAAAACATATTGCAACGTAGTACTCAAAAACTAAAAGAATGGATTACGGCTATTAAGCTTGAACGTTCTTATACAAAAGAAGAGATTATTGCGATGTACCTCAATCAATTTAATTTTATCAATGGTGCATATGGTATTCGAGCAGCATCTGAGATTTATTTCAATAAAACACAAGATTCATTAACTATTGACGAAGCGGCTACTCTTGTTGGGATGCTAAAAAATCCTTCGTTGTACAATCCTATTCGGCGACCTGATACTACCAAGCATCGAAGAATGATTGTACTTTCTCAGATGTTGAAAAATGGCAAAATCACTGAAGCAGAATATGATGAACTTCGTAATAAGCCACTCGACATGAGCAACTTCAATCGTAAGACGCATGCTGATGGTTTAGCTCCCTATTTCCGTATGGAGTTGCGAAAAGAATTAACTAAAATATTGGATAAGAAAGAAAATAGAAAGCCGAACGGCGAAAAGTACAATATCTATAAAGATGGTTTGAAAATTACCACAACTCTTGATCCTACTATACAGAAATATGCAGAAGAAGCTGTACAAGAACATATGGTCAAGTTGCAAGAAAAGTTTTGGAAAACCTGGAAAAACAAAGATCCTTGGACTTATCGAGATCCATATGCAGAAGAGCCAACAACAGATGAAGAAATTGAAATCAGAACAAATTCTTTAAAGAAAATCGTAAAAGGGTCTGACCGATATAAAAAAATTCGAACAGCCTACATGACCCCTATAATTAATGTCATCAAAAAAGATATTCAAGGATATGAATTGAAAGATCATGATATCGAACGAATGATGAAAGAGGAGGAAGAGTCTGGCTATATTACGCGCTTGCTTTCCAAAAAAATGATCGAAACACCACGAGCAACTAAGTATCGCTCAGTGATGAAAGGTGACAAATGGAACAAACTCAAAAAACAATGGGATGCTTTTCAATATCGAATAAAGAAAAGCTTTGATGAGCCTGTGAAGATGAAAGTCTTTACATACGAAAACAAGTCCTTCGAAAAAGATACCATTATGAGTCCGATTGATTCTATAAAGTATCATCGTATGTTCTTGCAAGTAGGCTCCATGTCTGTTGATCCCAAAACAGGTTATGTAAAATCTTGGGTTGGAGGTATCAACCATCATTACTTTCAGTTTGATCACGTTACATCCGAACGCCAAGTAGGATCTACCTTTAAGCCATTTATTTATGCCACGGCTATTTCGCAACAAGGAATGTCTCCTTGCCACCAAGTCTATGATATTCCTTATACCATACACAAGGATGAAGGAAACTTCAACTTACTGGAAGATTGGACGCCAGCCAATGCGAATGAAAAATACAGTAACGAATTATTTACGCTACAAAAAGGATTACAATATTCTAAAAATACTGTTTCTGTTTTCTTGATGAAACAACTTGGAGATACAGAACCTGTTCGAGAATTAGTCAACAATATGGGACTGGATAGAGAAGCTAAACATCTAAATGGTACATATCGAATTCCTAAGCAACCTTCCATTTGCTTGGGTGCTACGACTCTTTCTGCTTATGAAATGACAGGAGCTTATACTACATTCGCTAATAATGGTATTTACAATAAACCAACGTTTATCACGAGTATTATTGATAAAAATGGTCGTGCCATTTATAAAGAAATTCCTGAAGAACGACAAGCTTTACACCCTAACCATAATTATGTAATGGTGCACATGCTTAAAAGTGTTATGAACCAAGGACTTCCTGGGTTTGGTGGCATCAGAAGTGAAGTTGGTGGTAAGACAGGAACGACAAACGACCATGTTGATGGTTGGTTTATGGGACTTACGCCTGATCTAGTTGTTGGTACTTGGGTTGGTGGTGAAGATAACTGGGTGCGTTTCCTCAACTTGAGAGATGGTATTGGTGCCAAAATGGCTAGACCTGTTTTTGCCAAATTACTGCGTAAATTAGAAAATGATGAAAATGTAGATTATAATTCAAAAGCTCGTTTTAAAGTTCCACCTGGTGACTTAGGTATTGAACTTGATTGCGATGTGTATAAAAGCGACCAAATGGGTGGCGATGGTCCATTCCAAGGAGAAGAAAATGAAGGCTTTGGTGATGACTTTGATGATGGAGGTTTTGACGATGGTGTTACTTCACCAGGAACTAGAGACTCTACCTTACAACAAGCTAATGGTGAAGGTGGCGACGAAGAGGATGAAGAAGACTTTGGTGGTGGTGGTGAATAAGTAAATTTTTATCGATTCTTTAGTACATTGTAAACTATTTAACTTAAACTAAAAATATACAAATGAAACCTTATATAGCAAACCTTATCAACGCAGGTGTATTAATACTACTTGGACTTTGGGGATATTTTGGTTCCGAAACGCCATCTATGACTGCATTAATTCCCGTAGGATTCGGAGTTTTATTTGCACTAGCAACACCTCCTTTCAAAAAAGATAATAAAGTCGTTGCTCATATCATCGTTTTGTTAACCTTTTTACTCATCATAGCCTTAGTAATGCCACTAAAAGCTGCTTTAGGACGAGGCGATAGCTCAGCGGCACTTCGAGTAGGTACAATGGTCTTTTCATGTGTCATTGCTATGATTGTTTTTATCAAAAGCTTTATTGATGCTCGAAAAGCAAAAAATGCGATGTAGCTTTATCTATAACCCCTTCTAAAAGAGGAGCGTAATTCGATTAGAAGTCGAATTACGCTTTTTTATTTTTTTTAAAGCACTAAAGCACCTATTTTTGTAGCCATTAGAAAATAGCAACTTCATAGTTAAGTTTATAATCTGTTTCAATACTGGATGAAAACAATGAGTTCATCTCAAAAAAATCAAAATTCTTAATGAGAAATACACAATACTTTTTCCTTTTTATCACATTAGTTTTCTGTACTCAATGTATGCCTTTCGAAGAAGAAAAATTGACAGAGGTAAACTTTGATTTTAAAGATCCAATGATTCAACAGATCTATACCTTTCAAGACAAACACCTAAGCGATAGCCTTTATCAATTTTTCCGTCATAAAGACCCGACCTATCGCTATGCAGCCGCTATGGCTTTTGCATCGCACCAAGACCAAGACGCCCTCGATAGTCTTTCGCTTTTAATTGATGATGATGTAGAAAAAGTTCGTACTGCTGCTGCTTACGCACTAGGACAACTTGGAAATGAAAAAGCTGAAAAAATCCTCATTAATTCTTTTGAACAATACGACTCACTTGGTGAAAGTCGTCGCTTTAATGCAGCAGTTCTGGAAGCAGTAGGCAAATGTGCGTCTCCAAAATACCTAAAACCTCTAGCCACTATTAGTAGCTATATGCGAACGGATACTATTTTACTAGAGGGACAAGCATGGAGTCTTTACCGCTATGCACGTAGAGGTGAAACGATCCAAGAAGGAACAGATAAAATGATTGATTATTTGGTAAAACCAGGTTATCCGCAGAGCGTTCGATTTATTGCTTCTAATTATTTAAGTCGAGCAAAAAATATATCTATAGATAGTGCACAAGCCGTTGCTTTAACAAAGGTTATAAAAAAAGAAGAGGATCCAAGGGTACGCATGGCTTTAGCAATAGGACTGGGAAAGTCTAAGTCTCCTGATGCGCTAGATGCCTTACTTAAACTTTTTAATAAAGAAAAGGACTATCGAGTAAAATGCAATATACTTCGTGCCTTTGGTAATTTTGAATATCAAGATGTACAAGCTACTGTTTTTACGGCACTAACCGATAAGAATACACATGTTGCAAAATCTGCTGCACAATTCTTTTTAGATTTCGGTTATCCCCGTGATGCTGCTGTTTATTGGAGACGAGCAAAAGATACCACGGTAAATGTAAACGCTCAAATAATGCTTTATAAATCTGCTAATAAATACCTTCCTAATTATTTTACAGATTATAAGTCAAGTATCAATTATGAATTAAAAAGGCGTTATAAGGATTCTCAAAACCCTTATGAGAAAGCTGCTATTTTAGATGCTTTAAGTGAATTTGGATGGAATTATAGATTTCTGAGAGAGCAAGCATTAGAAGCTACTGACCCCGTTGTAAAAACAGCAAGTATCGAATCTCTTGGCACTATTTGTAAGAATCCAAAATTTCAATCTTACTTTGGTGGTAGCCACAAACGAGTTAAAAAAGAAATCAGTGAATTATTAATCGAAGTTTTTAATCGAGGCGATGTTGCTACGATGGCAGTTGCTTCGGGTATACTTCGTACACCTGTAGCTGGATTCAAAGAGATCATTGAAGATAAAAGTTTCTTGACTCAGGCACAATCAAAAATTGAACTTCCACATGCCATAGAAACCTTCAACGAGATACAACAAACGATAGATTATTTTAATGGTGAAACAGATGGCACATTAAAAACCATAGCGTATAACCATCCTATTGAGTGGCGCCGAATATCTACCGTTAGTGATTTGACAAGAGCTAATCTAAAAACAGCATATGGCACCATTGCTTTCCGTTTTTTACCTGAAGTAGCACCTAGCTCAGTGCTTAATTTTATTGAACTAACTAAAAGTGGTTTTTATGATGGTAAAAAATTTCACAGAGTTATTCCTAACTTTGTGGCTCAAGCTGGTTGTCCAAGAGGAGATGGTTATGGTAGTTTAGATTATACGATTCGTTCCGAATTGCCTCCCTTACATTATGATGAAGGTGGCTATGTAGGTATGGCATCTGCTGGTAAGCATACCGAATGTACTCAATGGTTTATTACTCATTCACCTACTCCACATCTTGACGGAGATTATACTATTTTTGCAAAAGTAGTTGAAGGTATGGATATTGTCCATCAATTACAAATAGGGGATGTTATTGAAAAAATTACGATTAGCAATTAACAAAAATTAACTCATAACTTTACGATAAAACTATGTCCGTTACAACTTTAAAAGAAACAGCTCTAACTCCAAAACATATTGCATTAGGTGCAAAAATGGCTTCCTTTGCAGGTTATAATATGCCCATCTCTTACAAAGGCATCAAAGATGAACATGCCTGTGTTCGTACAAATGTAGGCGTATTTGATGTATCTCATATGGGAGAGTTTATTGTCAAAGGAAAAAATGCTGCAGCTTTAATCCAACAAGTAACATCTAATAATGTCAATAAATTAAATATTGGCGATGCACAGTATTCTTGTTTACCCAACCACGATGGAGGTATTGTAGATGATCTTTTAGTTTATCGTTTGGCAGAAGATAATTGTGCAGAAGGAGAACAGGCGTTTATGCTCGTTGTCAATGCTTCCAATATCGAAAAGGATTGGAATTGGATCAAACAGCATAATGAAGCTTATGATGCGACTATGATCAATATCTCTGATCAAACTGGTTTATTAGCTATTCAGGGACCAAATACAACGGCTGTTTTACAATCGTTAACGGATGTTGATTTAGCTGGTCTTAAATACTACACCTTCACGAAAGGTACTTTTGCTGGTATCGAAAATGTACTGATCTCTGCTACAGGTTATACAGGCTCTGGTGGTTTTGAGTTATATGTTGACAATACAAAACTTGCTCAACTTTGGGATGCTATTTTTGAAGCTGGAAAAAGTGCGGATATACAACCTATTGGTTTAGGAGCTAGAGATACCCTTCGTCTCGAAATGGGCTACTGTCTTTATGGCAATGATATAAATGATACAACGTCACCGATTGAAGCAGGTTTAGGATGGATTACGAAAACCAAGAAAGGTGATTTTAACTCCTGCGAAATATTCAAAGCTCAACGAGCAGAGGGCATCACTAAAAAGTTGGTTGCATTTAAACTCGATGGTCGTCGAGTTCCTCGTCATGGATACACTATTGAAGATACTAATGGCAATGTAATTGGTAAAGTTACCTCTGGTACGCAGTCTCCATCTTTAGATATTCCGATTGGTTTAGGTTATGTAAATAAGCTTTTCAGTAGCGAAAATACTGTTCTTATGATTGTTTTCGGAAAGAAAAAATTAGCCGCAAAAGTGGTTAAGTTGCCGTTTTATAAGGTATAATTCCCTAAATCACTACACTTTTTCAAAAAAAGTATCTTCTTTTCGAACAAAATGGGTCGAATTTTGATTTTGTTAATGAATGTATTAACTTTCACTTCTTTTTGAAAGTTCTTTTCTCATAGAAACAAGGAAACACATGAATGCAGAAGACATGAATTTAGAAGATGGTAAAAAAAAGTTCATCCAATCGTGGGGAACAATGGGATCTAGTTGGGGGATCAATCGTACGATGGCTCAAGTACATGCTCTATTACTCATATCTCCTGACGCTCTTTGTGCCGAAGACATTATGGAAGACCTCAAAATATCAAGAGGTAATGCGAATATGAACATTCGAAAATTAATTGATTGGGGCCTTGTCTATAAGGAATTGAAACCAGGGGAACGAAAAGAATTTTTTGTCGCTGAAAAAGATATGTGGGATATTGCCCGCTGCATCATTATACAACGTAAAAAACGTGAACTTGAGCCAATGCTTAGGGTTATTGATGAAATTTCTAGTGTGGAAGGTACTTGCCCAGAATCAGAAGAGTTTTGTAAAGTAGTTAAAGATATTAAAGTTTTTTCTAGCAAAGCAGACTCAACGCTTGACCGACTTTCTAAAGCTGATGCAAAGTGGTTTGCTAGTACCTTTATGAATATGATAAAATAGTCGTTTAACCTACAAACAGATAAAAATAAAAAAAGTGTTCTCGAAATTTCGGGAACACTTTTTTTTTGAGACAAATAAATGGTAGTTTTGTTATGAAGTTAGCATAAACTCAAACAACTTCATTTTTTAATCAATAGAATTACACCGACGATGAGAATAAAGCCCTTTCAGGCTGTGTATCCCGATTTTGACTTTATAGCCTCTCCTGATAGTTTCTTTGGAACAGTAAAACAAGACTACCCCGAATATTCTAAAAATGGTTTTTTCAAAAAAACAGCGCAAGAAGCTATTTATATTTATCAAATAAAAAATAGCCGTCGTTCTTACACAGGCATTATTGTATGCACCGATATCCTTGACTATATTGATGGCGATATCAAAAAACATGAAAACACTATTGCTGCAAAGGAACAACAGCAAATGCATTTGTTGATTGCCCGTACTGCAATGGTAAAACCTGTTCTCATTTGTTATCCTGATGTAGAAGAAATAAATATGCTCGTCAAAAAGTATATTAAATCAAATGAAAAATTTTACTCTACAACATTTGATTCGACTCAAGAAGTACATAATTTTTGGGAAGTTAGTGATGGCGATACCATTCAAAAATTACAAGAACTGTTCGAACATAAAATTACGGAAAGTTATATTGCAGATGGTCATCATCGTTGTGCTGCTACTGCACTTTTACATACACGCACTCAAAACAAAAAAAACGCAAAATCTTGTAATGAATTGCTAAGCGCTTACTTTCCTAGCAGCGAATTGGAAATTCATGATTTTAATAGAGTTGTTGAAGCCTTCAGTAATACTTGTAGCCTTACTCAGTTTTTGGTACAGCTTTCTCAAGTATGCGATATCGAGACAATGAAAGAACCTGCGAAGCCTTCAAAAAAACATGAAATGTCCATGTATATCAACGAAGAATGGTATAAAATATCATGGAAAAAATCTGTGCTCAAAAAATATAAAAAAGAAAAAGTGGTACTTGATGCCACGCTACTTGATGAAAAAGTACTAAAAGATATTATAGGTATCGAAGACATTCGAACAGACCTTCGTATTAAGTATGTTGAAGGACCAAAGGGCATAGAGGATATCGTAAGTAGATGTACTAAAAAAGAAAACCGTATCGCCTTTTTATTATATCCTGTCGAACTTAAAGACCTCATGAAAATTGCTGATGACAACAAAATCATGCCACCAAAGTCAACATGGTTTGAACCTAGAATGAAGAACGGTCTACTTGTTAAAGAAATATAAGTCGAAGTAAAAGCAAAACAACACGCACATGAAAAAACTATCCGCTGATTATATTTGTCCTGTAAGTTCCGATCCTATTAAAGAAGGAGTCATTGTATTGGATGATAAGGGGACTATTTTATCCATCGACCAACGCAGCGATCACGATAGCACAAGCATCGAAATACATAAAGGAATAATCGTTCCTGGTTTTATAAATACGCATTGTCATTTAGAGCTTTCTCACATGAAAGGAAAGGTAGCTACTGGCACAAGTTTAATTCCTTTCATATCAAGTGTCGTAAAGTTTAGAGACATTCCCAAAGAAGAAATTTTAGCAGCAATAGATCAAGCTGATCAAGAAATGTACGACAATGGTATTGTTGCCGTTGGTGATATTTCGAATCAAACAGATACAGTAGCTTGCAAACAAAAAAGTAAAATCAATTATTACACCTTTGTGGAAATGTTTGACTTTTTACAAGAAGATTGGGCAAATAATGAATTCGAAAAATACCTTGCGGTTTATAATGAACATTCCAATGAAAACGGCAACAAAAAAAGTTGTGTACCTCATGCTCCTTACTCTGTTTCTTCTTCGCTGTTTGATTTGATCAACAAAACAAATGACGATACAAAAACGATAAGTATTCACAATCAAGAAACACCAGACGAAAATCAATTATTCCTAAATAAGAAAGGAGGCTTTCTTGACTTCTTCAAAAGCTTTAATATTCCCTTTGACCAGTTTAAGCCAAATGGTAAACCGTCCATTCATTATGCATTAGCACATATGAATTCCAACTCACCAACTCTTTTTGTTCATAATACGATGTCAACTGCAGCAGATATTCAATTTGCACAGCAATGGAATGATAAAACCTATTGGGCTACTTGTCCAAATGCAAATCTCTATATCGAAAATCGTTTACCTAATTATCAAGCATTTATAGACAACAACGCTCGGTTGACTATTGGTACCGATAGCTTAACTTCCAACTGGCAACTTTCTATTTTAGAAGAAATGAAAACGATCAGTCGTTTCCAATCCTATGTTCCATTTCATACCCTTTTGCAGTGGGCTACTTTAAATGGTGCTGAAGCATTAGGCTACCAAGATACTTTAGGAAGCATCGAAGTAGGGAAAACACCAGGATTGAATTTACTTAACCTTGATGAAAACTTCACTTTACAGCAGGGTAGTAGTAGTACTCGTTTAGTATAAAACCTATCTTGTTTTCTATAATTTATACTGAAAAGTCCGTATATTACGTGGCTTTTTAGGCTCACCATTTTATCTATTTACTAACCAATTGCCCAAACAATGATAAAAAAACTATTGCTTTTAGTTTCAATTCTAGGGGTATGCTCTCAAGTTTTTGCTCAAAGTTGTTCTAGTGATCGCTACCTAAATCCCATTTTTAATTCTAGTCGTACAGATAATATCAAATTTGCAGATGCACTCGGTATAGTTTATCCACCCTATGTTGGCGAAGGCTATACGACTGATGAAGAATTATTTTTCGACCTTTACCAGCCTGACGACGATGTCATGACCAAACGACCATTGCTTATTATGGCTTTTGGTGGTTCGTTCTTAGCAGGCTCAAAACGTCAAGCCGAATTAGTAGACTACTGCTATGCAATGGCTGATCGAGGATTTGTTGTTGCAGCTATTGATTATAGAATAGGGTTTGGAATTCAAAACTCTGGTAGTGCAGTAAGAGCTGTTTACCGAGCGGGGCAAGATATTCGCACAGCAGTTCGATATTTTAAAGGTAATGCTGCTACATATGGAATCGATTCTTCTTTAGTTTTTACAGGTGGCAATAGTGCAGGAGCAATTGCAGCATTGAATGCTGCTTATGTTGAGGAAATTGAACGAGAAACAGGTGATCTTTTTCAACCTACTTTTTTTCAAGATAATGTGCTCGCACCAGATTGGCCAGACCTCGGTTGTATCGACTGTTCTGGAGGATCAGGTACGTTCCCAACTCCAAGCCAAGTATTGGGAAAACCAAAAGCAATTGTAAATCTTTGGGGGGCAATGGGCGATCTAAGTTTTATCAATTATACCACAGATCAACCTGTTATTTCCTTTCATGGTAATGCAGATGATGTTGTTAATATTGGTGTCGGTCCTCCATATGGTTTAGGTGCTATTTTCCCAACACTTTATGGGCTAGAAGCAATACATCCTCATTTAGATGCCTTAGGTATTTATAATGAGTATTATATTTTTGACGGAGTCGGTCACGAAGTTTGGGAAGACCCAACTCATGCTGCCTTTATCAAAGAAAAATCAGCTGCCTTTTTGTATAAAATGATGAAGCCTGAAGCAACGCCTATTTTAGGTAATATTTCACCAATCGTTACTTGTACAGAAACTTATAGTGTTAGTCCTAGAGCAGGTTCCATCTATTGTTGGAATGTAAATGGAGGAATGATAGTATCTAGTACAGCTACCTCAATTGATGTCGAATGGTCAAGTACAGGAACAGGAACGGTAAGTGTACAAGAGTTGGACTGCCATGAAGTATTAAGTGATTGGTCTGACTTAGAAATTACCATTCAAGAATGCCAAGCACCTGTAGCTAATAATATAGAAGTGATTAGTGGTAATGTCGTGAAAATTTCTTGGGATGATGTAGCATGTGCAGAAAAATATAGACTGCGCTATCGTATTCCTAATGTTACCTCTTGGCAAGAAGTAGCGACAAATGTTAACTATCGTTTCTTAAATGAATTATTGCCAAATACAACGTACCAATATCAACTCAAAGCGAAGTGCGATGATGAAAACTCTTCTATTTGGGCAGGAAACTTTAATTTATTCATTACTGGAAGTACTGTGTGCGACCGACCTATTTCATTAGGTACAACAATCAATAGTGCTACTGCTGCTACTATCAATTGGGATACTGATCCTGATGACGTGAAGTATAAAGTAAAATATAAAGTTGCTGGTGGTACTTGGATAGAAGTATTTGTCAATCAACCGTTATTAGTACTTACAGGACTAGAAACAGGAGCAGTTTATAAATATAAACTGAAAACAAAATGTCCTGATGGTTGGACAAACTGGGGGGACAAGTATGATTTCAATTTACCAGCAAGTATTAATATTGACAGTGCTAGACGAAATATGCTAGACGAAACGATTCGTCTATACCCTAATCCTGTACAGGCTTCTTTAATCATTGAATTATCAAGGTTTGAAAGTGGGGAACTTTATCTTTATAATGCTATGGGTAAACTCATTCAAACAACACAAATATCTACTAGTAAATACGAACTAAATACCGAACAATTACCTACTGGTTTGTACTATTTAAAAATCCGATCAAATTCAAATGAAATACAAATCAAAGAATTTATAAAATTTTAAATCTGTATTTTAATAATTCAACCTTAAGCAAATATGAAAAAATATACCTTACTATTTTCTATCCTACTTTTGTTCTTAACAGGAACACCAAATTTGCAAGGACAATCTTGTACTAACGATCGATACATTGCTCCTAACTTTAGTGTGACACGTATTGATGATTTGAATTTTGCAACAGCCGAAGCCGTTGTTTATCCGCCTTACGTTTCAGAACTAACGACCTATAATCAAAACTTAGATTTGGATATTTATATTCCTGATGGAGATCAGTTAAACAAACGACCATTAGTAGTTATGGCTTTTGGTGGTGCATTTTTAGTCGGTTGGAAACGTCAACCAGAGCTAGTAGATTTTTGTGAAGCACTAGCTGCTCGTGGTTTTGTCGTTGCGTCTATTGATTATCGACTCGGCTTTAATACCTTGAGCGAAGATACCGCTGTCCGTGCAGTTTATAGAGGGGCACAAGATGTAAAAGCAGCCGTTCGATATCTCAAAGCAAATGCAGCGAACTTTGGTATTGATCCAAATTTGGTTTTTGCAGGAGGTAACAGTGCAGGAGGAATTTCTGCTCTTCATGCTGCTTTTGTGAGCGATGCAGAACGTGCTAGCTTCCCTGTATTAGCTCCAACTTATGAAGGAGGCATTTTCAATAATTGGTCTGACCTCGGTTGTACAGATTGCTCTGGAAATAGTTATGAGGAAGATGGTACTCCTATTGGTGTTATTAACTTATGGGGGGCTATTGGTGATCTTGGTTTTATTGCAGGGAAAGAAACACCTGTTGTTTCCTTTTATGGTACAAGCGATATTATTGTCAACCCTGATGCAGGAGCACCTTTTGGGACTGATGCTTTATTCCCTACGCTTTATGGAGCTATCCCAATTCATAATCAACTGGATGCCTTTGGTTTTCAAAACGAAATTTATCCTTATGAAGGAGAAGGACATGAGCCTTGGTTAAATGGTACAATTGCAACTGATATTCAAGAAAAATCAGCAGCGTTTTTAGTAGAAGTTATGAAGCCTGAAGCACTTACTGTTGCTGGTGCTGCTACTTCAACTGAACATTGTACAGAAACTTATACCGTTCCTAATATAGCAACATCTACTTACTGCTGGGATGTCGTTGGTGGTACTATTATTTCTACCAATACTGCTGGCAATACAATTGATATCGAATGGGGGGCACAAGGCACAGGTACCGTATTAGTCAAAGAAATAAATTGCAATCTAGTAGAAGGGGATTGGAGTTCTTATAACGTTTCTTTAGAAGCTTGTCGTGCCACTACTTCTTCTTCAGTAACGGTGATTAGTGGAAATGTAATACGTCTCGACTGGGATGCCGCCAACTGTGCTGAAAAATACAAAGTGCGTTATAGAATAAATGGTTCTGGCAACGGATGGACAGAAGTAAATGCTACAATCAATCAGCGTTTTTTAAATGAACTACAACCAAATACTGTTTATGAATATGGTATAAAAACGAATTGTACTTTAACTAACTCTACTTGGTCAACTACAGCTACCTTTACCACTTCTGCTGAAGTTTGTGATCGACCAGAAAACGTTACTGCCAATAATGTTAGTACGACAAATGCTGTTCTAAATTGGCCAGCTGATCCCGACGATGTTAAATACAAAGTGCGCTATAAAATTGCTGGAAGTGGTTGGACTGAGGTTTTTACAAATGTAAATAGTCTTTCTATTTCTAGTTTAATGTCTGCTACAACTTATAAGTATAAAGTAAAAACAAAGTGTCCTTTAGGTTGGACAAATTGGGGAGCAAAGTATAGTTTTACAACACTTGCTTCTTTTGCTACTAACCAAGCAAGAATAGTTGATAGCGGTATGCAGCTTTTTCCAAATCCTACTAGTACTATTTTAAATATTGATTTGGACAATACTGAAATTGAAGCCATTCGTTTGCTCGATGTTTTCGGTAAAATAATTCAAGATATCACTGTTGATAGCAACGTAATTCGTTTGAATGTTTCAAGACTAGATGCAGGTATTTATATTATTAGTGCTCAAACAAGTAATAAAGAATTATTGACACAAAAATTTGTTGTTAATAGATGAAAATTTTAATTCAATAAAAAATAAAGCCCTTGAAATTAATTTTTCAAGGGCTTTATTTGTATGTTAAAGTTTATCCTAGCACCTACTTGTTAACTAATATTAGTCACAAGCTTATCCATTGGTTTACGAATCTTTTTAAGACTTACTAACCAATCTTTTTCAGCATCTTTGTATCCGATAGGTAGTAGCACACAACTTCTTAATCCTTTTTCTCTTAATCCTAAAATTTCGTCTACAGCTGCAGGATCAAACCCTTCCATAGGAGTACTATCCAAGCCTTCATGTTGCGCCTGAATCATTGCAGACATCAGAGCAATATATGCTTGCTTTGATGCATGTTGGAAATTTACTTCAGTATCTAATTTAGGATATGTAGATAATAATTGTTGACGATAATTTTCCCATCCTTCATTCTTAAAACCACGTATCTCATTGGTCAAATCAAACATATAGTTTATTCGATCTTCTGTGTATGTATCCCATGCTGCAAAAACCAACAAATGAGAACAATCTGTAATTTGAGGTTGATTCCAAGCGACTGGTTTAATTTTTTCCTTTATCTCTTTATTTGTGATACAAATAATTTCAAATGGTTGTAAGCCACTAGATGTAGGACTCAATCTGATCGCTTCTAAAACTCTATCGATTTTTTCTTGAGGGACAGTTTCACCATTCATTGCTTTACATGCATACCTTTCTTTTAAGGTCGTAATAAGATTTACATCAGTCATATTTGTAATTTAGTTATTAATTAAATTTTATTTATTCTATTTGATAAAAACCATTGCATAAGAATCGTTAGATTCTAAGGATTTAAAATTCTTAACTCTTCATGTTCCAATTAAAACCAAAGAGCATAATATCATTATAATTAGACAATGTTTCTAAATGTACGTTTTCAAAACGATAATCATAAACAACATGGAAGGATAAACCTTTAAATATCCTGAAGCTAATTCTAGGAGTTAACCAAATATCATAATCTGCACTTTCTTTGAGTGATTGAAAATAAAATAGTTGATAAGAGAAATTGATTTTATTTTTAGCAATAGAATAACCATTGTTTAATCTAAACAAAAATAATCCATTTTTTCGATTAGAAAAATCTCGTTCACTATTTACAAATTCAGAACCATTAAAAGTTGAATCCTCATTAGCTATAGCTGTTAACAAAGATAATTTCATTAGACCTTTGTCTAGTACAGAACCAAGCCCTATTCCATAGTGATGTCGACTTTTTACTCTGTATATTAAATTATTGTCAAAATGATAAAACACTCCTGGATAAAGTTTCTTTTTTCCATTTGGGTAATATTTAAGGGTAACTAGGTCATACCAATTATCTTCGATTAACCTTGTATTGGTTTTATTATATCTGTATGAAGTAATGTTCTCCAGATGCCAATTTTTGTACAATACATCTATATTTAATCCTCCACCAGTTACTACTTGGCTAAAGGTTCCTGAAATTCTTCTACCCGAAAAATTCAAATCCATTTTATACTGTAAGGTATCTTGTTGGCTTTGACCATAAGATGAAAAACTCAGCAAAAACATTCCTATGAAAAAAAAAGTAACTAGATATTTGATCTTAAGCATACAATTTGTTTTGTTTGAAACATACTCTTAGGAAAAAGTAATAGCGATTCAAATTAAAACTCAAATCGCTATTACTTATGCACTTTATTTGCAGTAGTTAATTATTTGTTGACCTCTTTAAGAAGTTCTGTAGCGGCTAATTTACCAAAATTGTTAGCAGCTTGAGGACTCGCTCCTGTGATTAATTTCCTGTCTTTGTGGATAGTATTATCAGCAGCTTCATTAATAATTGTAACACCCAGTTTGTTTAGTCGCTCGCCATATATCCAAGGCATAGCACCTGGTGTATAACCTATCATGGGACCTTGTTCATCAACGGCATCTGGGAATGAAGCAATCTTGTACCCTTTATAAATAAATGAATCTTTATCGCTGTCTAAACTTGCAGCTAACAACGCTGCTGGACCATGACAAATAGCAAGTGTAAACATATCATTGTCATGTGACCAATGAAGTAACTTATTCAAATCCTTGTTATCAGGTAAACCAAGCATAGCTCCGTGCCCTCCAGGAATAAAAATGGCTACATAATCTGTACTGTCAGTCATTGAATGTTGAACAAAGTCTGATAGCTTTCCAGGATTTTCAAATTTCTGTTTGTATTCTGAATACATCGCTTTTATGTTTTTATCTTCTTCTGGCATTGCCCACATTTCAATTTTGACTGATTTTCCTGTTGGAGTTACTATATCTACATCAAAGCCTGCATTTTTTAAATGCAATATTGGCAACAGCATTTCGACAGGATGATTGCCTGTTGAAAATTTTTCACCATTAGCCATCGTCATGTTTCTTTCTTCAGTGCATACCATCAATACTTTTTTATTCCCTGTGTGCGGATTTTCATAAACAGTGTTATCAAAATCGGTAGTAGGAGAGGTAGCTAGTTTTAATGCAAATGGAGACGGGATATATGCTCCATCTTTTGTAGCTGTTGGTTTGGATGCAAAATAGAATGCGATAAAGGCAAGGATAAGAAAACCTGCCAATCCAATTAATATTTTTTTTATCATGATTTTTTATTTATTTAAGACTGAATAATTTTTAACTAATTTTTATTACGATTTTACCCTTAGCTCTACCTGATGCTAGATGTATAAATGCCTCTATACTCTCATCGAAAGGATATACCTTATCAATGACTGGTTTAATCTTTTCATCTTCGATCAATAACTTTATTTCACCTAAATGAGCTCCATTAGGATGCATAAAAATAAATTTGTAAGAAGCCTCTTTTTCATTAATACCTTTAGTTAATTCTTTTGGCAACTTGTAATCAGCCATTCCAAAAGCATTAGCACTATCTTCATCCATAGGACCAACAACGCTTACAACTTTTCCACCTTGTTTAATAACTTCGAAAGCTTCCAAAGTATAGTGTCTCCCAAGTGTATCGAACACTATATCAGCATCTGTCACAATAGTTTTATAATCTTCTGTTTTGTAATCAATGACCCTATCTGCTCCTAGGTCTTTAACCCATGCCACATTGGTTGTACTTGTAGTAGTGTATACATAAGCTCCTTTAGCTTTGGCATACTGAATAGCGAAACTACCCACACCACCAGATCCTGCATGAATAAGAATTTTGTCATTTTCTTTTATACCTATCTGCTCTAAGGATTGCAAAGCTGTGAGTCCTGCTAATGGAATACTTGCAGCCTCTTCGAAAGAAATATTTCCAGGTTTTTTGGATACTGCAATAGTATTTACAGCTACATATTCAGCTATTGTTCCCATTTGTTCTTGAGGTACCCTAGCGTAAACCAAGTCTCCTATTTCAAAATTATTTACGTTATTTCCCTTTTCAACTACAATTCCACTAACATCATAGGCGCTAGTTCTCGGAAATGTAAGAGGGATAAGGCTCTGTAGGTTACCCAAAATGATACTTTTGTCTATAGGATTGATGGCAGCAGCCTTCACTTGGATAAGAACATCTGTTGCTTGTATAATTGGCTTATTTATTTCGTTAAAGACCAAGCTATCTTTAATTTCTCCATATTTTACTAGTTGTAAGGCTTTCATTTTTGTATCTTTTTTATAAGAGACACAAAAGTAAAGCAAAGAATAGAGATAAAAATTGACCTATGGTAAGAAGTTAGACGTCGTCCTTATTATTTTACTTTTTCAACTCTGATACGACTCAGGCTTTCTTGTGTAATACCTAAGTAAGATGCGATGTGATAATTCCGAGTGTATTGCTCTATATCTGGATATTGCTCTAAAAATAGATCATATCTCTCCGACGCTGTCAATTGTAATTGATTCAAAATTCTTTTTTGTAAACTCACTACATGGCGTTCTAAGAGGTTTCGTTGAAAGGGTTCATATTCAGGAAAGAGTTCAAGTATGCCGTTCAGTTTTTTAGCATTGAATTGAATGACGTTTGATTCTTTTAGACATTCTACTGTTAGAGTAGCGGATTCATTATTGTGAATGGCTATATAATCGCTAATCCACCAATTTTTAATACCAAATAGTAAGGTATGTTCTTTTCCTTTTTTGTCTGTACAATAAGATCTCAGACATCCATCTGTCACAAAATAGATATTGTTTACATTCTGTCCTTCTCGAATTAGGATCGAACCTTTAGAAAAGGTCTTTTCTAAAGAAATAGATTGAAGATATTGTTCGGCTTCCGAGCTTAGTTGAATGCTACTTTTTATTTTTTTTATTAATTCTTCCAATATTCAAGTTTGAGTTTAGTTGCCAATAACTATTCATATCTCTAAAACTGAAAATAAATTTACATTTTTATTGAAGCATTTTTATTAAAACCTAATTTATTTCTAACATTTCCTTAAATACTGATCTCTATGAAGCTATATGCTACAACAGAAATAACTATTTTTTGTGGATTCTACAATTAAATACTAACTTTAATTTGCTTTAGT
>JAHDIP010000119.1:14391-18696 GCA_020630735.1 Saprospiraceae bacterium | reverse complement strand
TTTAATAAGTTCTATCGATAAGAACATTATCACCAACTTCAATAGCTGTATTTATTAAGATTTGTTGAGTATGTAATTTTTTCGTTCTTCCATTATAAGTAGAATAAAGCTTGATATTGTACTTACCTGCGATAGGGTATTTATAGATATTTACTTTGCGGTTAGCGTTGACTAATTTTCCATCTCCATAATCAATTTGGTAATTTACTCGTTTGTCGAAGCTTGTAATGATAAACTTGATAGCTTCATTCGCTTCTCGTTCACCTTCAATTAATAACAATGATTCGATAGAAACTTTTTTAGGTTGAGGCTTCTCGTCACTAGTAGATGGATTCGTAGAATGCTCTCTATCGTCTTCAAAGGTAATGACATCCTTCCCCGTAGAAGGTTGTGGGTTACTTAGTACATAAGTCAGTCCAATCATACCAATAATGATAAGAAAAGCAAGTAGAGTAGTATCTCTTCTCGATTTTCTTTTATTTTCTTCCAACTCAGAAATATAACGTTCGAGTTCAGAAGTGTTGGACTTTTTTTTACGGGCATTACTCATAGGAAACTAAAGTTTAAATTTTTGTCTTATCTGCTGATAAAGCTCTTTGCCAAGTTGTCGTTCAAAAATTTGATGTAACTCTTCTTGCATTTCTCCCATGGAACACGTTGCTGAAGAAATACCCACTAAATGGATATTTATCTCTTTTTTGAGGTTCCATTTTCGTTTTGTAGAAACCAAAATAGTATCCTCATTGAGATTTTTACATGCAAAATTTAAGCCATTTATCTCTTTCCAAAGAGCTAAGATTAGCTGCAATTCGTCTGTTTTTAAATCTGTTACACCTTGCTTTTGATTTATACCGTTTTGAGTAATATAGTTTCTAAGTGTAGTTCCCTGTATAAAATCACGGTGATAAAATCGACCAAAAGACATGGTATAAATAGAACTTATTTTATCATTATAATAAGACGATTCGAGGTCATGAAGACTTCTAAATCGTTTCATTTCATTTTTATCTTTCGCATCATCTGCTAGAATTATTCTAAATACACGCAGTTTTTCGTTGCCCTTTAGTTTTCCTTTAAAAAGCATAAACTCTGTATCAGAATACATTTTTTCAATAGAGAGATATTGTCCCATTTCTGCCAGAGCCTTCTTGTTAGAAGTCTTTTTTGATGGCTTTGTTTCCAATGGAGTATCAACAACTTTTTGGGTTTCTTTTTGTATTTCAGGTTTTATGTTTGCTGTTGTACTAGTTGCCAATCTATTTATTTGTTGAGAAGTCTTTACTTCATCTACCTGCGATTGAGGAGTTGGCGTATGTGTATTTTTTTGTTTTTCAGTATCAGTAGGTGCTTTTTCAATATCAGAAGAAGAACTAGCCTTTACTGCTTCTTTAGTATGTTCTGGTGGCTTAGTTGTTTGTATTGAAGCGGGTAGACCTTCTATATTGTCGATAAATGGGTCTGGTAATTCATCAGCGCTTAAGTTTTCTTTTATCAACCAAAGGATAACGGATTTGGGTATACCAATAGCAGCTCCTTTTTTGATATAGATCGAATTATATTCTTTAAATTTAGTTCGATCTGTACAAACATCCAGAATTTCTTTGAGCAATTGTTTACGTCGCTTCTTTTGCTGACGTTTAGCTAAAGACTTAGCCTTTTTTGCAGCATATATATCTATGGTCTTTTTGAAAACACCAGAAGCTAGAGTTGCGATCGCTTGCTCGTTTGTTGATATGTTCTTGGAGATCAATTTACCCTGCAAGTTGAGGTGATCACAAAGATAATTTAAAAAAAAAGGATTATCAAAATATTTACCAATTAAAAAAACTTTATATATGTAATTGTTCGTTTTTAAGTTAATATTTAAAAGTTCATCCAGTGAGCTACGACCCTTGCAAATTAAATCTTTATAGCTTGAATCAGGTAAATGGACTTTCGCATCTATCGCTACTCCTGCCGTCTTTTTGCGGATTATAAAATCATTGCCTCCTTTATGGTGTTCTAATTGGCTTACTAGCGCTGCCTCATCTTCCTCATTTAGAATAAAGCCTTCTTGAGCTAAAGTTGTTACTAATTTTTCTAACACCAGTTTTTTCCCTTCCTGCCAACCAAGCTCTTTGATGGTTTTATAATATCCCTTTTTAGTTTTATCGCCATAATGAATGTATAGATTGACATAATCATCAAGAGCTTCTAGTACAACAATATCATTATTAATGGTCTCTTTTTCTGATAGTATGGTCCGTATATATGCTGTTGCAAGATTGTCGGTATGAACTAACCGAAATCCTGGTGCAAAAGACTTAATCCATTGTTTAGCTTTTTTCTCCTGTTTTAGTTGCTCATCAGAATTATCAGTAGGAAATACGATAATTAGAGGAATAGGATCAAATGTTTTCTTACCAGTTTTTAGTACATGTTGCGAATATTTAACTGATATAGAAGGTAGTTGAGCTTCTAAAGCCTCTCTTAGCGTGCCAGAGTAGGAGATGTAGGTTTCATTACTTAGTGGAAGTAGCTCGATTTTTTCGCCATAAATAGCTGCAAAGGCTTTCTTCTTTGTAAAAATGATACAAAGCATATGTTGTTTTCTCTTTTTATAAAATAGAAGCTTGTTAAAAATAAGCTATACAGATGTACAGACCTATGTCTATTATTAACAACTTCAAAGTATGTTATTATTTGAATATTGTGATCAACTGTCCATGGAGTTAGTCATTTTTTGTACAAACTAAGTGTAGCGAAAAAATGAGGTAGACTTGCTAATCGGTTGTGGGTTAGTGTGTGGCTTTTCTGGTATTTAGCCTAATAAGGTTAATTGAATCATAAATATAGACTTATTTTCCAAAATGGAAAGAAGAAAAGCATATAAAAAAAGTACATTTAACAAATCAATGAAATATCTAATAAAATATTGTTGTATATGTGTTATTTTTTATTGTGTAAATCTTTATTAGCAAGTTCTTTTCTAACAGGTTTAGGGGGTAGTAAAATCCACAAACGACCGAAATGATGTAAAGCACTCGCTTTTTGTCGTCCTATTTTTCCGATTCCTGTATACAAATCAACATGCCCAGCTCCATTAATTGCTCCACCAATATCTTGGGCGATTAGGATTCTAAATTCATGGTGTACAAATTTTCCCCGATAATCAATAATAGGAACAGCCGCTAAAACGCAAGACCCTAAGGGAATAAATCGGGTATCTACTGCAATAGTATGACCAGCTGTAATAGGAACGTGTCCTGCGCCACTAGGCATCGTGTTTTTAGGTTTGAAAAAAATGTAGGAAGGATTGGCAAATAATACGGAGTCGATTAAGTGCGGATTTCGTTCAAAAAACTTTTTGATACTTTTGATCGATACTCGGTCTGCTGTAGTTAAACCTGTTTCGATCATATGCTTTCCGATACTTCGGTACGAATGTCTATTACTTCCATTATGAGCAAAAAGCTCCCAAGTGCCATCGGGATATTCAACAATACCCGATCCTTGTACTTGCATAAAGTAGATTTCGATTTTGTCTTTAGCATAGGCGAGTTCTAAGCCCATATCATCAAGTACACCCTCTTCTTCGATTTCTTGACGTGTCGGCAAAGTACCTTCCCAACCTTTCGGAAAGGTATATAATGGATATTTATAGACCTCATCGGGTTCTCTTTTTACTTTTAGTACGGGCGTAAAATAACCTGTGAAATAGATGTTTCCTCGTTGATCTTTTCCCCAAATCTGGAAAATATCGATGTAATGCTTGAGTAAAGGAGGAGGTATAAATTGCGCTTTAAGCAAGATAGCAACCATTTCTTCCAATTGTTTCATTTGGATACTCAAATTGCCAACTTTTTGCCTAGTACGTTTATGCCGAAGTTTTAACAAAAGTAGTTGATGCTCCAAGCCTTTGATCAATTCAGGTGTAATTTCAGGAAAAGGAATAGAGTCGAATGTCGTTTTGGTATACACATCTTCTAGAAGGGGAAGGTGCCGTTTTTTACCATTATTAGCATAATTTTTAGAAAAGTCGCTAACGTAAGGTTGAGGTACTACAAGTTCTTCCTGTTTACAGCCCAGTAAACAAAGTAATAAATAGGTGATAAATGACAATAGTAACTTATTGTCCATAGGTTTTGTAATTTTGGGGCTTTTAGAAGAATAATGATACTGAAATTAAAGTGGTTTTCGGATATCCAAACGATTGAAGCTACTGATAATCAAACAATAGCGACTAATGATGATCCTTAAACTGAATACCAGCAGGTAGAGCAATGAAAAGTCAATAAAAGTGAAAGATGAGTCATCCCTAATATT
>JAHDIP010000119.1:0-14291 GCA_020630735.1 Saprospiraceae bacterium | reverse complement strand
GCAGGTAGAGCAATGAAAAGTCAATAAAAGTGAAAGATGAGTCATCCCTAATATTTATTGAATATTTGGTAAAAGAAGTCAGAACGGCTAGCCTTGCTAGCCTGTCAGAAGTCAGACTTAAGTCTAAAGTAGATCTGACTTCTGACAATTTCAGCAAAGCTGAAATAATCTGACTTCTAACACCAAATATTCAATTATTCTATATTTTACAATAGAATTTCGGGATGACTCATGCTTCATTTAAACGTTTATTATCATTTTCACGAGCCTTCTTATTCTTCGAAGCTTGCTGCTAATATACAAATATTAAAGAATTGCAGAATCTAAAAGTTCAATACAAAACAGCTTTAGCAAAAAAATTACATGCGAAAGTAAATCAAATAAGCCTATTCTGGAAGGGTAGAGTAGGCTTGTATGCGATCTTGAAAGCAATGGGAATAGGCGAAGGCGATGAAGTCATTATTCCTGCATTTACTTGTGTTGTAGTGCCAAACGCCATTATTTATCTGGGGGCAACTCCTGTTTATGTCGATATTACTGCTGCTACTTATAATATCGACTGCTCCAAAATAGAGGAAAAAATTACAGCGGCCACAAAAGTCATTATTGCTCAAAATACTTTTGGTCTTTCGAGCGATTTTGATGAAATCAATGCCATTGCTCAAAAACATCAATTAGAGGTCATCGAAGATTGTACGCATGGTTTTGGTGGTTTTTACAAAGGAAAAGCCAATGGCACTTGCGCTAAAGCTGCTTTTTATTCTTCGCAATGGAATAAGCCTTTCTCAACAGGTATTGGAGGAATGGTGCTTTGCCAAGATGCTGTACTTGCTGAAAAGCTTCAAAAAATGGAAGGTGAACTTCAAGAACCTTCGTTCAAAGAAGTACAAATGCTTGGTCTTCAGCTAAAAGTAAGGAGTAGGCTAAATCCATCTCTATATTGGACAGCTATAAAAACTTTCCGTTTGTTGAGTAAATACAATATCGTTACAGGTTCTTCTAGTGGCGAAGAATTAGCTGCACCAATATTGCCCAAAGACTTTCTCAAAGGATTGTCACCCATCCAAGCGAAAAAGGGATTGGAAGCCTTAAGCGTGTTTGACCAAAATCTAAAACATCGTCGAACTATTGCTAGTTTATACACAGCAGCTTTTGCAGAAATGGGCTTTACCTTTCTCACCGAACCAGCTTATGCCACACATACTATTATCAAGTATCCATTTCTAGTGAAAGATCGAAAAGCATTTTTGGCACTTGCCGAAACCAATAACATCCAACTTAATGATTGGTTTCTTAGCCCGATTCATCCTATCGAATCTAAATTTGAACAATGGCACTATGTATATGGTAGCTTTCCGATCGCAGAAAAAATCAGCCAACACATTTTAAACCTTCCTACCGACCCAAGTATCTCGATAAAAGAAGCTCAACGTATTATTCAGTTTTTACAAAAACACTCAAATCACTTCCTTATAGACTGAAAGCAAAGTGGTTTTCGGATTGTCAAACGATTAAAGCTATTGAGAATCAAAAGATAGCTAACAATGATGATCCTTAAACTAAATACCAGTAGGTATATTTCCTTAAAATTTGCAAAAAAAAACTTTGTCTTACTTTAAATAACACACTTGTTCTACCCGAAAGAATAAACTATCGTAAAATGCAAAGAACGAAGTATTTGATATTATGAAAAAAAAGTATAACTTAGTAGGCTCTAATATTTTAAACAAAAGAAAAAATGAAAGTAGATACATTAAATCATCCAACATCCAAAAACTATATTGCGGGTCAGTTTAAGGACCACGATTATAAAAAAATGGACGTTTTTAGTCCATTAGATGGAACAGTCATTTCTACCGTTCCTCTTTCCGACAACAAAGCATTAGAAGAAGCGGTTGCTGCTGCTCAAAAAGCATTCCCAGCATGGTCAGCTTTAACAATGAAGGAACGGGTGCAAATCTTTTTTAAATTCAGAACCTTACTAGAAGAAAATATTGACGAGCTTACGGAAATTGTCCATATCGAAAATGGGAAAATACGTAGCGAAGCAAAAGCAGAAGTATTAAAAGGAATTGAATTATGTGAGTTTGCTTGTTCAATGCCACAGTTGATCAATGATCAAATACAGGAAGTAAGCCAAGGGGTAGAGTGTCGTACATCGCATCACCCACTTGGGATTGTAGCGAGCATCACGCCGTTCAACTTCCCATTTATGGTGCCACTTTGGACAATGCCAAATGCTATTGCTTTGGGTAATTGTATGATCATGAAACCATCTGAGTTAGTACCTCTTAGTGTTCAGCGTATAGCCGAATTACTCAAAGAAGCGGGCTTACCAGATGGCGTTTTCAATATCGTTAATGGTGACAAAGTGATCGTTGAAGCGATATGTGACCATCCTGCAATCGAAGCGGTTTCTTTTGTTGGTTCTACTCGTGTTGCGAAGATCGTTTATAAGAGAGCAACCTCTAACCTAAAACGATGTGTAGCACTTGGTGGAGCTAAAAATCACTTAATCGTTTTACCTGATGCACATCTTGAAATGGCTGCTACTAATATTGCAGCATCAATGGCGGGTTGTGCTGGTCAGCGTTGTATGGCTGCCTCAGCTATGGTCGGAGTAGGAAATATAGATCATATCGTAAAGCGATTATGCGAAGTAGCAAGAGATATTGTGCCTGGTTCGTCGCTTGGTTCTGTTATTTCAAAAGAGGCTAAAGAACGCATCGAACGTTATATCACAGAAGCAGAAGCCGCTGGAGCAAAAGTATTAGTAGATGGTCGAAATGCAGTTGTGGAAGGAAAAGAAGGTGGCTATTATGTGGCGCCTACCGTAATCGATCATGTAACACCTGATATGGCCATTGCAAAAGAAGAAGTGTTTGGGCCTGTTTTAGCGATCATGCGTACCAATGATATTGACGAAGCTATTCGCATTGAGAATAGTTCAAACTATGGAAATGCGTCTTCTGTGTTTACACAAAATGGTGGAATGGCTCGCTATGTTATGGATAGAGTGAGTGCAGGTATGGTGGGTGTCAATATTGGCGTTCCTGTTCCTCGTGAACCATTCTCTTTTGGTGGTTGGAACGAATCAAAGTTCGGAGTGAGTGATATCACTGGTCATAGTTCTGTTCACTTCTGGACAAAACTAAAAAAGACCACGACTAAGTGGAACCCTGAAGCGTTCACCAATTGGATGAGTTAATATTTTTAATAATGAAAAAATAATAGTATTGCCTAAGTACTCGAATAGAGAGTAGTGAAGTGATTTTTTTAGTGAAAAATGTAAGAATAAACAGATCATTTTATACTGAAAATAGTTTCTATGATCGCCTCTCTACTCTCTGTTCTATACTGAACCTAAAGTGGTTTTGGGATTGTCAAACGATTAAAGCTACTAAGAATTAAAGGTTAGCCACTGATGATGATCCTTAAACTGAATACCAGTAGGTATATTTAGAGGAAACATAAACTATTTGAAGTCAATTTTTTTGATTTTTCGTTTTCCGAAAAAATGAAATTCTTAAAGATACTCTTATATCCTCAACAGGAGTTTATTGCAATTAATACTATTTAAAATAATTGTATAATAATGGAAATTACAAATACTACTGAAGTAGAATCAATCGTACAAAACAACCTCAATCATACTTTTTTTTCTTGGTCAAAACAAGGTGGATTAAACCCGATCAATATTGCTAAAGCTAAAGGTGTTTATCTGTACGATCATGCAGGAAAATCATACCTCGATTTTTCTTCTCAATTAATGAATGTAAACATTGGTCATGGTCATCCTGCTGTAGCAGAAGCGGTAGCCAAACAAATGGCAGAAGTCAGCTTTATTGCGCCTAGTATGACCACAAAAGTACGTGGCGAATTGGGGAAAAAGTTAGCTGAAATTGCACCTGGTGATTTAAACAAAACCTTCTTTACTTTAGGTGGTTCTGAAGCTATCGAGAATGCCATAAAGCTAGCTCGATTATACACAGGACGGCACAAAATTATAACACAATACAGAGCTTATCATGGAGCTACAATGACTTCTATTTCCGCTGGAGGTGATCCTCGAAAATTGAAAGTAGATAGCCAGCAAGCACCTAATATTGTTCATGTTGAAAATCCATACTTTTATCGTTGTCCTTGGTATTCTTCTTCGATGGAAGAATGTGGCGAACGTGCCATAAAAAATTTGGAAAACGTCATCAAATATGAAGGGCCTGAAAATGTCGCAGCTATTATTATGGAAGGCGAATCGGGTACATCAGGTTGCATTAAGTATCCGCCATTTTATCTCAAAAAAGTAAAAGCACTAGCAGAGCAACATGGTATATTGCTGATTGACGATGAAGTGATGAGTGGTTTTGGTCGTACAGGTAAATGGTTTGGTATAGACAACCACGATATAGCACCTGACATCATGTGTATTGCTAAAGGATTAACAGCAGGCTACCTTCCACTTGGTGGAATTATTGTAAGTGATAAAATTGCGGCAACATTCAATGACCAATATTTACCATTAGGATTAACCTATTCTGCTCATGCGGTTTCTTGTGCCGCAGCCTTGGCCGTTTTAGATATTTACGAAAAAGATAATCTAATCGAACGGGCAGTAGAAATGGGACAATACATTGATCAAAAAATGGATGAACTTATAGCAAAACATCCGTCTATTGGTGATTGGCGAAATACAGGAATGCTCGGCTGCATCGAAATCGTCAAGAACAGATCAACGAAAGAACCTATGGCGCCTTGGAATGCCAAACCTTCCGAAATGGGAATCATGAAACAAGTGGCTGCCAAAATCCGAGAACTCGGTATGTTTACGTTTGTAAAATGGAACTTCATTTTTGTCGCTCCTCCATTGACAATTACAAAAGAAGAAGTCGATAAAGGAATGGATATTTTGTCGCAAGCCATTGCCATTGCAGACGAACATTATATCTCATAAAGAAAATCATTGATACCATTCTTTTTTCATTGAAAAGAGAATGGTATTTTTTTGAAACTAACTAACGAAAACCAAATCTATGAGAAACGAAATTGTCGAATTACAAGAAGACGTTTCCAACTCCCCTTTATATAGCGAAGACCTCGCACCCGTTCCAGCCAATAAACGTAGTTGGGGTATGTTTGACCTCGCGGCGCTTTGGGTCGGAATGGCAGTATGTGTCCCTACTTATTTGATGGCCTCTTCTATGATTATCGACGGTCTAAGTTGGTGGGAATCCTTGTGTATTATTATTTTAGGAAATCTCATCATTACTATTCCAATGGTGCTCAATGGGCATGCAGGAGTGAAGTATGGTATCCCATTTCCTGTAGTCGGTAGAGCAGCATTTGGTACCAATGGAATTCATATAGCTTCCTTGGTGAGAGGTATCGTGGCTTGTGGTTGGTTTGGTATTCAGACATGGATCGGAGGACTTGCTATTTATGCGATTTGGAATGCGCTTACAGGCTCGACTCCTTCGAGTGGATTGGATGCTGGGCAGTTCATTAGTTTTGGGATATTTTGGTTGATGAATGTTTTTTTTATTTGGAAAGGAACGGAAGGAATCAAGTGGTTAGAAAAATTTGCAGCACCTATTTTGATTGGTATCGGTATTGCGTTGATTGTTTGGGGAGCAGTTACGGCTGGAGGGTTTGGTATCGTACTCGATCAAAGTACTCAACTCTCTACACCCACTTCGAACCTACGCCAAGAGAATAATGACTTGGTACTCGACCTCAATCCTATTCGAGATAAAAATGGCGCATTTAAAGCAACCGATTATCAGTTGATTATTCCTGAACCTAACGGTACGTTTGAATCTGAATGGAATAGTACCAAAGGAGATATGGCAGGATTAGAATTAGGAAGCTATACCAATAATGTAGATGTGGGTGGCATTGTACGAGGTGATAAAAAAGTTAAAGTTATTTTTCGCTTGACCGATGGTGCAAATGTAAAAGCAACATCTACTACAGAGATAGGCATTTCTCCAAAACAAGAAAAAAGCTTTTGGTCAAAGATCGTTGGTTATATCGTTTGGCTAACGGCAATGGTCGGTTTTTGGGCAACAATGGCGATAAGCATTGCCGATATTACGCGTTATACCAGTAGCCAACGCAATCAGGTAATGGGACAATTTTTAGGTTTACCGTTGACAATGGCACTCTTTTCGTTTGTAGGTATTTTTGTAACCTGTGCAGCCTTGATCAATTTTGATGATGTACTCATTTCGGAAGATGCTCCTTGGGATCCAGTGACTTTACTCTCAAAGTTTGATAACCCTGTTGTTGTCGTGATTGCACAAATTTTTATGCTTATAGCAACCCTGAGTACCAATATTGCTGCTAACGTAATTGCCCCAGCGAATGCTTTTTCAAACTTATTTCCAAAGTCATTAAGTTTTAGAACAGGAGGAATTTTGGCAGCTATAATAGGCATCGTTATTTGTCCTTGGTGGTTGCTCAATAGTATTATGGGCTTGCTTTTGTTTGTTAGCGGTCTTTTAGGGCCAGTATTAGCTATTTTGATTTGTGATTATTTTGTCATTCGCAAAAAAGAATTAAATTTAGCTGGGCTGTTTAAAGTCGATGGCGAATATAGCTTTGGTGGTTCTGGTGTCAATATGAAAGCGATGATTGCTTTGATCATTGGTATCTTAGTGCCATTGCTAGGTTTTTTCATTCCTTCACTCGGAATGCTGTATAGCCTTTCATGGTTTACAGGTTTTTTAGCAGCCTTTATTGTTTACTATATAGGAATGAGTAAAAAATAAGTTCCGTATTTTGGGTTAAGACAATTTTCGATTAGAATGAGACGAAAAACGTAGGCACAGTATCGTTCTGTTGAGACTTTTCAACGAAATTATAATTGAAAATTATCCACTATAAATTGATAAGTTATTATTTTAGTGTTACTTAATCATTCCTTAAATGCCAAAATCATAGAAAAGAAGAAGATGCAGCGATTGATTATTTTTTGTTTTTTCTCCCTAGTTCTTTCGATAGCAAGTATTGCTCAAAGAGGCTACGAGATAGAAGTGAGTATCGACAATTATAGTGAAAAACAAATTTATCTGGGCGGCTACTATGCCGAAAAAGCTTACTATAAAGATACTGCGCAAGTAAATGAAAAAGGGCTTTTTGTTTTTAAGAAAAATGCCATCTTACAGTCTGGTGTATATACCATCATTTTGCCACCAAAAAATAAAAGTATTTTAGTTTTAATTACCCAAGGTGATCAAAAAATGAAGGTGCAAACAGATCATAAAGATATTATGAACTTGACGAAAGTTACAGGCTCACCTGAAAATAAAATTTATTATGACTACCTAGATTTTTTACACAAAAAGAAAAAACAAATAGATCCCTTACAAGCAGCCTTAAAAGAAGAAAAGGACGAAAAAGAGAAAGAAAAGTTAGAGCAGAAAATCGAAAAGTTGGTCGCTCTTATCAAAGCAGAACAAACCAAGACAATAGAAAAAAATCCTGACAGTTTTACAGCATCTATTTTGGGAACCGAACTAGAACCCGACATTCCTGACTTTGATGGGACTAAAGATGAAATCAAAAAGCAGAGTATCGCCTTTCGCAGAAAACACTTTTTTGACAACATCAATATGAACGATATTCGTTTGTTGCGAAGTCCATTTTTACCCAAACGAGTCAACTTTTTTATAGACAAATTGACGCTTCGATATCCAGACTCTGTGATACAATCTGTTGATCTTATTTTAGAAAAAGCAGAGGCAGGTCATCCAGATGTCTACAAACACTTTCTGTCTAGTTTTTTAAACAAATATTTGAAACCAAAAATTGTAGGGCAAGATAAAGTCTATATTCATATCGCAGATAAGTACTATGCAAAAGGCAAAGCACCTTGGGCAGACGAAGCCACGTTAAAACGCATAGCAGATAAATCTCGAAAGTTAAAAGCGATACAAATTGGAAAAAAAGCACCGAACATAGGTATGTTTACAAAAGACAGCATTCAGACTTTTTTGCATGATGTTGAAGCTGATTTTACGGTATTGTTTTTTTGGCGACCCGACTGTGGGCATTGCAAAAAAGCGACTCCAATTATACTCGATATTTACGAAAAATTTAAAGATAAAGGAGTTCACGTTTATGCTGCTTGTACCTACATGGGCGACAAAGAAAAGAAATGTTGGAAAAGTATTGAAGACAAAAAAATGGAACCTTTCATCAATGTTTCAGACCCAAAGCATATCTCCAGTTTTTATCATTTGTACGATGTAACTTCTACACCTCGTATTTTTATTTTGGATGAAGATAAAACAATAGTGATGAAGCAAATTGGTGCTCCTCAACTAGAAGATATTCTCAATAGATTAATTAGAGAGAAGGAATTAAAAAAACAGAATGACTAAAATTTTAATAATAGGCGGTACTCTTTTTATCGGTAGAAATGTTGTCGAACAGCTTTTGACAGAAAAAGAATACGAGCTTACTATTTTTAATAGAGGTTTGACAAATCCCAATCTTTTTCCTGAAGTAAAAAAAATAAGAGGAGACCGAAATACGGATGATGTACAACATATAGCTAAGGAAAAATGGGATTATGTAATTGATTTAGCTTGTTATTATCCACACTCTTTAAAAGCAATTTTAGCCAATCTTTCTAAAAATGTGAAACGATATATTTTTGTCTCAACTTGTTCTGTTTATGGTTTTCCAGATGCTGGATATTGCGACGAATCGTTTCCAATATTAGAATGTACGGCTGAAGAAGCATTGGACGAAACAAGCAAAACCTATGGTAAACGAAAATCAGAATGCGAGCGGATACTTGAGGCGAGTGGCATCAAGTATACTTCCTTGCGACCTGCTTTAGTTTATGGCAAATATGATAATATTGATCGACATTACTATTGGCTGTACCAAGTTAAAAAGAGGCAAGAAATTTTATTACCTGACAAAGGAAAGTTGATCGCTTCAGGAACATATGTTATTGATCTAGTAAAAGTGATAAAAGAATTACTAAGCGAAAAAGAATACGCCAAGGTATATAATATCGTAACCGATCCTCAAATGTGTATTTTGACAACGGTAAATGCAGCTTCTACCATTTTAAATAAAACGCCTAAATTTTTAAATGCATCTTCAGCGTTCTTAAAAACCAATCATGTAAAACCATGGTCGGATTTACCCCTCTGGGCAAGTTTCGATTTTGGTTTTGAAGGTAAAAAAATGAAAGAAGATTTTGACCTTTCTTTTACTTCTTTTCAACAATCAATAAACGAAACGATAGATTATTTTGATAGCCAAAATTGGCCCATGCCTAAACTGGGTTTAAAAGACGATATTCAAAATCTCTTGATTGAAAAACTAGCGAAAGAATAAGGGAACTAAAAATGAGCTATTAATTTGCATGTTGATTGACTACTAACTTCATAACCAAAACCAAAACGAATGCTAACCAAATACATTATTCTAGCACTTTACTTTTTAGTTTTATTTGGAATAGGAATCTGGTCTTCCAAACAAATAAAAGACATTAAAGATTACTATGTTGGTGGAAAGAATATGGGCTATTGGGTCGTTGCCTTTTCGACACGTGCCACAGGTGAATCAGCTTGGTTATTACTTGGTTTGACAGGTCTTGGAGCAGTAGCAGGAGTGAGCGGGTTTTGGGTGGTAGTAGGAGAGGTTATAGGCGTTTCGTTGGCTTGGCTCTGTTTAGCCAAACCCTTCAAAAAATTAAGTGACCAGTACGAGTCTATCACTATACCAGATTATTTGGTAAGTCGTTTTCGAGCCTCTTCGCATACCTTACGGATTATAGCTTCAACAGCTTTGTCCATATTTGTCGTCATTTATGTTAGTGCACAAATAGATGCCACAGGAAAAGCCTTCGAAAACTTCTTACAAATCGAATACTTTACAGGTGCATTAATAGGTTTTGCCATTGTTGTTATATACATTTTTTTTGGTGGCTTTGTAGCTGTTGCTTGGTCAGATTTATTTCAGGGAATGCTTATGTTTTTGGGTTTGGTTTTATTGCCCCTCATTGCTTGGTTTGTTATTGACAAAGGTGTGCCGATGTCTGAAAAATTATATGCAATGGACCCTGGGCTAACAGATATCTGGGGAGCAGGAGGTTTTACAGGGATGAATGTTGCAGCCATAATTGGTTATCTATTGATCGGTTTAGGCTTTTTAGGATCACCTCAAATTTTTGTTCGTTTTATGTCAATCAAAGATGAAGCAGAGATTAATAAAGGGCGTTGGGTGGCTATATTTTTTACACTATTGACAGATACTGCTGCAATTTGTATCGGATTGATTGGACGCTATATTTTTACAGATGTAGGAGTGGATGTTGAAACAGTACTAGGAAATAATGGAGAAGGAGTACTTATCAAATTAGTAGAGCATGTTTTCCCTTTATTCATCGTTGGTATTTACATCGCCGTTGTTTTATCGGCAATTATGTCAACAGTCGATTCGCTTTTAGTGGTAGCTTCAAGTGCAGTGATCAGAGATTTTTATCAGCAAATATACAAGCCAGATATAAGCGTTGAAAAACTTACGAAGTTGTCTCGAATAGTAACGATTGCTATGGCACTATTTGCATTAATGATTGCCTTAGGTGTAGCAATTACGACACCAGATCGAACGATCTTTTGGTTTGTCATATTTGGTTGGTCAGGCATTGCGGCAACGTTTTGTCCAGTGATGATTCTCTCCTTATTTTGGAAAGACTATACCGAACAAGGAGCAATAGCGTCGATGGTTGTCGGCTTTTTAAGTGTACCCTTTTTTAAGTTTGTTGCCAGTGGTTTTGCAGGAGTAGGTCCTTATATTGAGAAATTAGATGTACTCGGACCATCCTTTTTGTTAGCTATGATTAGCGGTTATATCGTTAGTAAAATGACACCTAACCCTGAACTTAGAAAACAATTTTTGTTGGATATGAATAAGTAAATTTTTTAACGATGGCTTTACCAAAAAAGAAAGGCATTAGAAAATTAGTGTATGAAGATCAACGCTATTTTTGGACAGTGAAATTTGATGCTAATGCATTGAAGCTAGTTGTTAGAGTTGGATTAGAAGAACAGCCAAATACATTTTTTGTCTTTACTGTAAATTATGAAGACCCTTGGTTGTCTTTTCCTCATCAATCAACTAATGAAGTAAATGCTATTACACCTAAATTTATAAAGAAGTCTATTATTTATGCAAATGAACATGTTGATTGGAAGGAAAAAAGTGTTTGTATATTCGAGTATTCAAATGGAATATTTACTCATAAGTAATTGTAAAGACTGCAAAAAAAAATTGAAGTCTGTTGCTCAGACAGACCTCAACCAAATACTTTATTAACCTAAATATTCAACTACGTAAACTAACCAAAGTTTAATAAGAAACATGTTCTTATCAGAAGGACTGAAAAGATGTTACTCTTTAATTGAATTTCTTTTTTATATCTATTGGTATTCGGTTTGCCGCCCACTGTTAGGTGCTATAGCTTAATTTTTCAGAAGTGATAAACTTTTGAAAACCCAATAACCAATTCAGTTTTTGTATATAAACAGGAATATATTAGATAAGACCCGTTTTCTCATAGTCTCGTAACACTATCTAGCGATTGAGTGCACTTTGTTATAGTGCAATAGTAAACATAATTTTTATTAAAAAAAAATTTATTTTCCATACAAAATCTTTCAATACTCTTTGGTAACGTGAAGATTTTTTATCATCTTTAAAACCCTTATAACCTTAATGCTATATATTCAAGCTTTTACACTTGTTAAAAAAAACTAAACTGAGAAATATTTCTATAACAACTATTACAAAGAAAAAACTAAAAAATGTCAATTCTTATTAAAAACGGAAGGATAATTACAGCTTCCGACGACTATAAAGCTGATATCTTAATAGAAGGCGAAAAAATTACAGCAATTGCGAATAAGCTAAATATAAAAACTGATGACGTCGAAGTGATCGACGCAAGGGGAAAATTAGTTATCCCTGGCGGTATTGACCCACATGTTCATCTTGAAATGCCATTTATGGGTACTTATTCTAGTGATAGCTATTCTACAGGAACCCTAGCTGCTTTACATGGTGGTACCACTATGGTCATTGATTTTATTCTTCAAACTCAAGGTAAATCTCTAAAACATGCCCTAAAACAATGGCAAGGTCGTTCTAATGGCAATTGCTACGGCGATTACTCTTTTCATATGGCCGTTACAGATTTTAATGAAAAGACGAAGAAAGAAATTAAGCAGATGATTGACGAAGAAGGTATCACCTCGTTCAAAACATTTATGGCTTATAAAGGTGCACTGATGATTGATGATGGTCAGATGGTAGACTTAATGTCAGAGGTAAAAAGACGTGGAGGCATGGTTACAGTACATGCAACTAATGGCGATATGATCGACAAGCTAATTGCAAAGCATAAAGCGGAAGGTAAATTATCACCTTGGTATCATTATCTTTCTCAACCAGAAGTGACCGAAGCTGAAGCTTCTGATCGTTTTTGCGATATGGCGAATTATACCGATGTGCCTGCTTATATCGTGCACATGACTTGCGAAGGAGCTTTAAATGCTGTACAGCAAGCAGCTACTCGAAACCAAAAAATGTTTGTTGAAACTTGTATTCAATATCTAGTTTTAGATGCCTCTTTATACAAAAAAGGATTTAACGGTGCGAAGTGGGTAATGAGTCCACCTCTACGACAACCAAAAGATCAAGATGCTTTATGGGCAGGTATCAATCAAGGTATGGTACAGGTAGTTGGTACAGATCATTGCCCGTTTAAGTGGAAACAAAAATTAATGGGGAAAGATGATTTTTCTAAAATACCTAATGGCCACCCTGCTATCGAACATCGAATGGAGTTGCTTTATTCTGAAGGTGTTCGAACAGGAAAAATTAGCCTCAACAAATTTGTAGAAGTAAGCTCTACGAATGCTGCAAAGATTTTTGGAATGTATCCTCGCAAAGGAACTATAGGAATAGGTTCAGATGCTGATTTAGTCATTTTTGATCCTAAGAGAGAACACCGTATTTCTGTTAAGACACACCATATGAATGTCGATTATTCTGCCTATGAAGGTCGGAAGGTAACAGGTAAGTGCCATACAACGATCTTGCGTGGACAAGTTGCAGTCGAAGATGGAAAAGTGAGAATAAAAAAAGGCTATGGTCAGTTTATCAAACGTAAAAAAGTCTCTAAAGTGATATAATATTAGTATAAATTAAATAAACAAAAAACGAAATAATGCCTAGAATTGTAAAATCAGGATTAATACAAATGAGCCTTCCGATGACTGAAGGAGAAGGAACGATACAAGAAATTATGGATGCTATGGTTGATAAGCATATACCATACATCGAAGAAGCTGGAAAGAAAGGTGTTCAGATTTTGTGTTTGCAAGAAATATTCAATACACCTTATTTTTGCCCAGGGCAAGACCGAAATTGGTATGCTTCTGCTGAATCAGTACCAGGTCCTACTACAGAACGAATGGCAGAATATGCTAAGAAATATAATATGGTAATTGTAGTGCCTATTTATGAGAAAGAACAACCTGGTGTTTTGTATAATACGGCTGCTGTAATAGATGCAGATGGAACTTACTTGGGCAAGTATCGCAAAAACCATATTCCACATACGACGGGCTTTTGGGAAAAATTCTTCTTTAAACCAGGGAATTTAGGCTATCCTGTTTTCCAAACGAAGTATGCAAAAGTAGGTGTTTACATTTGTTATGATCGTCACTTCCCAGATGGTGCTCGTTGCTTGGGGTTAAATGGTGCAGAAATCGTTTACAATCCTTCTGCTACAGTAGCAGGCTTATCACAGTACTTATGGAAACTCGAACAGCCTGCGCATGCTGCCGCTAATGGTTACTTTATGGGTTGTATCAATCGGGTAGGAGAGGAAAAACCTTGGGACTTAGGACGCTTTTATGGTACTTCTTATTTTGTAGATCCTAGGGGACAAATTTTTTCAGAAGCTTCAGAATACGATGATGAATTGCTGATTGCCGAATTTGATTTAGATATGATAGATGAAGTGCGTTCGACTTGGCAGTTTTTCCGTGATCGTCGTCCAGAAACATATGATAAGTTGACAGAGCTGTAAAATGCTCTAAGTCAAAATTAAAATAACAACTTACGGATTTTTACTTTTATTTGTCCAAAAGAATGACTTAATATAAATTGCAGAAGATTACGAATAGAGAACAGAGTGAATATTTTTTGTTATACCTACCGGTATTCGGTTTAAGGATCATCGTTAGTAGCTATCGGTTGATTTT